>JBBKWZ010000191.1:0-15358 GCA_037969195.1 Rubricoccaceae bacterium | reverse complement strand
GATCATCGGCGCGGGGCCGTTGATCGTCATCGAGACGCTCGTTTTCGGGATTGCAGAGGTCAAAGCCCGAATAAAGCTTCTTCATGTCATCCAACGAGCAGATCGAAACGCCCGACGTGCCGACCTTTCCGTAGATGTCTGGTCGTTCGCCGGGATCACGACCATAGAGCGTCACCGAGTCGAACGCTGTTGAAAGGCGCTTGGCAGGCAAGCCCAGACTGACGAGGTGGAAGCGCTTGTTCGTGCGCTCGGGTGTTCCCTCTCCGGCGAACATGCGCGTCGGATCTTCGCCTTCTCGCTTGAGCGGGAATACCCCGGCCGTAAACGGGAAATAACCGGGCAGGTTTTCGGTCAGCGCGAAGCGGAGACGTTCGCCTGGGTCTTCTGTGCGTGGAAGCGCCACACGCGGCACTTTGGTGCGTGAGAGCGTTTCGCGGAAAAGTGGTTGCCGGATTTCATTACCCCGAACTTTGTACACGAATTCATCCGCGCGAAACGTCGCGGAGACCGCATCCCAATTATCGAGGATGGTCCGGCAGCGTGGATCAAGTTTGCCCCACCAGTGCTCCGACATCTGCTCGAGACGTTCCACCAGCGGCCCGGCGTCCTCCGGGTTCCAATTCGCAAGCTGCTCTTTGGCGCCGACAGCCTGGCCCCACTTCCGCGCAAAACCAGACTGTTCTTCCGCCCATTGTCGGTATGTCCGACACGTTTCGGCAATCTCGGCGAGGTACCTCTGCCGTTTAGGTGGGATAAGGGCGAGTGTCGCTGGATCGGACTCCGGAAGCGACGCCGCTTCAAGCAGGTTCGACGTTCGGTTGAAATTGTGCTCCGTATTCAGTTTGTCGAGGAGCGCCAGGTAGAGCCGGGAGACTCCCGGATCCGCGAACTGCGCTGCCATCGTCGGATAGACCGGCATCGTATCGGGCGATTCCGAAAAGGCCGCGTGATTGCGCTGAACTTGCTTTTTGATGTCTCGAAGGGCATCGGCAGAACCGCGCCGCTCGAATTTGTTAAGTGCCACCAGATCTGCCACGTCCAACATTCCAATTTTCTCAAGCTGGGTGGGCGCGCCAAAATCGTGCGTCATCACGTAGAGAGAGACGTCCACCAACTCAGCGATTTCTGTATCGGATTGGCCGATGCCCGCCGTTTCCACAATGATGAGGTCAAACCCGGCAGCCTTACACACATCGACTGCTGCATGGAGCGCCTGAGTGGTCGCCCGGTGTGCCTGCCGCGTCGCAAAAGACCGCATATATACACGGTCGGTGTGCTCTCCGTAGAGGCTGTTCATTCGGATGCGATCACCCAGAAGCGCCCCGCCCGTCTTCCGACGCGTAGGATCAACGGAAAGGATGGCCACATGAATGTCGTCGAAGTCGTTCAGGAATCGACGGACAAGCTCATCCGTCAGTGTGGATTTACCAGCACCGCCCGTTCCCGTGATACCGACTACGGGTGTCGTGGATTCAAGAGGCGATCCGGCGCCATCCCCACCAACCGGGCCCTCTGTCAGACGTTTCTCCACGGCGGTCAAAGAGCGGGCGACCAGCTTCGCGTCCGTCTTTGAAGGAGCTGCGACATTAACCTCACCCCCTCCTACACTCTCCGCTTCTCCCTTACTGGAGCCAAGGAGCGGATCAAAGTCGCATTCGCGGATCATCGATTCAATCATCCCTTCCAGACCCATCCGCATCCCATCCTCAGGCGAGAAAATTTTGGCGACACCGTAGGCTTCGAGTTCTGCAATTTCCTCCGGGACGATCACGCCGCCGCCGCCGCCGTAAACGCGGATATGTCCGGCCCCGCGCTCCTTCAACAGATCAACCATGTACTTGAAGTACTCGACGTGGCCGCCCTGATACGACGAGATTGCGATGCCCTGCACGTCCTCCTGAATGGCTGTATTCACCACGTCCAAAACGGAACGGTCGTGCCCAAGGTGGATGACCTCTGCACCCTGCGCCTGCAAAATGCGCCGCATGATGTTGATCGCGGCATCATGTCCATCGAACAGGCTCGCGGCAGTGACAAACCTGATGGGATTTATGGGCGTGTAGGCCATGCGGAGTGGGAATTTCTGTTACACGTAAGATAGAACGCAGCATCGTACGCTGCGGATTCTGTGGTACCGAAACACCGTGGATCGAGGATGCGTTTATTATGCGTGGTAATTGGAGAACGGTGTTATGCAGTATCGAATTGTCAACAGATTTGCCATAGGGACGATTGCTATCTGCGTGCTTTCGATGACCGGCATTCCCGCATACGGGCAGAATATTGGTTGTTGTGATAGTATTGCCAGCAGCAGCATCTGTTTGGACTACTCCGGTAGCTACTGGGCAAGCAATCCTGCGGCGATGGCGCTCAACTGTAAGGGGATGGTAGACGAAGACGAAGTCATGATGGACGATACATTATTTCGCCCCGAACATTGTCTTGGCCCACTAGCGGAGAAGTACCTAATCGGCAGTTGCATATACGGCCAGTTCCTGCCGTTTGAGACCATCTCTCATCACTTCGCGATCGGGAATGGAGGGTACGACGCGCCGGACTTCGACTTCGATTGGTTGCGGATCTCCTGCGAGGGCACCGGCAATGTCTGGGTCTGGGGCTTCGCCAGCGGCCAGAGCACCATCCAAATTGAGTGACTTCACCTTTCGCGCGAGAACGAACTCCACCTTCAGTTAGTGGGTCATGCGCCGTTCGATTGGCGGAGGTGAAGTAGATTTGGCCGAACCCGACTAGTTGGGCAACAAGGAACGTCAGAGACGACTGGCCTTTTTAGCTCAACCAACACCCACTCCTGAGATTCGCCAATGCGTTGCTTCACACTCCTAATGCTGATCGGCATCCTCTCTGGCTGTGTTGACGAATCAGCAACCCAAGCGAATGTTCTTGAGGACACGGTAGAGCTTGCCCGCCCGGACTCATCTTCCGTTACAGGGCGCGTTGCCGACGCCGCAGCCCGACTTGCCGGCACGGAGGCCGGACGGATTGTGCTGGCAGCCATTGAAGCTCATGGTGGTCTTGAGCGTTGGTATTGGAACGGTCCTCTCCATTTTCGATATAGTTACGAACGCGGTGGAAATGAGCCGCCCATCGACACCGAGCAAATTGTTGACACGTGGAGCAGTCGGGCACGTCACACGCTGATGTCAGACACGACGATCTCCTTTGGCTGGACGGGTGAAGAGGCATGGACGATGCCTGATGCCGCCGAGCTTCCAATCAATGCCAGGTTCTGGAGTTTGACGCCCTACTACTTCATCGCGATGCCCTTCGTACTGGCTGATCCAGGGGTGAATCTTGAGTTAGCCGGGCAGACAACCGTGGAAGGCATCTCGTATGACTTGGTTCGCGTGACATTTGAACCAGGCACGGGTGATGCTCCAGATGATTACTACTACATCCTAATTGATCCAGAGACGAATCGTGTAGGAGGGGTACGGTACGTGATTTCCTATCCAGGACGCTTCCCGGATGGCGGCAATTCCCCAGAAACGATTATGCTTTACGACGGCGAGCAGCAGGTTGAGGGCATCACTTTGCAAGAAGGTTTTCGTTCTTTCCGGTGGACCGATGAGGGACTTGGAGAACCACGGGCGCAGGGTTCACTAGCTGATGTTCGCTTCGAGCCAACCGCCCCGGATTCGTTGTTCCAAATGCCCGTTGGGGCATCCGTACAAGTGGAAATGTAGGAAGTTTAACGGCCTCAGCTTCTATGACGAATCGAACTCACGCGTACTTTCTGTGATTCCTAATCATCCGATCTCAAGATGCGGTGGCAAGAAAGTCGCAGAAGCGACAACGTAATTGACGGCCGTGGTCGGCGTGCGGGTCGGGGCGCTGCCCTAGGTTGCGGTCCGTTGCTTCTTATTGGACTCCTTGCACTACTTTTTGGAGCTGATCCGACGGAAATCCTGCAACTGTTTGGCGATGCGCAGCAGTCCGACACTGCACAGCAATCCACAGCGGGGCCGGCAAATGACGAAGCCGGCGATTTCGTCGCGGCTGTTATGGGAGATCTTGAGGACACGTGGCGGAGCATTGGTCCTCAGGCGGGTGTTCGATATCGGGATCCCCAGCTCTACCTCTACGATGGCGCGGTACAGTCGGCCTGTGGTTTGAATTCCTCGGCAACTGGGCCCTTCTATTGTCCGGGCGATCAAATCATTTACCTCGACCTTTCCTTCTTCCGAGAATTGCAGCGCTTTGGGGCCTCCGGTGATTTCGCAATCGCCTATGTCATCGCGCACGAATTTGGTCATCACATTCAGAACCTGGAAGGAACACTGGATGCCGTGAGTCAGGCGCAGAGCCGAACCAATCAGCGCGACGCGAACGACTTGTCCGTTCGAACAGAACTCCAAGCGGATTGCTACGGCGGCGTCTGGGGGTACCATGCCCGTGGTATGCTGGAACGGGGCGACATTGAGGAAGGACTTGCAGCCGCGGCGGCCGTAGGGGATGACCGAATGCAGCAAATGGCGGGACAACGTGTGACGCCGGACGGGTTCACCCATGGCTCCTCCCGGCAAAGAACGCAGGCATTCCAGACAGGCTTTCAGTCTGGCAATCCGGCTTCGTGTGATACTTTTTCTGATTTGCGCTAGGCGACGAAACTTCAAAAGTCGAATTCTGCCATGACTGCCCGACTCTCTTTGATTGCTTCTCTGCTTGCGCTAACCGGCTGCGAGCCGTCCCTCGATCCTTCCCCTCCTTCCGCCGAGCTCCCAGAACTCACGATTCCCTGCACGGACGATATCCAGGTCATTTCGCCCCAAGTCAACAGCACGATCTCCAGTCCGCTTACGGTTACGGGCCAGGCCCGCGGGACATGGTATTTCGAGGCATCGTTTCCGGTTCGGTTGTTCGACGTGGATATGAACGAGCTCGCGGTGGCGCCCGCGCAAGCGCAAGGCGATTGGATGAAGGAGGAGTTCGTTCCGTTTGAAGCGACGCTACCTGCGTTCACCACCGATGGCCCGCTGGGCTATGTCTTCTTCCAAAAGGACAACCCGTCCGACGAAGGAGACCTTTCATGCAGCATAGTCGTCCCCGTACAGTTTTAGGACGGCCTGACGAATGCCCGCCGCTAGATGGCCGTGGGGCAAATGCACGTACCCTGGCGTAGCATAGCAGGCTTTATCTGCATCCTAGTCGTTGCATCGTCTCACCAACACATTCGAGGACGCCATGTCGACAAGCCTTCTGTCCCCAACCTTTGTCCTCGTACTTCTTCTCCTAGCGGGGTGTGCGGCCTCGCGCTCAAACACAGATACACAAGAGCCTCAATCCATTGACAATGTCGATGACCTGCTCACTCACCTTGGTCAGCAGGGCTACGTGCTTCGTTCGACGAACCTCGTCTTTCCGTTCGCGCTGGCTGACGTGGGATACGAGTACAGGGTTCAGGGTGGGCGAATCCGCATCTATGAATTCGAATCACGCCAAGTGGCAGAGCACGCGGTAAACGAATTCCTGATCGACTCCTTTGGCGGAAGAAACGTGAGCGTCTTCCAACACGGTCGGCTAATGGTGGCCTATGCCGGCGAAAGCTCAGCACTTCAGCTTACCCTGGCGAACTCTCTTGGACCAGCGATCTTCTAATCCAGGAAGGCAAGGGACGTCCAGAATCCATCCACGCGGGCATAGCGGAGATTCCAAGAGGGGCCATCATCCATATGAGCGTGACCCGTGCCGTTCGAGAGATCGTCGAGATGTACTGTTTGCGCCGAGCGCCGAAAGCCAGTGCGCAGCCCCTTGAGCACAGCTTCCTTCAGCGACCAAAGTAGAAGTTGGGCATCATTGTGCGGGAGATCCATCGACTCAAGCAAGCCATACTCGTCAGAGTGGAGAATGCGGCGATAGAGGTCCTCACGGCGGGGAACAATCTCCTCTAAATCTACGCCTATCGGTCTGGTAGCGATAAGGGCGATGGAACGCGCCGAAGGTCCGTGGCCCGCATGGCTGATGGACACGAATAGCGCATGTCCGTCCACTTCGAGCGCATCATCCGAAGCCACGGAAAGTGGCACCTCGTTCGGCGAAACACCCAACCGTTCTGCGAGGAGGCCGCGAGCCGCAATGCGCCCGAACACAAACCGACGGCGCCGATCCAGAAACGAATACGAATCCAGGCGCTCCCTTTCGCTCTCCGATAGTATCTCCGACGGATCGTCTACAACTGTGCTTTCGGAAACCATCCGCCAGGCTATGTCCGGAGGAACTTCGACAAACACAACCGGATTCAAAGGTGGTTATTAATACAGGACGTGCTATTCCGTCACAAGCAAGACATTTGGACGCCTACTCGGCGCTGTGACAAAATACGGAGTAGAGCCAGTTAACACCGTACGGGCACGTACTTTGACGAATTGGTTGGCTGTACGCCTTCAAATCACATCATTTACCTCCGCTGCGGTCGGCCGCAGTTTACGCTTATGAGCGCTTTCCCGCTCACTTCAGTTCGCGACGCTGCACCCATGCAGCGTGTTCGGCAGAGTTTCCCGGAATTTCTGAGTCATTACAGCGCTCGGCTCCGGGATGTTTTTCGTACGCGAACATCGGGCGATGAGCTAAACCTGGAGCGTGGACTTCCGCCGTTCGTTATGAATCAGGTTCGGGAGATTGACCCGCTTTCGGTGTACATCCCGCGTGAGTTCGGCGGACGTGGCAACAATATTTCGGAGTGCCTTTCTACACTTGAGGCTACTGGCTACGAATCCCTTCCGCTCTGCCTGACTATTGGTATCAACGGTGGCCTGTTCTTGCAGCCGGTTGGCAAGTACGGTTCGGATGCCGTCAAACGACCTGTCTTCGAAGCGATTCTGCGGAACAAGAAAATGGGTGGACTGATGATCACGGAGCCCGATCACGGCTCTGACGCATTGGGTATGCAGACGGCCTACACCGCCACGGGACGTGACTCCTACCACATACAAGGCACCAAGCATTGGGCGGGCCTCACTGGTTGGGCTGATTTCTGGCTGCTCACAGCTCGAGGTCGCGCCACAGACGGAAATCTTCAGCGCGACATTGATTTCTTTGTGTGCAACGTCAACGCGCCTGGCCAGCACATTGAAGTAGAGGAGACGTACAGAAACCTAGGCCTGCGAATGATCCCGTACGGCCGCAATAAAATTGATGTCGAAGTACCCGCGATGGCGCGGCTCCATCCAAAAACGACGGGTATCAAATTGATGCTGGACCTTCTGCACCGAAGCCGGCTCCAATTCCCGGGCATGGCGATGGGTTACCTGCGGAGGATGCTTGACGAGGCGGTTGAACACTGTCGGGAACGCTTTGTAGGTGGTTCTCCCCTCTTCGATTATGACCAAGTAAGAGCTCGAATCGCACGGCTGCAGGCAAGCGTCACCGCCTGCGCCGCGATGTGTCTTCATTCGTCAGAGAACGCAGGCATCGACGTCGACCTTTCGGGCGAAGGCCTCAAAGCCAACGCAATGAAGACTGTAGTGACGGATCTGATGCACGAAGCGTCTCAGTCATTATTGCAACTGATGGGTGCCAAAGGTTATCGCGAGGATCACATCGCCGGGCGCTCTACAAATGACAGTCGCCCGTTTCAGATCTTTGAGGGTTCTAACGACATCCTCTACCAGCAGATTTCAGAATCCGTTCTGAAGAGCATGCGGCGGATGAAGGAAACCAACCTCTACCAGTATTTGAAGCAAGAGGATAGCACGGCCCGCGCTGCAGACTATTTCCGCGACGTCCTCTCGTTCGATGTCGATTGGTCGCTTCCACAGCGCAAACTCGTGGAACTGGGCAAAGCACTTGGGCGCATCATGTCGATGGAGATGACCATCGAGATGGGCGAGCGTGGATACCGTCCTGACCTGATTGCGAACGCATTGGAAGAGTTCCGCACAGAGGTCCACAGCATAATGGAGACGTATAAAACCGGTGGACTGATCGCCGTGATTGAGAATTACCGCGACGATAGTGGCTGGCTCAAATTCGTTTCGCCTGTATCGGCGCAGTAGTTGGTCTAGCTTGCTGGATGCCTACGGCGAATACGAACATCCACGTCCCCTACGATTTGCAACGAAAGCCTTATCACAAGGCCGTTGCAGAATTGGTTGTTACCCACCTGGGGCCGGAGGGCACGGTGTTAGACATCGGTTGCGGTGTTGGTCACACATTGGTGGAGATCCGCCGATGCCGCTCTGACCTTCGTTTCGTAGCCTCGGACATGGATGCACGGTGTCTTGAGATCACGTCAGAGCGCGTGGATCTCAGCGAGTCCATTCTGGCGACCGCAGACAAACTCTTCCCAACAGAGCGCCTGTTCGACTGCGTTGTTGCATCACACGTTTTGGAGCACACGCACCGCCCAGTGGATTTTGTCCGAGGGGCGATGTGTCTTGTAAAACCGGGAGGCATCGCTGTGTTTGCGGTTCCCAACCCTGTCCGCCCAACAGTTGTATGGAGCAATCTCTTCCGGCGCCATTACGTGAACCGAGGCCACGTCATTGCCTGGGACCGTTCGCACTGGATCAACTTCCTCGAGAACATCCTGGAATTAGACGTGGTCGAGTACGCATCTGATTTCGTTCCGTTGCCACTCATAGGTGGCTTGCCTGGCATGCAACGTCTCGAAGTTTGGCTCGCCCGACTGACTCCTTGGCTGGCCTTTTCCAACATCGCCGTTGTAAGACGAGCACCCAAACAATCGTAGGGGCGCGATACGTCGCGCCCCTACAATCCATTTGACGTTATTCAGCCAGCGCTCTCGAAACGGCGGGCAACCTCATCCCAATTCACCACATTCCACCACGCCGATACATAGTCCGGGCGACGATTCTGGTAATTGAGGTAGTACGCATGTTCCCAAACGTCGAGGCCGAGTAGCGGCGTTCCTTGCTCATCGGCAACGTCCATAAGCGGGTTGTCCTGGTTAGGCGTTGAAGTCACCGCCAGCGTACCGTCGGCCTTCTTGATCAGCCACGCCCATCCCGAACCAAATCGACTGCCTGCTGCCGCTGCGAATTTTTCTTTGAACGCATCGAACGAACCAAAAGCTGCGTCGATGGCACTCGCCAGAGCGCCGGATGCCACACCGCCGGCGTTGGGAGCCATCACAGACCAAAACAAGGCGTGGTTGTAGAACCCTCCACCATTGTTACGGATTGCTGGGTTTGCCGGAGAGCGAAGTAGGTCCTCAATGCTGAGGCCGTCCATTCTCGTGCCCTCAATGGCTGCATTCAGGTTATTTGTATACCCCTGATGATGCTTTCCGTGGTGAATCTGCATCGTCTTGGTGTCAATATGCGGCTCCAACGCATCGTGGGCGTAGGGGAGATCAGGGAGGGTGAAAGCCATGTAGTTCGTCTTTTGGTGGATTGAAATTGGAGCCTCTATAACGAGCCGTCCTTGATCGCGTTTCCTTGCAACTTGTGAGCTTTGCGTTATGGGGTGAAACCACAAAGCGGGAATAGTCTCGTTGGTGATTGGAGGGTTGAGTTTCGAGAGTCTTGTACGGGACAACGAAAGTCAAGTCAAGCCTAATCCCATCTGTTGCTTGAAACATAGGCTGCTCCCTCGTACTCTTCCACGCGTGCGGTTTTAGGAGGTCAGAGGTCTTCGCCCAGTTTCGCGACTGTTTCAGATCCTACAGAACTCGCCCACGCCTCTAGCAAGATGTCTCCTCACATTTGCAGCCTACGATTCTATCGTCGAAAGCCCTCCGACTATTTGGTATGGACAAGACTCCCAACGCTTTCGAAAAACGGCTCGCAGCCTACGCAACTACCGCCGGTATCGCGGTTGCCATTACGCCGGCTTCAATCGGCCAAGTGATCTATACCGACGTTGAGCCGGATGTTTGCTTCAATGCGGCAACACATTTCATTGACCTCGATGCGAATGGCGCAAATGATTTCCGCCTAACTCACGGTTGGAGTTTTGCACCGTTAGACTCTGGCACGAATTGCCATACGTTTACATGTTGGGGGGATATCGACGGCAATTTTCCTGAAAACAGGTTCATGGCCCTCGCGTCGGGACACTACGCCCAGGACCTGAGCTCAGGTGCTAGCATTTCATCCCTTCAAAACTTCGACAATGACACGGGCTATAGCGTCCGCGCGCTCTTTTCATACGGCTTTGGACCATGGCACGGAGGAAACGACGCGTTCGTCGGCTTGAGGTTTATCGCAGATAGAAACGGAGTACCAACCAGGCACTATGGCTGGGCCCGCGTATCGACCTCGAAGGACGTCAACTCCATTTGCCTTCATGAGTATGCTTATGGGGCCACCCCAGACACACCCATCCACGCAGGCGATCGGGGTGCGGATACGTCCATCAGCTGTTCTTTCGCCGGGCCGCCGATCGTCGTCAATTCCGACGGCGGAAGCTTTGATTACGACCTCGAAATCTTTAACAGCCTGGCTACGGCAGTCGACGTGGACATCTGGATTGATATCGAAGGACCGGGCGTCGAACGGAGAAGAGGCCCGATAACGCGGACGATTGGTGCGGGAGGCAGCCTTTTGCACACCGTACATCAACGCATACCTGCCGGAGCCCCCGCGGGCGTCTATATCAATACGTGCCAGGTAGGCACTCACCCCGACGCGGTGGCCAACAGCAGCTTTGAATTTGAGAAGTCCGCGGCGACCTCTTCGACGCGAACCGCTGTAGCCGAATGGAGCCCGGAAACTGAGATTTTTGAAGTGCCGTCAAACCAGACATCGGAAGACGCGCCGACTGGGACTGGCCTTGTGACCAACTATCCGAATCCTTTCAACCCGAGTACGACGATCCGCTTCAGCTTGCCGGAAGCTGCGCGAGTCCGCCTTGGAGTGTTTGACGTACTTGGGCGTCAGGTACGATTGCTCCAAGATGGTGTACTGGAGGCTGGTCCGCATAGCGTAGTCTTCGAAGCGGGCGACCTTCCAAGTGGCACCTATCTCTATCGGTTAGAGACGCCGCAGGGAAGCTTCGTGGAATCCATGTTGCTGACGAAGTAACCCAACGCTCAGGCATAG
Source organism: Rubricoccaceae bacterium (assembly GCA_037969195.1). Classification (GTDB taxonomy): domain Bacteria; phylum Bacteroidota; class Rhodothermia; order Rhodothermales; family Rubricoccaceae; genus JAHEJB01. The sequence goes on along the minus strand of JBBKWZ010000191.1, from coordinate 4,337 downwards.
ATTTCTTGCGGGAGGCCAGAGCATGTAGCTAGTGGCCTTTCGGCAATTCCGAACTTGCGCTACCGAAAGCGAACTCCCCTCCTCGGCTCGCAAGCCAAACACCTCGATTGCTATGCTTCCCACGCCCAACAATCGAAAGGTGTTGTTCATCGGATGGGATGCGGCGGATTGGAAGGTGATTACGCCGCTGATGGATTCGGGGCTGATGCCATCTCTGGAAAGCCTTGTAAACCGCGGCGTCATGGGGAATCTGGCAACGCTGGATCCTCCTTTATCTCCAATGCTCTGGACCAGCATTGCCACGGGGCATACGGCTGACAAACACGGCATTCTCGGGTTCCTTCAACCCACACCGGATGGCATGGGTGTGCGCCCTGTGTTAGGAACGAGCCGCAAAGTCAAAGCCATCTGGAACATCTTAAACCAGGTTGGCAAGAAAACGAACGTGGTTGGATGGTGGCCAAGCCATCCGGCCGAACGGGTTGACGGCGTCACGGTGTCGAACTTCTATCATCGTTCCGTCGGTGTCACGCCGGATGAGTGGGACGTACCTCCCGGTACGATTCATCCTGCTGAGCTGTCGGACGCGCTGAAGGACTTTCGCGTTCATGTAAGCGAACTTACGGCCGCTCACCTTACGCCGTTCGTTCCATCCATTGAAGAAGTCGACCCGCTAGTTGACTTGCGAGGCACCCAGATAGCCAGGATGATCGCCGAGGCTGCTACCACGCACGCAACGATTACGTGGCTTCTCGACAACACGGAATGGGACTTCTCCGCCGTCTACTTGGACACGGTGGATCACTTCGGACACGGGTTCATGAAGTTCCATCCGCCCCAACTTCCAAACGTCCCTCCTGCACTGTTCGAGCGCTACAAAGGCGCAGTCGCGGCGTGCTATCGTTTCCACGATATGATGCTGGGGCAACTGCTTATGCAGGTGGACGACGACACGACGGTCATCGTTATGTCCGACCACGGGTTTCACTCTGACCATCTCCGCCCTCTTTCCCTACCTAAAGAACCAGCTGGGCCCGCCTATGAACACCGACAGCACGGCGTCTTTGTTATGGCCGGGCCGGGCATCAAGAAGGATGAGCGCGTCTTCGGCGCCACACTGCTCGACATCACGCCAACACTTCTGGCACTTTACGGATTGCCGGTCGGCCGCGACATGAAGGGCCAGCCGCTCGTGCAAGCGTTCGAAAATTCACCAGAGATAGAATACGTGGACACATGGGAAAGCATTGACGAGGGGGACAAACGGAGTGCCGCATCCGCCAAGATCGACCCGTGGGCTGAACAGGAGTCGATGAAACAACTAATCGAACTCGGATACATTGATGCACCCGAAGGCACTTCTGCAGACCAAGTCGACAAGACCGTACGAGAGTCGAAGTTCTACTTGTCGCGCGTTTACTTCTCGACCAATCGCGTTGAGAAGGCGCTGGACCTGCTCAAGCAAATTCACGGAGAGGAACCGTCCACGTCTCGCTATGCGATCTGGTTGCTAAAGTGTCATCAGGAGTTGAAGAACACCAATGAAGCGTTTGAGATGCTTGCTAAGGTTCGCATGATCCTGGCCGAGCACAAGCAGAAGTACGAGGAAAGGAAAAGCAAGCTGCTCGAGAATGCGGTTAAATTTGGATACGGTCCTGGCGACCGAACCAGGCATGACGGAGCTGAATACACGCCCTCCGATGGGCGTCTGGATTTGATCGAAGGCTCCCTCCATCTAGAGCAGGGCGAAATAGACACGGCGTTGGCATGTCTTCGTCGCGCGGAAAAGGCCGACCCTAATCTTCCGGCTCTACACAACCGCATTGGCGAGGCCTTTCTTCGAGCGAAGAAGTGGGAAGACGCCGAGCGCTCCTTTCAGAAGTCGCTGACCATCGACCCGAACGATGCAGACGGGCACCGCGGACTCGCACTTTCGCTGCTGCGCAGAGATCTGTACGAGCAAGCTGCGGAAGCCGCGCTCCGAGCGGTCGGGTTTCGGCACTTTTTCCCCGCCGCTCATTTCCACCTAGGCGAAGCGCTGATGCGCCTGGGAATGTTCGAGCGCGCAGCGGAAGCCTTCGAAGTGGCCGTGAAACAGGCACCAGGCATTCGGCGGGCCCATTTCTTCCTGGTCCAGTTGTACCGCCAACACCTTGAGGAGCCGGCGAAGGCTCAGGCGCATGAGGAGTTCATGGAGAAGCGTATAAGACCCGCAACAGCCGTCGCGTAATTCGCTTTCTTAAGACGATCTGCACTCCAACGCGTACATCAAAATGTCCGACGAGCATAACGAGCAACCCCCGGCCTCATTCGAAATCCCGAAAGAAGGATCACTCGGCCTTTTGGCCTTGGGCTACCGAGGTCTTGTGGCGTGGCGCGCTGTCCGGGGAAGAGATTGGATCGCGGAGCGCAAAAAAGAACATGACGAACTGACCGAGCAGATGTCTGCGAAGAAAGCGGAAGCCGAGGCAGCTGGAACCGAGCAGGCTGAGTCGAAGAAAGGACCTGCGGTGCAGAAGCGATTGCCACCCGAGGAACTGAAGGACCTTTCCATCACGATCGTCACGGGCCTACCCCGCTCTGGCACGTCAATGATGATGCAGATGTTGTCTGCTGGAGGCATGGCGCCATACACGGATGGCGTTCGCGGAGCGGACGTCAGCAACCCCCGTGGTTATTTCGAACATGCAAAAGTGAAGGGACTCGCGTCAGACTCCACGTGGCTGCCGGACGCAGATGGCCTTGTGGCGAAAGTCGTAGCGCCCTTACTCCATTATCTACCTCAAGGCCCAGCTTACCATGTTGTATTCATGGAGAGGGATATAGAGGAAATCCTTAACTCGCAATCTGCGATGTTAGACCGGGATGGTCGGAGTTCAGCGGATAAGGACGTGCTCCGCCGGGCCTACGAACGCCAGGTGGCCCAGGCAAAGTCGTGGATCCGTCGCACAAGGAGTCCGATGATTGGGATTGCCCATCAGTCTGCCTTGTCCGATCCTCTTTCCGTGGCCAAAGAATTGAATTCATTCTTTGGCGGTGCTTTGCCCGAATCAGAAATGGCCGCTGTCGTTGACCCGTCTCTCCACCGCGAACGCACCTAACCAACCAGTTACAATGGCCGAACGGCTTGCCAAAAAAGTTCTTCTCATCGGCTGGGATGCCGCTGACTGGAAGGTGATCACACCTTTAATGGATGCAGGGCACATGCCTACGCTGGAGAAGTTGATCAACCGCGGGGTGATGGGAAACATTACGACGCTCGATCCTCCATTCTCGCCGATGCTCTGGACCAGTATCGCAACGGGGCATACGGCGGATAAGCATGGCATTATCCACTTCACGCAGCCCAACGAGAATGGGCAAGGCATTCGGCCCGTTCTGGGATCGAATAGAAAAGTGAAGGCACTTTGGAATATTCTATCACAAAACGGCCTGCGATCGAACGTTGTAGGCTGGTGGCCCAGCCATCCAGCCGAGCCCATTAATGGGACGATGGTCTCAAACTTCTATCACAAGGCTAACGCGCCAGTCCACGAAGAATGGAACCTGCCTCCAGGAGCCATTCACCCACCGGAGTTGGCAGAAATTCTTGCACCCCTCCGGATCCACCCTGCCGAATTAACTTGAGCCCACGTGCTCTCGTTCATCCCCCGGCTGGACGAAATCGATCAGACGGAGGATAGACGAGTAAACACTCTGACCAAAGTGATCGCAGATGCGGCATCGGTCCATTCTGCGGCTACTTGGGTTATGGAGAATACCGAGTGGGACTTTACTGCCGTCTATTTCGATGCAATAGACCACTTCGGGCATGGATTCATGAAGTACCACCCTCCACGCCTGGAAACCATTTCGCCAGAAGATTTCGAGTTGTACAAACATGTCATCACAGCAGGATATCGGTTTCACGATATGATGCTGGATAAACTTTTGGAACTGGCTGGTGAGGACACAACCGTTCTTCTCCTTTCAGATCATGGATTCCACTCAGACCATCTTCGTCCACTGGCGATTCCGAAGATCCCAGCTGGCCCGGCTATTGAGCATCGGGACTTTGGAATCATTTGCATGGCGGGTCCGAACATAAAGGAGGATGACCGGATCTATGGAGCTGGCCTCCTTAATGTTGCGCCTACCGTACTTACTCTCTTCGGGCTGCCAACAGGAAGGGACATGGCCGGTCGGCCGCTTTTGCAGGCCTTTCAGGAGGTTCCTGTAGTGGAGTTCATTGACAGTTGGGAAGATGTCCCGGGACCGTCTGGCAAGCATGCTGAGTCCGCCTCTGATCCGTGGACTGAGCAGGAGGCTCTGCGTCAACTCGTTGAGCTTGGTTATAT
>JBBKWZ010000190.1:0-31301 GCA_037969195.1 Rubricoccaceae bacterium | reverse complement strand
ATTGAGTCGTTCAATCCAGCCGCGGAGCAGATTTTTGGCTATTCGGAAGCCGAAGTTGTAGGAAAGAACGTTCACATTTTGATGCCCGAGCCATACCACTCCGAACACGATGGGTATGTCGACGCCTATAAAAGGACGGGTCAGCGACGCATCATTGGAATCGGTCGCGAGGTGGTAGGAAAGCGAAAAGATGGTTCGACGTTTCCACTAGATCTGGCGGTCAGTGAAGTCAAATTTCCGGAGCGCCGCATCTTCACTGGCATCGTTCGAGATATCACCGAACGCCGCGAATTGGAGCAGGCCGTACTGAGTATTGCCGAAGACGAGCGCCGTCGGATCGGGCAGGATTTACACGATGGTCTCGGCCAGATGCTCACGGGGACGAGCCTGATTGCTCGTGGACTTGCTCGCAAATTGCAGGCGCAAGGGATCGAGGCGTCTGAGGACGCCAACGAGGTCGTCGAGCTCATTAAGGAGGCCGACGCGTATGCACGAACCATTTCGCGAGGCCTCGTACCCGTTGAGTTCGCGACACACGGTCTGGATGACGCGCTTGAGCGCCTCGCGTCCAACTCCGAGCGTCTTTTTGGCATCACCTGCGAGTTTGAAGCGCGAGGTAACGTGGATGCCGATGACGTAGCGTTGCCGCCCGACGTTTCTCCCCACCTCTTTAGGATCGCGCAGGAAGCCATCAGCAACGCAGCGTTCCATGGTAAGGCTAGCACGGTAACCATCTCTCTGATCAGGTCTACCGAATGGCTCAGCCTCCGCATCACCGACGATGGCGTTGGATTCCCCGGCTTGGTCAGGTCCGCTGGTGCAACTCGCCTGGTGCCCGTCCCTGGAGTTCGAAACAAATCGACGGAAAACCGCGGGATGGGTCTGCGGATCATGCATTATCGCGCCCGAATCATTGGTGGCGCGCTGGAAATTCGCCTTGGACTGGAAGGGGGTACGGTGGTTACCTGCTCGGTACCAATTGGAACTAACAAACCTATATAACATCATGAAAACGCGCATCCTGCTTGTAGACGATCATCCGCTCATGCGGAAGGGTCTCGCCATGACTATCGAAGCCGAGTCGGATCTAGAGGTCGTAGGGCAGGCGCCCGATGCCGAAGAAGCTCTTCGCCTGTTTGACGAGATTATGCCAGACCTCGCCGTTGTTGACGTGTCGCTGCCTGGAATGAACGGCCTCGAGCTCATCAAGCACCTCCTCGCCCGGAAAGACGACCTTACAACACTCGTGGTCTCACGCCACGACGAATCTCTCTATGCCGAACGGGCGATTCGTGCAGGTGCGAAGGGTTACGTTTCAAAGCTGCAAGCCGACGAGGAAATCGTTCAGGCCATCCGGCAGGTGCTGCGCGGCGGCATCTACCTAAGCGATGCGTTGAAAGACAAGATGTTGTTCGGAGCTGCCTCGGGAACGAAGTCGCCCATGCAGTCGCCGCTGGACGTTCTAAGCGACCGCGAACTGGAGGTATTCGAAATGACCGGACGCGGCCTGCCAACCCGCGAGATCGCCGAGCGGATGCACCTCTCAATCAAAACCGTGGAGAGCTACCGCGCCCGCATCAAAACAAAGTTGGCCCTTGAAACCGGGACCGAACTAATGCAGCACGCCGTGCGCTGGGTTGAAGGTGAGGGAGCTGGCTGAAAGGATGTCCGCTTTACAAATGGCTGACCCTCAAGGGGGCCTGCACATCCTGCGCCCGGTGAGGCTCCACAACGATAAGAATGCCCTGTATCTCCGTTTCTGGCGTGGAGTACGGTGAATTGTCGGTCCTGTAGGGGAAACCACGACATGGACGAAAGGCACTTCCTGATAAACATTTGCTTGCCAGGCACCGATACTGCGCGTGTTGTAACGCCTAATCCACATGACGGCACTCCTCGCTGTAGAATTCGAACCGGAGTCCAATACGTACGTCGCTCTGCGGGCCATTCGTCGTCCGGGGCTCGTGATCACGTCGATGGACGCGGGTGCGAACGAGGCGGTGGCGAGCGTGGAAGTGCAAGGGCTAGATATTCTGGACGCAGCGTTAGCGGCAGTTTGCAGTTGTACGAATGTGCGAAGCGGGACGGCTTTCCCGAGCGAGGCGTAGCGACGTAAGGCATCGCCCTACATCGCTGGGCAGGATGGCATTACGAACGGCGCGGGGGCGGACCGTCAGCTAAGGAGATTGGGTCTATGGTTCTTGGTGCATTCGTTTGCCGACCAACATCCAACCGATGACAGAGACCACTACGGCTGCCCTATCAACTGGCGCGCTGACAGGCGACCGCTCGCGGTTCGAAATCTTCTCCTACGACGACGACATCACCCGCAAATTCGTGCTGGCGACGATTCTGTGGGGTTTTGTTGGGATGCTGGTTGGCTTCATCATCGCGCTGCAATTGCCTTTTCATCAGGCGAATCTTGGTCCGTATCTGACCTTTGGGAGGCTAAGGCCCCTCCATACGAACGCGGTGATATTCGCGTTCGCCGGCAATGCCATCTTCGCCGCCATCTACTACTCCACCCAAAGGCTGTGTAAGGCGCGGATGTTCTCGGACCTGATGAGTCGGGTCCATTTCTGGGGGTGGCAAGCCATCATCGTGTCGGCGGCGATCACCCTCCCGATGGGCATCACGACATCGAAGGAATACGCCGAGCTGGAATGGCCGATCGACATCGCCATCGCCGTGGTGTGGGTGATTTTTGCAGTCAACTTCTTCGGAACGCTCGCCAGGCGCCGAGAGAAGCACATGTACGTGGCGCTCTGGTTCTACATCGCCACCATCGTAACCGTCGCCGTGTTGCACATCGGGAACTCACTCGCCTTCCCGATTTCCCTTACCAAGAGTTACCCGATATACAAGGGCGTTCAGGATGCGTTGGTCCAGTGGTGGTACGGCCACAACGCCGTCGCGTTTTTCCTGACGACGCCGTTCCTCGGCCTGATGTATTACTTCCTGCCGAAGGCCGCCGAACGTCCGGTTTTCAGCTACAGGCTCAGCATCGTGCACTTCTGGAGCCTTGTTTTCCTCTACATCTGGGCCGGGCCGCACCACTTGCAGTACACGGCAGTGCCTGAGTGGGCCGCAACGCTGGGAATGGTGTTTAGCGTGATGCTCAGGATGCCCCGTTGGGGCGGCATGATCAACGGCTTGTTTACGCTTCGCGGTGCATGGCACAAGCTGCGGGACAGCGTGGTTCTAAAGATGTTTGTCATTGGGATCACGTTCTATGGGATGAGCACCTTCGAGGGTCCGATGCTCTCAGTCAAAAGTGTAAACGCCCTCAGCCACTACACGGACTGGACGATTGGCCATGTGCACGCCGGGGCAATGGGTTGGAATGGCTTTATGACCTTCGGGATGATCTACTGGCTCGTACCGCGGCTCTGGGGGCGCGAATTGTGGAGCCCGCGACTGGCCAATATCCACTTCTGGACGGGCACCATCGGGATGCTGCTTTACGTGATGGCGATGTACACGTCGGGCATTACACAGGGCTTGATGTGGCGCGCGTTTGATGACGCGGGACGCCTCCTCTATCCTGATTTCATGGAGACAGTCGTCCAGATCAAACCGATGTATTGGGTCCGTCTGATTGGCGGGACTATGTACCTCACGGGCATCACCATGCTGATGTACAACGTCTGGCGGACTATCCGACTGGCTCCAAAGAACCTCCCGGATCCGGCTGTGGCGGTGCCTAGAAGAGTAGCTACGCCCGCCGCCGAACTCGCAACCTCCTGATCGCCCTGCGTCATGTTCAATCATCTCTTAAAAGCAAACGGCCGCCATCGCCTCATTGAAGGTTGGCCACTTGTGTTCACGGTGCTAACCACGTTGGCAATCCTGGTCGGGACGGTGGTGGAGTTCGCGCCAATGTTTCTCGTACAGGGGCAGGTCGAGCCGATCGCTGGCGTTGAACCGTGGACGCCACTCGAACTCGCTGGGCGCGACATTTACATCCGCGAAGGCTGCAATAACTGTCACAGCCAGATGGTGCGCCCATTCCGCGACGAGCTGGAGCGCTACGGGCCGTATTCGCGGGCAGGGGAAACTGTTTATGAAACGCCTTTTCTGTGGGGTTCAAAGCGCACGGGCCCCGACCTAGCTCGGGTTGGCGTGAAGTATCCACATCTCTGGCACGTGAGACACATGGAGGACCCGCGATCAACCAGCCCGAACTCGATTATGCCTTCCTACGGTTGGCTGCTTACGAATGACCTGGATACCGCCTCTTTGCCCAGAAAACTGTCTGCCTTGCGGCGGTTGGGCATCCCCTACACTGACGCACAGATTGCAAACGCAATCATCGATGCCGAGACCCAGGCGGCAACAATAGCCTCGGAAGTTGAAGATCAGGGAGGTCCAGAAGGACTGCAAAACCGCGAAATCATTGCGATGGTCGCCTACCTGCAAAGTCTCGATGTGCCCGAGGGGCTGGCAACTGAACTAGCCGGAACCGCAGCCGGAGGAGGCGCGCCATGATGAAAGACGTTGTCCGCGCGCTACAAACCGGTGCACTTGCCGAAGTAGCCCTGATCGCCTTCTTCGTCGCGTTCCTTCTGGTCGTGATCTACACATTCACGCTCTCGAAAAAAAGGAGGGATCACGCGAAGAATCTGCCGCTTGATGATGCTACGCCGATCCACACAACGAACGAAACCACGGTATGAGCACTCCAAAACAACCTGACTCACAGGCAGCAGCCAACGATTCAGGTCCGGCTATTCAGGGCCACAAATACGACGGCATCCGCGAATACGACAACCCCATGCCTGGTTGGTGGGTATGGCTGTTCATTCTGTGTATTGTTTTCGCGCCGCTCTATATGCTGGGTATCAACCAGTTCGGTTTCATCGATACGTATGAGGAGGATCTCGCGGAATCGCAGGCTGAACTTGGCGCGATTCGCGAGACATATGCCGCCACGGGGCCATCCTTCAAGACAGATTCTGGCGCGCTCCGGGAGTATGCCGCCGATCCTTTAATGGTGGCCTCGGGTGCGGAGACGTATGCGACCGTCTGCGCCGCCTGTCATGGCGACGTCGGCCAAGGGCTGATCGGCCCCAACCTCACTGACGAATTCTGGATCAACGGTGGCTCTGAAGAGGATATCTATCTGAACATCTCGGAGGGTGTCCCGGCCAACGGCATGCCCGCGTGGGGAGCTTCCCTATCGGAGGAGGAAATGGCCGGAGCTATGGCGTACGTCATCTCACTGAACGGCACGAATCCGCCAAGCGCCAAAGAGCCGCAAGGAGAACCGTACGAGGGACGCTAGGGAGATGGCCTCCCAATTCATTCCCTCCTCCGACGTACGCGTTCTTGATTCGCCGGAGGATGTGCTGACGACGCTTGGAGCAGACGGCAAGCGGAAGTGGATCTACCCGACACCCACGCCTGGCCACCACGAAAGGCGTCGCCGCGTACTCGGGTGGTCACTAATCGCCCTGTTTGTTGCGTTGCCGATTGTCAGAATCAACGGCCGCCCGGCGATTTTGTTGAACGTAGCGTCGCGCGAGTTCACGTTCTTCGGCTTCACGTTCTTCCCGACGGATACGTTTCTATTGATGATCTTTGGCATCGCGATGCTTGTCGGAGTCGTGCTACTCACGGCGTTGTGGGGCCGAGTGTGGTGCGGATGGGCCTGCCCACAGACCGTGTATCTCGAATTCGTTTATCGACCGATTGAACGATTGATCGAAGGTAAGGAGCACGTCCGAAAACGCCGCGATGCAGCCGCCTGGAACTGGGACAAAGTCTGGCGAAAATCACTGAAGATGAGCATTTACGTCCTGATATCAGTAGCGCTGGCGCATGTCTTCGTTTCTTACTTCGCAGGCTGGGATCGGCTGATATACTGGATAACAGGCCCTCCAACGGAGCATTGGGGGTTCTTCGTTCTGATGGGAGGAACGGCGGGACTCGTGCTGTTCAACTTCGGGTTCTTCCGCGAGCAAATGTGCACAATAACGTGCCCGTATGCCCGTATGCAGTCGGTGCTGATGGACGAGAACTCGACCATCGTTTCGTACGATTTCAACAGGGGAGAGCCACGCGGGAGAGGCAAGCAACGCGACGATCTTGGCGACTGCGTGGACTGCTTTGCGTGCGTCCGGACCTGCCCGACAGGCATTGATATTCGAGACGGCCTCCAGATGGAATGCGTTGCTTGCACGCAGTGCATTGACGCTTGCGATGACATCATGGACAAAGTGGGCAAACCGCGTGGACTTATCCGCTATTCGTCAGAGAACGAGTTGGAGGGCATTCCCACACGGAAAGCGCGACCTCGAACGATCGTGTATATCGCGCTTCTGCTTGCACTGTCTACGATTTTCACCGTAGCGATTGCGGGGAGGCAGTCCTACGACATCAATGTTGGCAGAAGCACGGGAGCACCGTTTATGGTGTTGCCAGACGGCACCATTGCCAACCGCCTGCGCTTTCGCGTACGCAACCAGACCCCCGAGACCACAACGCTCAGCCTCTCCATTCTTGAACCCTCAGCTGCCGAACTTCGCATAGTGGGCGCACAGCCCACCGAGTTGAATCCGGACGCCATGAAACGGCTGGAAACTTGGGTAGTGGTGCCTCGAGAGGCGTTTGATGGAAACGCTCAGCTTGAGGCGAAATTCCAACTCACGTTCACGGACGGAACGGTGGAAGAAGTTGAATTCACTTTACTCGGCCCTAGTCGCTGAGCCTGGCGAGTCGCCCTGCCCCGGTTCAGCGCTCGAAAGGTCGGTGTTGCCGGCCACTCAATGAGTTGCGGGCAGCCTCCTCTATGTCTGGAAGCCCATGATAGAGCCTCTTGCGCTTGTTGATTGGCTGTGTTTCGACCACTGAGTTCGAATAGGACTCGGTGGAAACTGCTGGAGACTCCAGAACGCCGCCGCTTGGATGAGCGGACTTTTTTCTATTCGGTGAGCGCCAGTTTCGTTCGATGTGGGTCATGATCTTAGGGATTGCGTCAACAGAAACTCGGATGCAACTGTGCAGGATTGCAGCAACGCAAACGACACCAGCTACATGGGTAAGTATGGTCAGATTGCTCCGCTTTGCCTGACAGAGAAAGGCGTTGTACACGAGGTGACTATTCCTACTCCGTCTGCGAGGTCGATGCCCACGCTGGGATCGTGTTCTGAGCCGCCAACGCGAACGCCAAACGCTTGGGAACGGTCAATGGCTTCCCGAAAGCGTCCGTGCGAAATTCCCCCACAGACTGGATAGGGACGGCCCTAGGCGCGAGTCAGGGCGAGCCTCGAATGACGCGATTGAGTTGAGTGGTTCCTTGGGCACACTTGTCAGGTTCCTACACCCAACCCACACCGTCTATGAACGTCACTTCGATGAAAGTCAGTCTCTTAGCGTCTTTCTTGCTCGTGTTTCCTTTGGCTGCCTGCGGCGGCGGAGATTCGAGCTCGGCATCTGGGACTGAACCAGCTGATGACCCGATTGTCGGCGTTGCTGTGAGCCCGGACCTGCCAATCCAGGAGGCTCTTGTCCTCGACTCGATCGATCCTGCTCTTGCTGCGGTTGGTGAGGCGGACTTTACGACGAGTTGTACGACGTGCCACAAGCTGGATGAGCGCTACGTCGGGCCACCGCTAGGCGACGTGATTACTCGTCGCTCGCCGGAGTGGATCATGAACATGATCCTTGCGCCGGATAAGATGATTGTGAGCGATCCCGATGCTCGGGCTCTCTTTACGGAATACAACGGCATCCCGATGACAAACCAGAATCTCACCCAGGAGAGGGCACGGGCAATTCTCGAGTACCTACGGCAGACCGCCGAGGGCTCCTGACGCCCAAACCCGAACCTCTACTTTCCGTCTCGAACCCTCAGAGGCATACGATGAAACTCTCCAAACCCCTCATTCTCACCCTTGCCTTTATAGCTGGCCTCACCGTACTTGTCGCTGCGTGCCAGACGACCGGTACAAGCGCCAGTAGCGGAGACGCTGCCTCTCAGGTTTATGTAGCTCCTGGCGAGCATGATGATTTTTACGCCTTTATGTCGGGCGGCTACAGTGGACAGGTATCCGTTTACGGTCTGCCGTCTGGACGCCTCTTCCGTGTTATCCCGGTCTTCTCGCAAGACGCAGAGAAGGGTTATGGGTACTCGGAAGAGACGTCACCAATGTTGATGACCTCGTATGGCTTCGTACCGTGGGACGACGCGCACCACCCCCAGCTTTCGCAGACGGACGGCGTGCCCGATGGGCGGTGGCTATTCATCAATGGAAACAACACGCCGCGCGTGGCTCGAATCGACCTGGCGACCATGAACACGGATGAGATCCTCGAAATTCCAAACTCATCCGGCAACCACGCGTCCCCATTTGTAACGCCCAACAACGAATACGTTGTTGCCGCGACTCGCTTCTCGCTTCCAATCCCCAATCAGGACATTCCACTCGATTCGCTTTCGAGCGAACTCGACGGCACGCTGACCTTTATCCGCGCCGATCAGCCGGGTGAGATGGACATTGCCTTCCAGATTCTCGTGCCCGGTTTCAACTATGACCTGTCCCACTCCGGAAAGGGTGTTTCGGATGGCTGGTCGTTCTTTACTACCTACAACACCGAGCAGGCGACGACGCTTCTGGAGGTGAATGCCTCGCGAAACGACAAGGACTTCATCGCCGCGGTAAACTGGCGGCGCGCTGAAGAATGTGTAGCTGCTGGGTCTGGGCAAGAGCATCCTGGCATCTACTACCACAATCACATGGACGAGCGGGATATGGCCGTTTCGGAGGAGAGGAATGGTGTGCAGATGATCACGCCCGCGGACTGCCCGGACATGATCTACTTCCTCCCGACGCCGAAGTCGCCGCACGGTGTTGATGTCGACCCGACCGGCGAATACATCGTTGCTGGTGGCAAACTGGCGACGGTCATCCCCGTTCACTCGTTCACCAAGATGCTCGCAGCCATTGAGAACGAGCAGTTCGAGACGACGATTGATGGAATCCCTGTACTTCAGTACGAGGCCATTCTGCATGGTGAAGTGGAGAATCCTGGCCTCGGGCCGCTCCACACTGAGTTTGACGGAAATGGCTTCGCCTATACATCCTCATTTATCTCGTCCGAGATCGTCAAGTGGAATATCGAAGAGACCGTAGTTGTAGACCGCGTGCCGACGTACTACAGCATTGGCCACCTCATGATTCCTGGCGGAGACAGCCGCGAGCCTTGGGGTCAGTACGTGGTCGCACTTAACAAGATCACGAAGGATCGATATCTCCCAACTGGCCCTGAACTCGCGCACTCGGCGCAGCTCTTCGACATCTCGGGGGACCGGATGCGGCTCATACTCGACTTCCCAACGATTGGCGAGCCTCACTACGCACAGGCATTGCCTGCTGATCTGATTCGCGACCGGCAGGTCCAGATCTACGAGCTCAGCGAGAACACAAACCCCTACGCAATTAAGACTGAAGCCGAGTCTCGTGTGGAACGCGACGGCAATACCGTCCACGTGTACATGTCGACGATTCGTACGCACTTCGCGCCTGACAACATTGAAGGCATTCGCGTTGGCGACGAGGTGTATTTCCATGTGACTAATCTGGAGCAGGACTGGGACGTGCCGCACGGTTTTGCCGTCATGGGCGCGAACAACTCCGAACTCCTTGTAATGCCAGGTGAGACGCGCACGCTTCGATGGCAGCCGCAACGTGTCGGAATCGTTCCGTTCTATTGCACGGACTTCTGTTCGGCGCTCCACCAGGAGATGCAGGGCTACATCCGCGTCTCACCTGCTGGCTCGAACGTGCCGCTAACCGCCCACGTAGGTGGAAGCGCAGCTTCAGAGGGCTGATCTGACAAGCTGGGTGAAGGAGGGTCGGGACTTGCCTCGGCTCTCCTTCCCGACCATTTCAAACGGCATACTGACGAAGGCCTGTTATGACTACGCGCTCACGAATATTGCTGGCTCTCGCGTCATTGCTCTTGCTGCTCGCCTACGTGCTCCCGCTCTGGCGAATCTCTCTGGAAGCCCCCCAGTACCCAGGCGGCCTCGGGATGCAAATCCATATCGACAACATTACGGGCCTGAACCCGCACGACCTGCAGAATATCAACGGATTGAATCATTATATCGGGATGCAAGAGATCGTCCCGGACTCAATTCCGGAACTCGACTTCATGCCGTGGATCTTCGCCGCGCTAATTGGATTCGGGCTTTTGGCGGCCGCGCTCGGCAAGCGTTCACTCCTCTACGCATGGACGGGCTCGTTTGCGCTTCTACTGGTCGTCGGTTTCGCAGATTATTACAAGTGGGGCCACGACTATGGCCACAACCTAAGCCCCGACGCCGCTATTAAAATTCCGGGTATGGGCTATCAGCCGCCATTGATTGGATCTAAGGCGATGCTGAACTTTATGTCCCACTCCTGGCCCGATACGGGCGGAATCGTCGTTTTCGGGGCCTTCCTTGTGGGCGTTGTATTGGTTGTGATGGAGTTCAGACGGCGTGGAAGAGACAAAAAAGCTGTGCTAGCAGAGGCCGTTTCCACGCAGAAGTCTGCCAGCGGGATTGCGGTAGCAGCAGCCCTCCTCGTAGTGTTCGCGGCCGGATGCCAACCAACCCCTCAACCACTCGTTGTTGGAGAGACAGGATGCGCTCACTGCCGAATGACCGTAACTGATGCCCGTTTTGGCGCAGAGCTGGTTTCTACTACATCGAAAGTCTACCCCTTTGATGCCATCGAATGTCTTACTGCTTATCTCATTGACAATCCAGGAGCCGAGGAATCGGCGCACTCGTTTTGGGTTAGTGCCTTCGACGAACCAGGCACTCTCGTCGCTGCAGAGGATGCATTCTTTATTCAGAGCGACCGTATCCAAAGTCCGATGGGCGCCGGGCTCGCAGCCTATTCCACGGTAGATGCACGCGAATCTGCACGTACGGAGGTCGGTGGAGATGCCCTCGACTGGAGAGGCGTACTCGCTAGCGCAGAGCTGGCTGGGACGGATGTTCACGCTGCTCACGCCCACTAGGCACACCGTCCCATGCGCTTGTTTCTGTTCCTCTCGGTGGTTCTTGCGGCAACGGGATCGCTGAGTGCTCAAGCGACGCTGACCGTTGCTCCGAATGGACTCTCGCTGACGGAAGCACTTGAACAGGCAGCGCCAGGCGACCAGATCGAAGTGCAGGCGGGCGTGTATAGAGAACCCACGTTGGTCGTAGATGAGTCCGTTACAATTCAGGGTGCGCCGGGCGCCGTTCTGGATGGCGAAGGGGAACGTGTGATTCTTAGAATCAACGCCGACAGCGTGACTGTGCGAGGACTGACGTTTCGCAATACGGGCGTCACGTATGTCGACGACCGTGCCGCCCTGCACGTTGAGGACGTTGGAGGATGCAAAATCGAAAACAACCGGTTTGAGGACGCCTTCTTTGGCATCTATCTCGCGCAGGTGGATGGCTGCGAGATCAAGAACAATGTCCTGGTCGGTGCCAACGAACGCGAGTCGCGTTCGGGCAATGGCATCCATCTCTGGTACAGTCGCAATATCACGATTACCGGAAACGATGTTCAACGCCATCGCGACGGCATCTACTTCGAGTTCGTGGAGGACAGCGTCGTGGAGAACAACGTCAGTGAGGCAAACCAGCGTTATGGTCTCCACTTTATGTTTTCAGATCGATGTCACTACATCCGCAATGAGTTCCGAAAGAACGGTGCGGGCGTTGCTGTGATGTACACCGAAAACGTAGAGATGCGCGAGAACGTGTTCGAAGACAACTGGGGCCCGGCGGCCTTCGGGTTGCTCCTGAAGGAGATAGACGACGCCGAGATCGTTGGTAACCGATTCATTCGCAACACGGTCGGCCTTTTTGCAGAGGGTACGGATCGCGTCAATATCACGGATAACGATTTCATCGGCAACGGCTGGGCGGTGAGGGTGCTGGCCAGCGCGTCGGCTAATCGCTTCACGGGCAACAACTTTATTGGCAACTCCTTCGATGTCGGGACAAACAGCCGTCGTAGCTCCAGCACGTTCGCGGCCAATTACTGGGACGGATATCGAGGCTACGACCTAAACCGTGATGGCACGGGAGATGTGCCGTTTAGGCCTGTTCGGCTTTTTGCACTGATTATCGAAAACCATGAGCCGGCACTGTTGCTCCTTCGAAGCCTGTTTGTAGACCTGCTCGATCTGGCCGAGCGCATCGCTCCGTCAATCACGCCGGAAACATTCGCAGATGCCAGTCCCTCAATGCGACAACTAGTCCGATGACCAATGTCAATCTCCATCTCGTCGTACCCGATCCACTTGCTGTGCCAAGTCCAGAAAGGAATGAACCGATCATGGAGATTTTTGGCTTGGCAAAACGCTACGGAAAGAACGAAGTACTTCGCGGCGTCGATCTCACCTTGCGACCTGGCAGGGTAACGGCGGTCGTTGGGCCGAATGGCTCAGGCAAAACAACGCTCATCAAGGCGTTGCTGGGCCTGGTACGGCCCGATTCGGGGCAGATTCGATTCAATGGAACGGAACTGGCGCCAAACGACATTGCCTACCGCGCTCGCATTGGATACATGCCACAGGCGCCTCGCTTTCCAGACCACCTCACGGGCCGCGAGATATTGGCGTTACTCCGCGATCTTCGCGATGCCTCGCCGGAATCGCTTGACAGGTCGCTTCTCGAGGCCTTCCGGTTAGATCCGGAACTGGACAAACCGCTGCGCACGCTCTCCGGCGGCACCCGGCAGAAGTTGAACGCGGTAGCCGCGTTCCTCTTTCGTCCGGACCTCGTCATTCTCGACGAGCCGACCGCAGGGCTCGACCCCGTGGCTTCCGTAGCGTTGAAAGACAAAGTGGCAGCCAGGGTCGCGGACGGCGTCGCCGGGCTCCTCACCTCTCACATCGTCAGCGAACTGGAAGTGCTTGCCGATGATGTCGTTTTTCTAATGGAAGGTCAGGTTCGTTTCGCTGGATCCGTCACCGAGCTGAAAGATGCTGGAGATGGGCGCCTTGATCGCGCGATCGTTCAACTAATGACGGAGAAGGAATGATGGATGTTGTCTCGAATCGCTCGAGCGCGTTACGGTTGTTGAGCTACGAGTTGCGCGATGTGCTCCGTGGTCGATGGGCAATCGCTTACGCGGCCTTCTTCCTTCTAGTTACGGATGCCTTCTTCAGGTTTTCTGGTGGAGGGGAGCAAGTTGTGCTCAGCCTTGTCAACGTCGTTCTGATTCTCATCCCGCTCGTGAGTCTCGTGTTCGGCATCAGTTATCTCTACAATGCCCGCGAGTTCACGGAATTGATGCTCGCGCAACCCGTACGTCGCCGCGACCTCTTTCTGGCGCTGTACGGCGGACTTGTTCTCCCACTCTCACTCGGATTTGTGGCAGGAGTTGCGTTGCCCTTTGCATGGCATGGCGCCGCGGCGGAGCACGCTGGCCCGCTCGTTCGTTTGCTTGCTTCGGGCGTTTTGCTCACGGCTACATTTCTTGCGCTCGCCATTCTGCTGGCTACTCGATTTGACGACAGAGTAAAAGGCCTTGGCGCTGCCTTGTTTGTCTGGCTGGGGCTTGCCGTCCTTTATGATGGCCTTGTATTGCTGGTTGCCTACACATTCAGTGCCTACCCTTTGGAGACACCCATGCTGGTTATGACGGCGCTGAATCCGATTTCGCTAGCGCGGGTATCGCTCCTCCTCAGCATGGATATTGCCGCTCTCCTTGGCTACACAGGTGCAGCGTTCGAGCAGGTTTTTGGAGGAGGGTTTGGCTCAGTACTCGCGTTCGGCACACTACTCGTCTGGGTGTTGATTCCTCTCGCATTAGCGTTCCGACGCTTTTCCCGAAAGGATTTCTAAGGATGGCGAGGGATTTCTCCGCATGCTCCCGATGTAGGGAGCAGCCCCACTTTAGCGTTCTCCTTAGCCCTTCTCAGCGAAATCACGACCAGCTTTTTCTTTCCATTCCCATCCTCTAGCAACACACATCTCCATGCCCACCTCCGAACCCAAGGCTGTTGTCTGTGCTCTCGATTTCTCTGATGGGTCCGAGGCTGGGCTTATCCAAGCCGCCGACTACGCCGAACGCTTACGCGGCAAGCTCCATATTCTTCATTCGGATCCCGTCTTTCACTCTAGGCTAGGACATGTAGATGAGCAGGAGACGATGGAAAAGACCATTGGCGAACAGATCCAAAAATTTGCTGTCAAGGCACTGAGTGGAGAGGACGCATTCGATGTAATCGGGCCCGAGATCGTGGTTCGGTCAGGCGTGTACGCGGGTGACGCCATCCTGGAGTACGCTAGCGAGGTTGACGCCAGCTACATCGTACTTGGCACGCATGGCAGGCGCGGAGTTCGTCGTTTCATTGTTGGAAGCGTGGCCGAATATGTTGTGCGTGGCTCGTTCTGCCCTGTCTTGACCGTGCCGCTTGTGGCAGCGAAAACACAACCTGGGCCTAGTGCGCCCATCGTTGTTCCCATAGATTTTTCCGACCATGCAAAGAAGGCCTTGATTGAGGCGAAGGAAATCGGTCGTGTGTTCTCGGCACCCGTTCAACTCGTGCACGTGCTGGAAGACACGGGTGTTCTCCCAAGCTTTTACCTCGCGGGAGGCTTGGTTCCTGTTCATGACCTTCCCACGCTCAATGATTTCGCCGACGATCACCTCCGGCAACTGGACGACGAGATCGGCGGAGAGCCCGCTGCCGGCTTTCAGGTTCGCGCCGGTCGTGCCCACAGAGAGATTCCGGCATTCGCGGAGGAGATAGGCGCTGGGCTCATTGTGATGGCAACACATGGTCTGACGGGAATTAAGCACGCGGTAATGGGAAGCGTTACGGAACGGACACTGCGTTATGCCCAGTGCGCAGTCCTTTCCTTAGCCGTTCGAAAAGGCTGATGCCCACTGCTCTTCTGGAACCACCAACACAGCATTCCTGGCCCGAAGCGGGGTCGGGAAGTGAGTTGGAGCGATTCGCCACGCTGCAAGCCTCGCTACGGAGTCAGTTCGAGAACATCTTTCCGGATCCGTTGCTTCCTCGGACGGTGGTCGTGCTTCCCAGCCTCTCGTTCCATTCGGAGGAATTGGCCAAGATCAGCGGCGTGCATCACTACGAAGAGCGCATGCTGTTTGCACTCATGCTACTTCGAATGCCACGCACGAAGCTGATATTCGTGACGAGCCAGCCGATAGCGCCGGGTATCATCGATTACTACTTGCACCTCCTTCCTGGAGTGCCGTCGGTGCATGCCCGGGAACGTCTTCTGCTTCTTTCCTGCCACGACGCTTCAGCGATCTCGCTGACGCAGAAGGTTCTGAATCGGCCACGCCTGATCAATCGCATTCTGGACGCGATCGAAGATCCCGGCGCTGCCCACCTCACGTGTTTCAATGCGACTGAACTGGAGCGGACGCTCGCGGTTCGGCTTGGGATTCCACTCTACGCCTGCGACCCGGCGTTGGGTGATCTAGGTACGAAAAGTGGCAGCCGCGAGGTTTTTCGGGAAGCTGGTGTTCCCCTTCCGGATGGCTTCGAAAGGCTCCGTAGTATGGACGATGTTGCGGGTGCACTAGCGGCTCTAAAGCATCGCAATCCAGACCTCGGGCGTGCTGTCGTGAAGCTGGAAGAGGGATTCAGCGGAGAAGGGAATGCGGTTTTCAGCTTCGACGGCGCTCCTGAGAACCATTCCCCGGATTCGTTGGCACAGTGGGTGAAGGACCAACTGCCACAACGCCTCCGCTATGAGGCCCCGACCGAAACGTGGGAGCACTATTCGTCCACGTTTGCCGAAATGGGCGGCATCGTGGAGGTTTTCGTGGAGGGCGCGATGAAAGCGTCCCCCTCGGTTCAATGCCGTGTGAATCCTCTATGTGAGACGGAAGTGATCTCCACCCACGATCAGGTGCTCGGCGGCCCGAGCGGGCAGGTGTTTCTCGGATGCACATTTCCTGCTGATCGCGGCTACCGCTCGACCATTCAAAGTGCGGGCCTCCGAGTCGCGGACGTGCTGGCCAAACGAGGCGTTCTCGGGAGATTTGGCGTCGATTTCGTTTCCGTTCGCGATGGAAGCCAATGGAGGCACTACGCCATCGAAATCAATTTGCGAAAAGGCGGCACGACGCATCCCTTCTTGATGCTTGACTTCCTCACGGATGGCTCGTTCGACGAGGAGACGGGCGAGTATGTGATTCCAACGGGTAAACCGCGATACTACTACGCGTCGGACAATCTTGTCAGCGCACAATACCGGGGCCTCACGCCACGCGATCTGATCGACATCGCCGTTGATCACAAGCTGCATTTTCATGGCGGAACACAGGAGGGAGTCGTATTCCACTTGATCGGAGCGCTTTCCCAATTCGGTAAACTTGGCGTACTCTGCATTGGAGAGTCACCCGGGCGGGCTCGTGCACTACATAACGAAATCGTGCGAGTACTGGACTTGGAAACAGCAGCCACGGCGGTGTTGTGAGTACGGACGCCTATAAATTTCGATTGGATCGGCCGCTCGATCGCGAGGTGAGGCGGATTTTCCGCAGCCAGGTTACCCGCGCCAGACGCTCGTTGAAGTCAGCCGATGATCTAGGCGTTCACACAGCGCGCAAAGCAATAAAGCGAGCGCGCGCAGTTCTGCGGCTGATTCGTGGGGGTATCTCACCCGAACGCTACCGCGAACTAGATCGAGCACTAAAGGGAATCGGGCGGCGCCTTGCCGGCGTGCGGGACGGGGCTGTGGCCGTCACGCTAACGGAGATGTTAACGGTCGAACGTGCGGTAAAATCATCTGTCTCCAAGGGGCTGTCCGAACATCTTGAGACGGTTCGCGACGCCGCTTGGAAGTCGCTCCTCGCCGACGAAGGAATCGAGGAAATTCGCAGTGAGCTGAATGACATTCGGCTATCCGCGGAGGAGTTGGAGGGGATGAGGGCCCATGCACTCTATGATGGCTTGACCGAAACCTATACGTCCGGCAAGGAACGCCTCGCCCTCGCCATAGAGAGCCCCAATGCCGATTCGCTCCACGGATGGCGTCGTCAGACGAAGCACTATGGCTATCAGCTTCGGCTATTGACCCCCGCATGGCCGCTAGTACTCCGCGCAGAGGCGCGGGCAATAGACACGCTCTCAGAGTCACTCGGAGACCACCACGACCTTTCTGAGTTGCTTCGATTGGCGAAAGAATCTGACCTGGACAAAAACGCCTTCCGGTCGTTGCAACGACAAGTGCAGAAACGCTGCAAGTCGCTTGAAGCTACGATTTGGCCACTTGGTGCACGAATCTACGCGGAAGACGGCGCAGCAATCGCCCAGCGTATGACCGTATACCTGGCAGCCGCGCTTGCGGAAGAGCATGGCATCCCCGTTCATCCGCTTGACGGAATGGCACCGCTGGCTCCACCGAATCACCCTCTGCGTTTGGTTAGCTGATTCGCGAGCCTCGCATCGCAGCCGGCTCTGGAGTTTCCGTTTCCGAGTCTCCTCGAACTGCTAATCCTTAAAATCACATAAGAACCTATGGATGCTTCTGGCGCGATCAGCGTGTGGCCCATTGTAATTGGCTTGGCCGGCGGACTGGCTCTGTTCCTTTTCGGGATGGAACAGATGACCGACTCACTGAAACAGGTTGCCGGTAGTCGAATGAAGTCGATGCTGGCGCGTCTCACGACAAATCGCTTCTCCGCAACCTTCGCGGGAGCTTTTGTCACGGCCATCATTCAGTCCTCGTCAGTAACCACCGTGCTTGTCGTCGGTTTTATTTCGGCAGGATTGATGACGCTGAGTCAATCGGTCGGCATCATTATCGGGGCAAATGTGGGCACAACCATCACGGCGCAGATCATCGCCTTCAAGGTGACGAAATATGCGCTGGTGCTTGTTGCAATTGGGTTTGCGATGCTGTTCACGTCTAAACGTGAACGAATCCGGCATTACGGAACCATGCTCATGGGTTTGGGGCTAATCTTTTTCGGGATGGAGCTGATGAGCCAGGCAACGAGTCCGTTAAGGAGCTACGAGCCATTCATTCTCTTCATGCAGCAGATGGCGAGCCCGTGGCTTGGAATTCTCGCCGGGGCCGCCTTCACCGCCGTTGTTCAGTCGTCTTCTGCGACGACCGGCGTTGTAATTGTGCTGGCAACGCAAGGTTTTATTTCGCTCGAAGCCGGAATTGCCCTCGTTCTCGGGGCCAATATTGGAACGTGTGTCACAGCGCTTCTCGCAGCGATAGGCAAACCTCGGGAGGCCGTTCGTGCGGCTGTTGTCCACGTTCTGTTCAACGTGATTGGGGTTGTTCTTTGGATCGGGTTTATTGGCAACCTCGCCTCGTTTGTCGCGATGATTTCTCCGGCCTCATCGGAGCTTGTAGGTGTTGATCGCTTGGCGGCCGATACACCCCGCCAGATTGCCAACGCGCACACCCTGTTCAACGTGGCGAACACAATCATCTTCCTTCCCTTCACAGTGCTTCTCGCGAAGCTAGTCACGCGCTTCGTACCAGAAAGGCCGGTTTTGGAAGATGTCGTCATCAAACCGCGCTACCTGGATGACATTCTCCTAAGTACGCCAGCTCTCGCTCTGGATCGCGTTCGGATGGAACTCCGGCGAATGGGAGATCGGGCGGCGCGCATGGTTAACGAGGCGCTCTCAACCGCACTCGATGGCGAGTCGGAGGACCTGACGGCACTCCAGCAACGTGATGAGGAAATAGATGTGCTGCACGCTGCCGTTGTAACGTACCTCGGGCGGCTGGCACAGGAGAATCTGAATGAGGCGCAATCGAAGTTGCACTTTGACTATTTGGAAGCTGCCAACAACATCGAAAGTATTGCCGACCTCGTCGAATCAAACCTGGCAGAAGCCGGCATGGAACGCCTCGGGGCTGGATTCCACGTTAGCGATGAAACGAGGCGGGTATTAGCCGCTTTGCACGAGCGGGTCGGCCTTGCCGTCCAGCTTACATTCGAGGCACTTGATGCGCGCGACGCAGGCATGGCCGGTCAGGTCATGGGCGCAAAGGGCGAAATAAACCGCCTGGCTGATGATGCGGAAGCACACCTTGCCCGGCGGCTCACGGCAGACGAGCCGGACAGGCTAAGCCTCTACCGCTTTGAATCGGAGCTAATCGAATACCTCAAGCGTGTGTACTACTTCGCAAAACGGATCGCCAAATCTGTCGCCGCGCGAGACGCGTACACGAATGGGCAGCGGACTGCCAAGGCGTCGCACGAAGAACTTGTCGCCAACCTGGATTCCGATAGCTAATGCTTGCAGACGCCCACATTGCGCTGGAGGATTTCGACACGTCCAGTTTTCCTGAGAAGGCTGAGTTGCGAGACCGGCTTTCTGTACTTCAGCGGGAATGCGCTGATGCTGGCCTGCCCGTTATTGTTGTGTTCGAAGGCTGGGATGCCGCGGGGAAAGGGTCGCTCATCCACACACTTACCGAGAGGCTCGATCCGCGTGGATTTGACGTGCACCCCATTCGCGCACCTCGAGATTTTGAGCTCAGCCGACCGTGGCTCTGGCGATATTGGTTGAAGATCCCCCCGGCAGGGAAATGGGCGTTCTTCGATCGAAGCTGGTATGGGCGCGTCCTCGTGCAGCGCGTGGAAGGTATGGTCACAAAGAAGGAGCGGAAACGCGCCATCGACGACATCATTCAGTTCGAGCGCACACTGATCGACAATGGATACCTCCTCATCAAGTTGTTTCTGCACATTGAAAAAGATGAGCAAAAGCGCCGCCTGAATGAATTGAAAGCCGACCCAGCAACGTCATGGAAAGTCACCGACGAGGACTGGACCAACCATAGGCGCTATTTGTCATGGTACAAGATCTACGAGAAAACACTGAAGCACACCAGCACGGAAGCATCTCCGTGGCAGGTTATCCCAACGGGTTCTGCCCAACAAGCAACGGTCCTCGTCTATGAAGTGCTAATTCGTGAGATAGAGAAGGTTTTGATCCGGACACAAACATGAAACCAAGCCTCGGCGATATCGATCTTTCCGTTTCGCTTGGTCGTGCGGCTTACAAGCGGAAGCGAAAAAAGTATCACCATGCACTGCAGGCCTTGGGCCGGCCCGTGTTTGAAAAGAATCGCCCCGTCGTGATCGTCTTTGAAGGATGGGATGCAGCTGGCAAGGGTGGTGCCATAAGGACTGCCATGTCTCCGCTTGATCCGCGCGGTTACCGCGTTCACCCCATAGGCCCGCCTGAAGGGGAGGACGCCAGCCGGCACTACCTCTATAGATTCTGGCGGCGATTACCTGAAGCCGGTCAAGTGGCCGTGTTCGACAGAAGCTGGTACGGTAGGGTGCTGGTTGAACGGGTAGAGGGTTTTGCGTCGGAGAACGAATGGCGCCGCTCCTACCAGGAAATCCGCGAGTTCGAGCAGCAAATGGTGGATTTCGGGACTGTGCTGTTCAAGTTCTGGATGCACTTGTCGCCGGAGGAACAACTCCGCCGATTCAAGTCAAGAGAGACGGATGCTCGCAAGCAATGGAAGCTCACGGATGAGGATTGGCGCAACCGCGAAAAATGGGACGCCTATTCGGAAGCGCTGCAGGAGATGATTGATGAGACCCACACCGATGCTGCCCCGTGGACTATCGTAGAAGGTGATTGCAAACAGTGGGCGCGCGTGAAAGTGCTCCAGACGCTGGTCACACGCCTTGAGTCTGCGTTCGGCAAGCTCGAGCAATAAGTCCGAACAGCACGATTCGTAGGGAACTCCCCTACGGCGTCAAACAGGCTCGACTGTCAGGTTTCAGGATCTGGATTCCGCATTTTCGGCTCGAATCCAATTCGCAGGCCATTCAGTGATCGTTCCAAACTCATCGAACAGCGAGGTGTCGGCAGACAAGCAGCCGCGGGTTCCGTCGCATATCGCGTGGCCCGTGGTAGTTGTGTTGCTCCTTCTTTTGAGCCTGGCCACGGTTACGGCGACCGTTATCGCGGCAAACTCGGATGGCGGAGCTGATGTCGTTGAAGGATCTCCGTACGCGCCTCGACGATGAAAACAGCGTCAGCCGATAGGGCTTCCGTCCGACAGAACCGCGCACGGATTGGCGTCCGAAACAACTCGCCCGAGCAGACAACCTGCACGCATTGCGGAAAAACGCTCGGAGAGAGTTATGTGGTGAGCGGTGGGAACGCATTCTGCTGCAACGGATGCGCGGGCGTGTACGCCTCGTTGGCGGACTCCGGTACAGGGGAGGAGTTCTATAGCCTTCAAGTCCTCTCGAGCGGCCACAAACCGGCCCAGCCGACGGCTTCCGATCAACTTCAACTTCGCGAGCTGGATACGCCGCAGTATCTGGAAACGCACACACAGGAGCGAGGATCGAGCAGGCACGCGGAGCTTTTCGTCGACGGAATGCACTGCGCGGGGTGCGTCTGGTTGATTGAGCGGCTTCCCTTTGAGTTGGAAGGCGTTTCGGAAGCCCGAGTCGATTTGTCACGGGCGCGAATGTCCCTCACGTTCGATCCGGACGTCGTCAAGTTATCTGCCGTGGCCGATTGGCTCGCACGATTTGGCTATACGATTGGGCCATCGCGTGGTGAAGACGCTGCCCAATCCAGAGTAGCCGAGCGCAAACTCCTTATGCGCATGGGGGTGACGTGGGCGTTGGCGGGCAACGTCATGCTCATCGCATTTGCATTGTACAGTGGCCTGAGCGCCGACAATACAGGCCTTCACACGGCAGCCCGTTGGACTAGCCTGGCGCTCGCTCTTCCAGCAGTTTTGTATGGCGGTGCTCCCTTCTTCCTCCGCGCGTGGGGCTCCGTTCGCAGTGCATTTGCTGCACGGGATTTCCGCCGACTCCACATGGATACGCCTATCGCTCTGGGGATTTTCGTCGGTTTCGCTCACAGTGCGTGGGCCACGATCAGCGGGACTGGAGAGGTTTGGTTTGACTCGATCGCTGTCCTCATCGCGGCGCTCCTTACAGCCCGCTGGCTTCAACTTCGCAGCCGAAGGCTGGCAGGTGAAGCCTCGGACCGACTGCTGACACTTGTTCCTTCGATGACTCGGAGAGTTTCGGAGGACGGGGAAATAGAGGTCGTTCGGGTTGATAATCTCCGGCCGGGCGACCTTGTGCATATCCCAGCTGGTGAAGTGACGCCAGTCGACGGCATCGTTGAGAGAGGAGAGAGTCGCCTGAACAACGCCGTCATTACTGGCGAAAGCCGCCCGGAGGCAATCGGCCCCGGCGGTTCCGTTGTTGCCGGAGCGACAAACATTTCGTCTCCCTTATATGTGCGCGTGAATGCCGCGGGAGAGGGGACACGCATTGGTCAGTTGCTGGCTTGGGTTCGAGATGCGGAGAGCCATCGGGCCCCCGTTGTGCTTCTCGCCGATCGTATGGGCGGCTATTTCGTGCTCGCGGTCCTGACTCTGGCGGTTCTCTCGGCGGGGCTCTGGATGTCGATCGATTCAGGACAAGCGGCCGCGCATGTCGTTGCACTGCTTGTTATCACATGCCCCTGTGCTTTGGGAATGGCGACGCCGCTGGCCATGTCCGTTGCGGCCGGGAGGGCCGCGAGGCGAGGGCTTTTCATCAAGTCGGACGAGGCCACGCAGTTACTTACAACTGTTGACGCGGTAGTTCTCGACAAGACCGGGACACTTACCGAGGGGCGAATGGTCCTGGTTGAATGGACTGGATCAAAGGAGGCTCTTGAGCTTGTGGCGGCACTCGAAGCTCACTCGAACCACCCAATTTCTGACGCCATTCTTCGCTCGACAACAACCTTCGATCATCCCGACGTCCAGAATTTCGAAGCGGTTGCAGGCTTAGGCATCAAGGGCGTGATTTCAGGGCAAGACCTAACAGTCGGGCGTCCAGACTGGGTCTTGAGTGAGGTTGGTGCCTCTCCAGTTCTTTTGCAGAATGAGATCGACAGTGCGGCATCCGATGGCTACACACCAGTGCTCGTCGCAATCGAAAACGAGATCGTCGGGTTGGCGGTAATTGGCGACCAGCTTCGCGATGACGCGGAGCCACTTGTTCGTGCACTCGAGCGTGAAGGGAAGGAGGTACACATTCTCTCGGGCGATCATCCCGAGGCTGTAGCTGTCGTGGCGCGGCGGCTCGGGCTGCCCAGCGAGCGTGCACACGGAGGCGTCAGCCCCGAGGATAAACTTGCGGCAGTTCAGCGCCTCCAGGAGAACGGTTGTGTTGTTCTCATGGTCGGTGATGGGGTGAATGACGCAGTCGCCTTGCAAGCCGCGGACGTTGGTGTTGCCGTTAGTGGTGGCAGCACGGCCAGTCTGGTTGCTGCCGACGTATTTATGACCCGTCCTGGCGTAGCGCCCATCAGCGACTTGTTAGACGGATCCAATGCTGTCATGCGCACGATCCGTATCGCACTCGGTGTTTCCCTTTTGTACAACGTGGCCGGTGCATCCGCCGCCATAGGTGGCTTGGTGACGCCTCTCGTAGCCGCCATCGCAATGCCCATTTCGTCACTCCTTGTGGTGAGTATGGCCATCCTCCAACCATCATTCCGAAAAACGTCGCCATGAACATTCTCTACGTCCTCGTTCCATTGGCTCTGCTGCTTGCTGCATCAGGTGTGCTTGCGTTCCGCTGGGCCGTGCGCGACGGGCAATTTGACGACGTGGAGACTCCAGCTCTCCGGATGCTCATTGACGACGAAACTGAGAAATCTTCCACATCATGACTACTACGGCACTTCATCCTCCTAAAGGGACAACAGAGCTCACGCCTCCCAATCCATCAACTCCCATAAACGGTACGGTGGTTGATGGCGCGGCCGTGACATTCACTTGGCAAGGGGTCTCGCAATTCGTGTCATACGCGCTGCAGGTGGCCTCCGACCGCCAGTTCACACGAGATGTCATTGACGTTTTGGCTGGTGAAAGCACGTCGATTGCCCTCCACGATGCGCTTCCAAGAACAGATCACCCCTACTTCTGGCGCGTGCGGGCGATGACGTCGGAAGGCGAATCCGGCTGGAGTCCATACGGGCGGTTTTTCGCCGGAAGCGATGCGCAAGTCGACGAGTTCCGCCGCGCTGAAGAGGAGGGAGCCCTGAACCGTCGAAGGGAGGCCGCGAGAAAGCACGCCACCCAAAAGGCCGAGCAGGAGCTGATTCCATACATCGAACGCGACGATACAATTCCCTCGGCCTCAATGTCGAAGACCATTGGATGGTCTCTCATCGCTTCGTTTTTGCTCGTCCTCGCAGTAATTCTACTCGCGACAGTGATCTAACTACGCAGTGCAGCGTTCGGTGCCGTTTTGTCGGAGCTGGGACACAAAGGGCATCCGGCGAGGATCTCGTGGACGAGGCGTCGAGAACTGCGGACGTGGGTCCCGCAGGTGGGGGATCTCCCCACCTTGATGAAAGAATCCGCCCGGCTTTTGGTTGAGCAACGCTCCGGCAACGGCACAGAGCCCCTCTTCGCAGATTGGTTGCGTTCCCCTAACCAACCATTTGGAGAATCTGAAATGCCAACTTCATTCGTTCGTCCAAAAATCAACGTCGGCAGATTTGACCAGTACGTACGTCTTGCGTCCGGCGTCCTTCTGCTCTTGCTCGCCTTCTTCGCTCTCAGCGGAGCGTGGGCCACGTTGGCTGGCCTCTTGGGGATAATCCTTTTCGGAACCGGCTTCGTCGGCTTCTGCCCCATTTACAGACTGTTCGGAATGGATACGTGTTCACTTCGATCAGGCAATACTCACTGATATGGCTATTCGCGAACTTCCACGACGAAAATGGAATGCCTACTTCGACAACTTCTCGAAGAAGAAGTCTGACGCCGGGCGAATCGACTATGCAGAAATCCGCGTGTTCTCGCCGGAAATAGGCGCCCAGCCCGAGACGAGTTGGCTGCCGCTTAAGGGGCTCACCTACGACCCCAAAGATGACCAGCTCGACGTATTCGTAGACGGTCTGGAACACTTCATCGCTCATCCTCAGGCCATTTTCGTCGAGGAGGCCAGCGGTCGGCTCGATAGCATCGAAGTAGTTCTGAAGGATGGAACCTACGAAGTGGTTGAAATCCGCTAATTCCACGCTCCCCCGCACCAGAGTTTTCGAGACCTGACATGTTGAAGATCCGCAACGTCCTCCTCCCAACCGATGGCTCCGCGTGGGCCGAACGGACCTTTGCGCACGCGGCGTACTTCGCAGGCCAGCACGGGGCGCGGCTCCACATCCTGAACGTGTCCATAACGCGCGGAGAAATGGTTGGGACCCTGGTTACCAACCCGCCCGCCGAAGTGAATGGCTTCCGCAAAGAACTCCACGAGGCCGCTGCCGAGAGCATCGGCGTGGAGATTGTGCAGGCAGATCTCATGGCCAAGTCCGTCGAGGATGGCATCATTGAGTATGCGAAGAATCACGACATCGACCTGGTCTTGATGGCGACCCACGGGCGCAGCGGGATTGATCATGTGATGATGGGCAGTACGTCGGAAATGGTCGTTCGCTTGGCATCATGCCCCGTGCTGACGGTGTGTCCGACGGCGGATCATTCTGATGTGGAGGTTGGGCGCATTATCGTACCCGTTGATTTCTCGGAGCACGCCTGGTTGGCAACGGCTCACGCGAAGGAATTAGCCCGGATTTTCAAAGCGACCGTTCACCTTGTCCATGTGATGGAAGTGCTTCCGTCCGTGGGTTTTGCTGACTACCCTCCGGTACTCCCGGACGAGGAGATGCAGGCGGATACCCGACAGGCGCTAAGAGATCTATACAAAGAGTCCGAGGGCCCCGGAGGCCCTGTCGAATACCACGTAGAGATCGGGCATCCTGTCACGGAGACGCTCGGCGCAGCAAAGAAGCTCGACGCCGACCTGATGGTCATATCCACGCATGGCCGAACTGGCCTTAGTCGCATGTTGATGGGCAGCGTGGCGGAAAAAATGGTGCAGAAGGCGCCGTGCCCAGTCTTTGTTGTAAAGGCCTTTGGACGGTCGCTGCTGCACGACAACGAGGCCTATCGCGAGCCATCTATCACTGAAAGATCCTGATCTAGGTCAACCCCGCCTCCCATGTTAAACGTTAAGAAGATTCTTTTTCCCACCGATTTTTCGGAATGCGCAGAAAGCGCGTTCACTCATGCCGCTTACCTCGCCGACCGTCACAAAGCGGAACTGCACGTCCTCCACGTCGAAGAGGAAGGCGGACTCACGCTCGCCGATCATCTCGACGATCTCCGCATCACGCCAGATGAGATCGCGGAACAGCTCCGGCTGCCGGCTGATTCCACCGGCCGACTAGAAGCAGATGAGCCCGTCGCCATTATTGAGGCCGAAGAACGCGGCGAGAAGGCGGGGCCCATCATCCTGCACTACGCCGAAAAACACGACATCGACCTCATTGTACTCGGTACACATGGCCGCCGCGGCGTCCGTCGATTCATGCTGGGCAGTGTAGCGGAAGAAGTGCTAAGGTTGGCGCCTTGCCCCGTCTTCACGGTGCGCCACCGTGAGGACCGCTCCGTTTGGGCCATGAAGACGATTCTGGCCCCGACGGACTTCTCAGAGAATGCCCGTAGAGCGACACGTCATGCCGCGGCCCTTGCCGAGACTTATGGCGCCGAACTCAAGCTGCTGAATGTCATCAACGTAGCCAGCCTAACAACGTCGGCGCCACCACTACTTGGAGCGTTCGATGTGTCTCCGGCGACGATGATGAATGCCGCAAACGAGGCGCTTCAACGTCAGGTCGCGGATCTGACCGAGGAGTTCCACCTTATATCCCCAGTCGAATGCTATGCGACTGTTGGGAGTCCTGCCAGCGACATCCTGGACTTCACCATCGAAAATGACGTCGATCTGATTGTAATGGGTAGCCACGGTCGGAGTGGAATGGCGCGATTTGTCATGGGCAGCGTAGCCGAGAAGGTCATCCGCAACGCGTCGTGCCCCGTCTTCACCGTCAAAAGCTATGGGCGCTCACTTCTGCACGCGACGCAGGAGGTTGCTGAGCAGGAACCAATCCCCGCCTGATCTCGCCCTAGATCGGAGCGGTCACGAAAGTGCCACAGTCATGTCAAACTTCAAGAAGCTGCTGGTCCCCACCGACTTCTCGCCTTGCGCCGAGCAGGCCTTGGATTATGCGATGCAAATCGCAACCAGCGAGTCGGAGGTGATGCTCCTGCATATTTTTGCGTTCCCGTATGATTGGTACTATTGGGAGGGTCTCGAAGTTGAGACTCTCAGAGCCAGCGTTGAACAATATGCAAGGGAGAAATTGGCGGAGCTGGCATCGCGTAAGCAGCGGCCAGGGATAGAGATTTCGCATCGCCTCTTTGCGAAAAGCCACGTCGGCAAGGCCTTGTGTACGGTCATTGAAGAGGAGCAGCCCGATGTAGTCGTGATGGGAACGAAGGGTTGGACGGATGAAGCACCCGAAATGGGAAGTGTGGCCGAGCAGATTGTTCGGCGATCTGAAACTCCCGTTCTTATGGTGCCGAAAGATGCTGCGGGCTTCAAAGATTCTCCGCGCATCCTCGTACCTCTCTATGCGTCTGAGGCCAGCGCGGCTGCGCTTCGTGTCGGCGAAACCGTGGCTGAGCTATTGGGCGGACGCCTGGATATTCTGCACGTTCACCCCGACGTTCCATTCGCGTCTGCGTATTTGGGAGATGAGCCAATCGGAGCGGGCGACCTGCTTGAATCCGAGTATCGGCTGAAGCGACTTCAGAAATTTGCAGCGAGATATGTAGAACCCTCAACAAAATGTAGAGTACATCTGGAGGAGGGCGAATTCGTGGACGAGGTGGCCGACTTCGTTGAAGATGAAGGTATCGATCTCGTCGTTGTGGCACGCTCGGACACAAGCAATCGCCCCCACAAGGCAGAACTAATCGCGCACCACGTGGCATGTCCTGTTCTGGTTATTCCGGCACCGCTGGCGTTGGCGCACGCCAAGAAACCTGCTGTTCAGTTTGCGTCCCCCCAGGATTCTTTGCTTGAGGTTTCCCCATGAGTCGTGTAATTCTATTGGTAATCCTGCTTCTCGGAACGAGCGGATGTGCGATCATACACCCGCCGGTTCCTGTACATGGCGAGCCCGCTTTTGTCGCGCTTTTGGACGGAGAGTGGGAGGGCTTTTATACCAGTGACGATACGGGCCGAAGCGGTGGCATCTTCTTCGACCTCGTTTCGGACGCAGACTCGGCCGTGGGTGAGGTCGTGATGTATGCTCCCGGTAGATATGACGCAACCAATCCGTCAGCCCGTGAGGGACGTGCTCGATATGAAGCGACCCATTCCTCGGTGCTCACAATCAGCTTCGTTCGGACAGAGGGACGGTTGGTCAGCGGCAGTCTTCGTCCCTATACCGACCCCGCTTGCGGCTGCACGCTTTCTACGACCTTTGTGGGAGAAATGGACGGCGACCGGATTGAAGGCACGTTCGTCTCTTTCAGCCATGAGCACAGCCACACCAATCGGGGTACGTGGGAGGTAATTCGAAAGGGGCCCGGACGGTAGAGATATGGCGCGCTCTCATTGACTCGCATCGCGCGGAGGGCCCTCGCCGGAGCGGCTCTGTCGGCACTCGCTTTGTGCGTGCGTCGTCTCACCAACGAAATGCGATTCCGCCAGATGGAGCGAGCCTTGATCTCGCGTTCAGCACAGGCGCCTTCAATCGACTCGCTGGATTCTGTTGATATTCCTGAGCCCGCGCGGCGCTACCTCGTCCACGCTCTTGGATCCGATAACCTGCTCGCTGGAGCCATGCAGATACGAATGGTGGGCAAGATGGCACCGAAGACCGGCGCAGAACGTGTGAGCCTTTCGGCAAACGAAATTCTTGCCCCGCCACACGGCTTTATCTGGGCAGCCCAGTTGCGTATGAAAGGCATTCCCATTCACGTGCGCGATCTCTACGTCGCCGGATCTGGCCGAATAGCCGTGGAGATGTTCGGTCTCGTCCCTATCCAGTCTGACGGAAGCGCCGACGTAACACGCTCGTCGCGGCATCGACTTGCGGCCGAGGCCGTCTGGTGTCCATCTGCACTTCTCCCTCGGGATGGCGCTCGATGGGAAGGCATCGACCCATCCCACGCCAGAGTGGTGCTCACGATTGACGGCGAGGACATCCCCCTAACCCTGGCAATCGATGACGACGGGCGATTGCAGGAGGTGATGATACATCGATGGGGAAACGTCGGTGTCGCTGAATGGCAGCTCATACCATACGGTTTCCGGGTCGACGCTGAGGCCAGTTTTGGAGGCATCACGATCCCGTCGCGTCTTTCGGGCGGCTGGTGGTACGGCACGGATCAGTTCGATCCGGCAAGCGCTGCCGAGTTTGTGCTAATTGATGCGAGGCCCGCCTTTGGAACGGATAGTCGGTTACCCGATATTCGGCACGAACGAACAACGACAAACTCATATTTTACGAGACGGCGCGCGCGCTTGCATCGACGGAGTGACAAACATGCTTGATATCAACCGCATCCTGGTCCCGTTTGATTTCTCGGAACATGCGGAGTCCGCGCTGAGGCACGCAGCTGAGCTGGCGCGAATGCACGAAGCGAAGATCGACGTTCTCTACGCAGTAGAGGTCATCGCCACGCCAACGATCGATGAAAGCGGCCACGTCAAGCTGCGTACGGACAATGACCCGTCCGTGCTGGATCCTCCCCGCAAGGCTCTCGAACGGCGCCTTGAAGCGCTCGGCATAGAAGCGACCGTTTTTGTTGAGCGCGGCACGGCCGCCGAGGAAGTCAGACTGTTCACTGAGCGCAACGAGGTGGACCTAATCGTTATAGCCTCGCACGGAATTTCCGGCCTGCGAGCGCGTCTGCTGGGCAGTGTTTCCCGCGCCGTCCTCGAGGATGCCCTTTGCCCTGTTTTGCTACTGAAGAGTCATGGGCGATCACTCATTGACGGGTGATCATGAGCTTGGCAGGTCTTCGAGGTCCCTCGCAGGTAAGTTCAGTGGCATCGTTCTCCAACACGTGCAGCCTGCTTCTGAGACTGGTGGTAAGACAGAGGCCGCCGCTCGCTTGCCACGTCTGACCGGTTACTTGATATCCAAGTACGTGTCCATCTAAAGTCAACGAATTGCTTTGCTGTCCGGACCGTACACGCACGGGGCGACAGAGACGCTGAAACAGGTGATGTAGTGTCCAGCCTTGCGTTGCCGAGAGAACATCTACCACGGCGGGAACCGGGCTGTACGTGCAACGGCAGGAGCGTCGCTTCGCCAAGTTGAGGCACCATCGTAATGCCTCATGAGCATTCCCACGTTTAATCGTTTCAACGCCTGAACAGCATTGAGGAAGCAATCATGCCACTCGTTCTGAAAAGCTCCGCTTTCGATGATGGGGATCTGATCCCCGATCGTCATACCTGCGATGACGCAGATTTCTCTCCGCCGCTCGCCTGGTCGGGCGTTCCTGAAGGAACCCAAAGTTTTGCAGTCGCTCTCGAGAACCCTGACGTGCCGCACGGTACCTGGACTCACTGGCTCTTGTATGATATCCCACCGGGCACGGACCATCTCTCGGAATGGGTCCTGACGCAACCCCAGCTCCTTAATGGAGCCTTGCAGGGAATGAACGACTTTGGATTCGTCGGCTACAACGGCCCGTGCGAACAGAGTTCTACGCACACATATGTATTCACTCTTTTTGCCCTCGATAGCATGCTTGACGTTGCTCCCGGGATACCGACTAGCGAACTAAAAGTCGCCATGAAAGGCCATGTACTTGATACTGCGAAGCTGTCGTGCACGTACATCACAAATCTGTAGCCACCAGACCGCGAGGTCGTTATGAAGCTCAAGATCAATTCCCATAAAGTTGCCCTTACGAGCACTCTTCGTGAGGCCATTAGAGATGTTGCTCGCCTGGGTCTCGAAATGGTTGATGCACCGCCAACCACGCCCATCGTCATCGATCTCAAAGGCCCCAACAAGCCCGAGGCTCGACGGCACAGCGCAGTTGCCGAATTCGAACTTCCTCAAGGTCCACTTTGTGCAGAGGGCTTCGGACCCGGCGCCGAGGAGGCCGTGTTGTCCCTTAGAGGGGCCGTCAGCCGCAAAGCGCAGCAGTGGCAAGTGCGCCATGCAAACAAGCGGGAACACGGAACGTCAACCTTGCTCCGTGGTGACGCGGTGGATGAACGGGCGATCCGTGATGACAGCCACATTCGCCCGCCTCCAAAGAGTCCGGATTCCGTTTCGGCCCGCCGTCCGCTTGGTTCACGTTAATCGCGTCCCGGAAGGGAATTGCCGGTCACAGCACTTGGTGTGAACGAAATACCTCGTTGGGACGAACGATCCCCCCGCACATCAGGGTGCCGTTGATAATCTCGATT
>JBBKWZ010000189.1:0-3200 GCA_037969195.1 Rubricoccaceae bacterium | reverse complement strand
TACGTCCGGCACCGGCAGGCCTTGAGACCGTGGAAGGTTCCGATGTCGCTGACTCTGTGCTGGTCCAATTCCAGAAAATGCCATCTGACGAAGAACTCAGTCAGTCGCAGATTGATGGGTCGACTACGGGCGTCGAGCAACGCAACATTATTTCCGGATTGGCCGAGGCGACGGTGCCCTCGTCGCAAGACGCGGTTCAAGAGCCCGAGAGATCAGAACCGGGCACGGGCGACGAAGTCGTACAACCCTCGTCCTCAACAGGCGCTCCGGCTACAGCCCAGCCGGGCCGGCTTACCGTCGCTGTACAACCATGGGCTGAAGTCTATGTTGACAATCGAAAGGTGGGTGAAGGCTCTCTCGTGGACGTAGGGCAGTTGGCAGTTGGAAATCATCAGGTCGTCCTCCGAAATCCTGATTTCCCCGACGTGCCCAGCGCTATCACCATCACGCCTGGATCCAACGAACGCCTCGCTGTTTCTCTCTGGGAGCATGTCGCCCGGATAACTATCCAGGTCCACCCCTGGGCAAACGTCAATGTGGACGGGCGATCAGTCGGTGAAGTACCCCCTGAGAAAGAAGTGATCCTTCGGCCCGGATCTCACTCTATCCGATTAACTCATCCACAGCTCGGTACGTGGTCGACCACCATCCACGTAACCGCTGGTGAGCGACGAACACTTCCCTACAACCTGTCCCGTCTACTCGATCAATCAGGTGGCTAGTTCATGGCCTGCGTATCGCGGACACGCTGGGCTTGTAGACCTCTAACCCTATGAATTTCGGACAACGATTATTCTTGGCGCTATTCATTGCGCTAGTACTTCCGATAGCTGCGTTTGGCCAAACAGGCCAGTGGAATGAAATAGCCTCGCTCCCAACGCCTCGAGCGTTCCCGGCGGTCGCCGTGCTGGGCGGGCAGATTTACGTGATCGGGGGGCAAAATGCCAACGGCCAACCACTGGACGTTGTGGAACGGTACAACCCGACTTCAAACACATGGTCGACGGTTGACGAATTACGCAATGCTCGTTTCAATGCCTCAGCTACGGTGTACAACGGCGAGATTTTGCTTACTGGTGGCCGTGAAGACAGCGGGGTGACAGATGATGTGGAAGTGTACGACCCGGTCGACCAGCGATGGGAGTCATTCGAGTCTTTACGTGATGAAAGGGAAGGCCATCAAGTGTTCGTCGTTGGTAACGATGTGTACGTGTGTGGAGGCCTGGACACGCTCACGCAATACCGCACCGATGGCGAGATTTATGACGGGAGTTCCGAGTCGTGGGAGGATTATGGTCCGTGGGTCTTTAGCCCAGGTCGCGCAGCGTTTGCTGCCATACCAGACGGGATGGGCGTACTGATCTTTGGCGGTTTCGGCTCTGTCGGGCCCGTCGCCGATGTAGAATTCTATGTACCCGATCAGCCGGGAGTGAATCGCGCCAATATGCCCACACCTCGCGGTGGTTTGGCGTCCGCGAAAAAGGCGAACCGTCTGTGGGCGATTGGCGGGCGGAATTCATTGGGCGACGTCGTTGCTCGGGTGGACGCCTATGATGCCAACAGCGACGAGTGGGAATCGGGGCCTGCTCTACCGGAAGCAAGATTGGGCGCGGTAGCGGCTGAAGTAGGAGACCGCTTGTTTGTGTTCGGAGGGCAAAACGGTGCTAGTCAACTTCTGTCCACCTCCCTTGAACTGGTTTTGATGGTGGCAAACGAACCGGCCACTCCGGCAACCGAGTTCACGTTGGATCTTGCGGTCCCCAACCCATTCACGTCAGCGACCACCTTTACCCTTCGAACCCCAACCCCTTTACGTGTGACGATTTCTGTTTACGACGTGCTGGGACGCCGAGTCGCCCTTCTGTATAATGGGCAG
The DNA here is from genome assembly GCA_037969195.1 of Rubricoccaceae bacterium. GTDB lineage: Bacteria > Bacteroidota > Rhodothermia > Rhodothermales > Rubricoccaceae > JAHEJB01. The sequence goes on along the minus strand of JBBKWZ010000189.1, from coordinate 1,324 downwards.
ATCGTAGCAGGTTCAGAGACTATAACATGGGATGGTACAGATGACGCAGGACGCGAACTTTCGACAGGCAGCTACTTCGTCCGTGCGTCAGACGGTGAGCACACGGCCGTCCGTAGAATCACGCGGTTGAGGTAGTCGATGCGGTTTCAGATCCGCTTTCTAACCGGGCTTCTTCTATTCTCGCCGCTCGCAGCCTCCGCTCAACCCGGTGCGGACCCTGCAACGATGCTTGCTCGTGTGGAATCGGCTTATGAGAATCTTGAATACGATGAAGCCGAGGGTCTCGCGAAAAACGCTTTGTCGCGATTTGAGGTCTTCACTCCTGACCAATTGATCCGCCTGCACACGACGCTTGCTCTTATTCTTTACAGCAAGGGTGAAGGGATAGAGGCCACCGAGCAGTTTCATAGCGTGCTAACCCTAAACCCGGGATTCCAGCTTGATCCTTTACTCGTCTCTCCAGTTACACTTGCCTTCTTTGAAGAAGCAAAAGCAGCTTTTGTGCGAGAGACGCTGGACAAGCCTGCAGAAACGGTGCGTTACATCCAGATCAACGATCTGCGTCCTGCCGCGACATGGAGATCGGGCGTTTTGCCAGGCTGGGGTCAACGCTACAAAGGCCAGGGCACTAAAGGCTGGCTTTTAACGGGCCTCTGGGCCGCCAGCCTTGGCGGTACGGTAGCCGCACATATACAAAGGCAGGATGCCCGTGATGCCTACCTGACAGAAACCGACCCGGCTGCGGTCGGAGAGAGGTTTGACACCTACAATACCTGGCATAAGGCACGAGGAGGCCTACTTATTGGAGCCGCGGCCATTTGGACCTTCGCTGCAGTCGACGCATTGTCTTCAGGTGGTCCGCGCTCTCCTTTGCAGATCATGGCAACCCCGTCGGGCATTTCGGTCGGTTTACGATTCTGACAGGTCTCCTTTTGCACAAGTCATCCGAAGCCAATGCATCCTGTTCGCTTAAAGAATGCCAAAGGAGGGTTGAAATGAGGTATGCGCCACCCTGATGGTCCCTATCGGATCATCGTCGTCGTCTCTCTCTATGGCAATGCGTTTGAACGCGGGAAGACGAACGATACACTTTCTCTATCGATTTTGCCTTTAATGGCGATTTGTGAGACCGTGTAAAAAGGATCTTAGTTGTTTAAGTGGTGATTCCTCTCACTCCTGCATTGCGCCAGACGAAGATGTAGATCTTCGCATTTGAGCGGTCTCCTCCTTTATAGCGCGATTTGTCAAGACACACTCAACACGCTCGTGGGAAATGAGGTGACGCAATCCCGACTTGCAAACACCACATCTACGATGTCTATCG
>JBBKWZ010000188.1:0-2675 GCA_037969195.1 Rubricoccaceae bacterium | reverse complement strand
GACGTAGAGCATCCCTGTCCCATGCGGCGCAAAGAGCCATTTGTGTAGACTGGTCGCGTAGTAGTCGCAGTCGAGATCGTCATGTGTAAAGTCCCAGTGGGCGAAGGAGTGCGCACCGTCCACGATTACAGGGATGCCATGATTCCGGGCCATCTGAACCACGCGCTTGACGGGAAGAATCTGCCCGGTGATGTTCACGATGTGGCACATCAGAATGGCTCTGGTCCGGGGTGTAATGTTCTGTTCAAACAGTGACACTACTTCGTCCTCATCCTCAGCCGGAATTGGAAGGGAGAATTGCTTCAGAACGATCCCTTCTCTCCTTTCCCGCTGGCGGAAGGTTGTCAACATGCGCCCGTAGTCGTGGGTCGTCGTGAGCACCTCCGATCCAGGTTCCATGTCTATACCCAGTTGACATATCTGTAGCCCCTCCGACGCATTCCTGACGATAGCAATCTCTTCCGGATCACAGTGGAATGCGCGGGCGAGACGTTGTCGCGTACCCTCCTTCTGCGGCTCAAGAATCCTCCACATCGTATAAACCGGAGCCTCGTTCGAATAGTCGAGGTGCCGTTTCATGGCCTCCTGGACTACAGCAGGGGCGGGGCTTACGCCGCCATTGTTCAGATTGACCAGCGACCGGTCCACCGTAAACGCCTGCTGAATTTCTCTCCAGAAGTCTTCATCACGAGCGATTTCCACCGGCGAGCCGGTATACCGAGCCAGCGAATCGAGAAGGGCTGGGATAGAGGCCGGCTTCAACGAAGCCATAGCCACGGACGCGGCGGCGGGGCCACCTACGGCGCCCAGGAATTGTCTTCTGGAATACATGGATCTGGACAGGAGATTCGACGACCTAAGCAATGTAATCGGTCTGGGTTAAACGCCATCTCCGTATGCTGCGTCCACGTACCTTTGCACCCTGCGGAATCTCTAGCCAACCGGAAAACTCGTCGTGTCACGCACCCCCTGGATTGCCTTCGTCTGCCTGGTCATTCTGCTAGCCGCGTGCGAGGCTGAGGTCGCACCTACTGGAACTCCACAACCCGATGCGCCTTCCGTCGAGTACCTGCGGGCTGATCCTGCCTCGTCCTTGCCCTTCTCGGACGCCGTTCGCGTAGGCCACATGTTGTACCTCTCCGGACAGATCGGCACGGACAGCACGGGTGCGCTCGTTGAGGGCGGGATTGCAGCAGAGACGCGGCAGACCATGGACAACATCAAGGCCGTGCTGGAGCGCAATGCGTCCTCGCTCGATGAAGTGGTGAAGTGCACCGTGATGATTGAGGACATCAGCCAGTGGGGCGCCGTGAACGAGGTCTACAGGACCTACTTCCCTAACCATTTTCCTGCCCGTAGCGCGCTCGGGACCGATGGTCTTGCGCTGGGTGCCCTTCTCGAAATCGAATGCTGGGCAACGGTAGATTGATGAACGACCTCGCCGAGGGATAATCAGTGGCTAGCCACGCAAAACCATCTCCTCACACATTGCTTGCTCCGCACACAATCACGAAGCCACAATGACGACCACCAAAGCTCATGACGAACGCATCGCGAACATGAAGTTCGGCTCTGTTTATCCGCACTCTGTCGCAAAGGTCGAGAAAAAGGGCCGAACGGAAGAAGAACTGCACCAGGTCATTTCATGGCTGACGGGTTTCAAAGCGAAGGATCTGCAGCGCCTGATAAAGGACGAGGCCACGTTCGATCAGTTCTTCGCCGAGGCCACGCTCAACCCGAACGCGAGCCTGATCACCGGCACGATTTGTGGCTATCGAATCGAAGAAATTGAGACACCGTTGACCAAACAGACCAGATACCTGGACAAGTTGGTGGACGAACTGGCGAAGGGCCGCAAGATGGAAAAGATTCTGCGGTCTCTGTAGTTCGGAGCACCCTGCCTCCTATTTCTCGACCGATGCCTTTAGTCGACTGATCGCCTCATCCCACTGGGCTGACGCCTGAGCCAGATAGTCCTGGGCACTGACCAACGTACCCGTTCGGATAGCAAACCGACTCTCCCTGCCGACTCGCGTACGCGTTACAACCCCAGCGTCTTCCAACACGCGGAGATGCTTGGTGACTGCCTGCCTTGTCACGTCAAGACCGGTCGTCAATTGGGCGATGGACCTGTCTCCAAGGTGGCTGAGTCGTGTAACCAGCTCAATGCGCGTACCGTCGCCTAGGGCAGCGAACACACGCGCTGGGTCAGAAGTCGCGGAACTCATCACGTGACGTAGTTGGCGATGTTCTTGGCCTGAATGTTCCACCCTTCCGTGTTGGAGCGCAGAATGTCCAGCCGTTTCCGTACAGGGAATTGCGTGAAACCCGTTTCCGTTATGGTCAGGCGTGTCCCGCGCTCCGTGGGCTCGAGGACAAACTCAACGGTCACCTTGGCGTCCGCGTTGTACGCCGTGTCAGGATCCACGGCACGTGGTGGCCAAGAGAAAACGAAGCGTCGCTCGGGGGTGATCTCCTCTGTCACGGACTCCCAACTCATGTTCTCATGTCCTGGGTAGGTGATGTTGCCCGTCGTGGTCGCGCCGACCGCAAATGGCCCATCAAGACGGACCCGAAACCACTCTCCGAACTGGATGTGGTCCGTCAGTGCGCTCCAAACCCTTGAAACTGGGGCCGAGAGCTCGACTACCTTCTCGATGTGGTCCTGACTATCC
>JBBKWZ010000187.1:0-2694 GCA_037969195.1 Rubricoccaceae bacterium | reverse complement strand
GCGTTCGAGGCGTGATGGCCGCTTCGAGTTGCGCCGGCGTCATCTTGTATTCCGCGTCAGCGGATGTCTCAATTGCAACGGGCTCGGCACCAGCGAGTCGAGCCTGCTCGGGGTAGCTCACCCAATAGGGTGCTGGGAAGAGGACTTCGTGACCGGGGCTGCATAGCGCTAAAACGGTCTGCGCTACGGCTTGCTTGGCACCGTTGCACGACAGAACATCCGCCGCTTCAACGTCCAGTCCGTTCTCCCGGCGCAGCTTCTCCGCGATCGCTTCTCGAAGTTCGAGAATCCCAGCGTTCGCTGTGTAATGCGTAAATCCTTCGTGCAGCGCCAAAATCGCGGCGTCGACAACGGCTTTTGGCGTGTCGAAGTCGGTCTCTCCGGCGGAAAGCGAGATCACGTCTTTCCCCGCCCGGATAAGTGCTTTCGCACGTGCGGCCATCGCCAGCGTCTCCGAGGGCCGCATGGATGCGACAAAAGGATTCAGTTCGCGCAGATCAGTGGCTTCGGCAAGCATCGTTGTCGTTTTGGGGGGTGGCTGAAAGATAGCAACGTGAGAAAGTTTGAAGTGAGAAGTCAGAAGTAGGAAAAGGGTAGTCGATGGATCTAAGGCGATGTAATGACAAGACCGGCCGTCGCCGACCCCAGGAACGCATCGATGCAAATCCCGGCGAGCCCAAAGCCGAGTAGCGCAGCTTCGCCTTCTGCTTTCTACTTCTCACTTCAAACTTCCCTTCCCAACCGCTCCAATGCCTTCTGAACGGGCGCCGGGACAAACGACGACGTATCGCCGCCAAAGCTGTGGATCTCCCGCACGATAGATGCAGCGACGAACGTGTGGGCTTCACTCGGCATTAGGTAGACTGACTGAACTTCGGGGGCGAGTCGTCTATTGGCGAGCGCCATACGAAACTCGTAGTCGAAGTCGGAAACTTGACGCAAGCCGCGGATAAGCGCAATTGCCCCAGTTGCTCGGGCATGATCGACCAACAACCCCTCGAACGGTCTAACCGAAACGCGTTCGCTACCAACAATGCCCTCCGCGCTTTCCTCAATTAGCCGCACTCGGTCTTCCAGACTGAACAGCGTAGACTTGGAGACGTTCATTGCCACCGTCACCTCCACTCTGTCGAATAGCGTCAGCGCACGCTCCAGGACATCCAGGTGGCCGAGCGTGACAGGATCGAAGGTGCCGGGGTAAAGCGCGAGCGACATGGGTTGATCGGTCAAAGAATCCGTTACGCAGCAAACATACTTACCACGGTCTTCCCGTACGCCCTGGACATCAGCAGTGCTGGCTCTTCGCCGAACGTGTGGCGCGCGTCGTGCTCGAGAATGAACAGACCCGTCTCCGCTAGATGGGGACGAACAAGCGCGGGTAGCGAGGGCAACTCCTCGAAGTCATACGGTGGATCCGCGAAGATTAGATCGAACGGCTGACGGACGGGTCGCCCCAACCAATGCAATACGTCCGCCGTTGTGAATGAGCAGGCCTCTTCAATACCGAGCGTATTGGCGTTTTCTCTGGTCGTTCGAAGAACAGACGACGCTACTTCAACAAAAACAGCCCGCTTTGCGCCGCGGCTCAGGGCTTCAAATCCGAGTGCACCGGTTCCAGCAAACAAATCGAGCACGAGCGCCCCATCCAGCGCGTCCCGCGCGTGCAACACATTGAACACCGCCTCACGGACTCTATCGGTTGTTGGACGGACGTCCGTGCCCTTGGGCGCCTTGATCGTTGCGCGGCGGAATCGGCCCCCGACTATCCGCATCGAATGTCGCCGTGGAAACTCATGCCAGCAACGCTCCTACGCAAGGCACGTAGCTCGCGAGCAGTCCTGGCGAGGCGCCTGCAGGGGAGCGCCCAAATAGTGCCAATGAGTCAAACAAGGCAGGCTCCAAGTCGAGCAAATCGGATAGCAATTGATAGTCCGTAGGCGTTGCTTTCTCTCCGTAGACGAGGAACCGCCCGACTTCCAGCATTCCCAAATCAATTCGATCGAGAAGGGCGGCCGCAAAGTATGCGGCGTCGTCAGGCTCACGAACGGGGCCGTAGTGACCGTGATACCAGGCGCCATCGAAAACGACGCTCAACTCTACGTGTTCGTCATAAGCGCCAAGAAGTAAGGTGTAGGGCGCATTAGATCGGGCCGCGGTTGGGGGAACTGGCAAAGATCTGTCAATCGCGGCTATCACGCCTGCCGCTGTGCGCGTTGTGTCGAGGAGGTCGTACGTGCCCATATCGAGCGCACGGGCCATCAGCGTCATGCGTGCGTGCACGGGTTCGGGGACGTGCATGACGTGATGCCATCGGTATGGCTCCGGTTCGTTGGCGATCGCGACGTCCTCGGAACGAACCGGTACAGCACGGATGCGAACGGGTTGGGCTGCACTCACATCCGCGAGGAGCGCCGTTTCCTGCCGCAACTGCTCGTGCCGATCTGCCGCTTTCATGCCTTCGGGAAGCGGAGAGAAGAATCCCGTTAGCGCCGGCGGATGCACGGCTACACGTAGCGTGTGCGCGTTCGTGCCGCCAAATATTTCTGTGATGGCTTCGAGAACCGTGTCGAAGTCTTTTGGCTGGACATCGCCGAACACCGCCTCGCCCACGTCAAATTCGAAATCGCACGTTCCCAGCCTCCGAAGAACTCCATTCCCTCCATTCGCAGCCTGCACAACCTCCCCGTAGCGCAG
>JBBKWZ010000186.1:0-3360 GCA_037969195.1 Rubricoccaceae bacterium | reverse complement strand
ACATTGGGGCGTAAAGGTTCCTGCCCTCCGGTTCATTTGACTCAAACACCCGGTACCTCCCGAAAGGACCCAGAATCGCCGGCGGCTGTCTTCGAAGAGCCTCCAGGGGTTGTCACTGGGGAGGCTCGTCGGGTCGTCGGGGTCTTCGACAAATCGTTCCAGCACCCTTCCTGTCCCGGCGTCAAACCGGTTCAGCCCGCCTGGCCGCACACCATCTCGGCGGGTTCCCACCCACAATGTGCCGTCTCTGTCTTCATAAATGCCTGTCACCCACCCGGGCGTGATCGTTGTGACATCACCTGGTCGGTTGGCGTAGTGCGTAACGCTGCCATCTTGACCAAGTCGATCCAGACCCGCCTCCGTGCCGACCCAAGAATCGCCGTCATTATCGACAAGGAAAGACCATACACCGGGACTGCTGAGGACGGATCGCCCATTGGGATCATTTGAGACCAGCCGAAATCGAGGGGCATCCCATAGGAAAAAGCTCAACCCCGACTCCATCCCAATCCAGAAAACACCACTACGATCGATGTGGAGTGCATGAACACCGCCGGGTCCAATGCTGGTCGGATTCAGTGGATCGTGCCGATAACTCGTGAGCGAGCCGGTTTGCGGATCGAACCGTTCGAGCCCGCTATTGGTACCCAACCAGAGAACGCCGTCGGGATCTTCGAGGATCTCTGTTATGATCGTTCCTTCGGGCCCTCCACCACGCTTCGAGCCTACGTCAATTCGCACGAATTCGTCGGACGCGAAATCGTAGCGGGCAAGCCCACCGCTGTCCGTTCCGACCCAGACTGTTCCGTCCCTCGTTACCGTTATCGCTTGTACGCCGTCGCCCGGGGGAGTCGCGCTGTCGCCCGGATCATACCGGAAGTGCTCAAACCGATCTGTCTCTGGGCTCCACACATTGAGTCCGTTGGCTTCTGTGCCCACCCAGATGTATCCGCGCTCATCTTCAGCCAGCTCCGTAATCTGACTTCCATGGAGAGCAAATGGGTCGCTTGGATCGCTGCGGTAGTGCCATATCGCGCGCGTCATCGGGTTGAATCGAGTGAGTTCCTCATCGCGAGCGCCGATCCAAACGTCACCAGATCGCGACTGAGTGAGAGCCCAAAGGTTGTGGCTCCCTAACGACTCAGGATCATCTGTCCCGTACGGGAAGTGTTGAAATTGCTCCTTCGTGGGGTCGTATCGATTCAACCCGTCGTTTTCCGTCGCCACCCACATACTCCCGCGTCCGTCGAGAGCGAGCCCAACTACCCACGCCCCTGCGAGACTCGTCGAATCGAACGGTTGCGGACGGAATACTCGTAGAGTATGCCCGTCGTAGCGATTCAACCCGTCCTCGGTGCCAAACCACATAAACCCAAGCTCATCTTGAAGAATTGCCCGTACATCCTGTTGCCCGAGACCGTCTTCGACGGTTAAGTGACGGAACTGGATGCGCGACTCCGGAGAGGGACCCTGAGCGGAAACCACGACTACGCCAAGGCCCAACGCGCCGAATAGCAATACGCCAAAGAGAAGCTTATGCAGCACGATTTGTCCCATCGGACGTGAAGATAGGCGAAGGCTAAATTTCGTGCGCGGCCTCTCTGATCTCCCGAGACGCATCAACCTTGTCTTACTCCCGCTGCCTTCGCGGCCTCAATTCCGGTATCGAATACCCTGCCGACAGGCTCATGAACGTCGATCCCGCCGACGGGAGACCCGTTGAGATGGCGCGGGACATCAATCGGTTGGAGGTCGGGGTAACCCGACCTCCTTTCAGATAAGATTAGTTGTTCTTAGTTGCTCCCGGCCGTTGTCATTGGCCGTTCCGAATTCCACATATCTCGGTGAATCAACCAGTCATCGCCGTTCTTCACCCAAAACACCGTGGAGTTACCCGAATCGACGACCTCGCCACCAGCGCGAACAACGTAGGCGTTAATCTCAGTCGCAGTGTCGTCGGATATGTAAAGATCAACGGTGCTGATTTCGATGCCATCAATGCCGGCGGACATGAGTCCAGCCATGTATTCGTGGATCGCATCGCGGCCGCTTACTCGGTTCTCGTTGGGCGGAAGAAGCTGGCCCGTTTGCGTATAGAGCGACGCAAGCGCGTCGGGATTCTTGTTGGCAACCGCTCGCTCGAAACGCTCATTCGACTGCGTGACAGCGACACGGACGAGGTTGTTCGCGCTCACGGCAAAGTCCGGGTCAATCTCCAGTGCCATTTCGAAATGCAGAGCAGCCTCGTCGAGACGCCCACGGATCATGTGGAACTCTCCGAACGAATCGTGCGGGTTTGCCTCGCTGGGCTCGACGCTGATATAACTCCGAAACGCGCGCTCGGCGACGGCGTCATCGCCGGCTTCCATCGCGGCATAGCCAAGCAGATTGAATGCGCCGCCAAATTCGTTGTCGATGGCAACAGCTCGCTGCATAGCGGTCACGGCTTCGTCGTAGCGCTCGAGGTTGTAGAATTCGAGACCGAGATTGAAGGGTATGCGCGCGTCGTCGGGGAACTCTCGTGCGAGCGCGTTTAGGATCGCAATCTCGCCATCGTGGTCACCGGCCAAATGGGCCGCATAGGAGGCGAACAGCTGGCGCTCGCCATCGGAGACATCGGCGGCAGAAGCGTGCTGCATGTGCACTTGGCGCTCGGCAAGAGGTGATGTGACTGCACGATACATGTGTGCAAGGCCAAACGAAGGATCGGCGGCGAGTGCTGCATCAAAATGTTCGCCTGCACCGGCGAAGTCGGCGTTGTCGAGCCGAGCCAGGCCTTGCTCGAATGCTGTTCTTGCTGCATTGGAGCTGGTGGTCACGGGTACGGTCTGCGCTTGCGTGAACGGTACGCAGGCCAGGAGCAGAACGAGAGCTGAAATAGATAGGCGATTCATGGTAGTGGGCCTTAGGGCCTGGTGAGAAATCCTTGATAATAACAGGCGTGGAGTTACCGAGTGCGATTGTGTACGTCCTCAATTCCCCCTGAATTCGATCCTGCGGCAGAGAGGCAGGCACATGACCCCGATTCTGCGATAAGGGACGTCGGATCGCTCCGTCGCCCTCTGTTGATCGGTTGAGATCCTTCATACCGCTACGCGGAATTCAGGATGATCGCGCGTTAGCGCGCGATCACTTCAACAACGTCAACCGCTGCGTCTGCGCGAAGCCATCGCCCGCCGTGAAGCGCGCGAAGTACACGCCGCTCGGGAGGTCGGATGCGTCGAAGCTCACCTCGTGGAGACCTGCCTCATAGCTGCCATCCGCCAGTCGGGCGACCTCCCTGCCAACCGCGTCGTAGACCGCAAGCGTTGCAACGGCCGCTTCCGGCATGTCAAAACTCAGCAGCGTGGTTGGGTTGAA
>JBBKWZ010000185.1:0-5444 GCA_037969195.1 Rubricoccaceae bacterium | reverse complement strand
ACTTCCACTGAACCAACCTGCTTCATTCGTTTCTTTCCGGCCTTTTGCTTTTCGAGGAGCTTTCGCTTCCGCGAAATGTCGCCACCGTAGCACCGCGCCGTCACATCTTTCCGCAGCGGTTTGACCGTCTCGCGAGAGATGACCTTGGCCCCGATGGCCGCCTGTATCGCTACTTCGTAAAGTTGGCGCGGGATGAGTTCTTTCAATTTGCGGGCGAGTCTGCGGCCCATGTGATAGGCTTTGTCGCGGTGCACAATCGTGCTTAGGGCATCAACGGGATCACCGTTCAGAAGCACATCAAGCTTTACAAGGTTGCTCGTCCGCTCGTCGATGAACTCGTAATCGAGCGACGCATAGCCGCGCGAAACACTTTTAAGGCGATCGTAAAAGTCGAACACGACTTCTGCCAGGGGGAGTTCGTATTGGAGGTCAACGCGTTCGGGATCGAGGTATTGCGTGTTGAGGTACACACCCCTGCGGTCCTGGCACAGCTTCATCAGCGCCCCAATGTACTCGGTCGGCGTGATGATCTGGGCCTTGATGTAGGGCTCGCGGATTTCATTAATCCGGCCTACCTGCGGCATCTCGCTCGGGTTCTCGACGGAAATGTTCTCGCCGTTCGTCAACGCCACCGTGTAGCGCACGTTTGGCATGGTGGTAATGATGTCGAGATTGAACTCGCGATCCAGGCGTTCCTGGATGATCTCCATGTGGAGCATTCCCAGGAATCCTACCCGAAAGCCGAAGCCAAGGGCCGCACTCGTCTCGGGCTCGTAAGTCAGTGATGCATCATTGAGCTGCAGCTTTTCGAGAGAGGCTCGCAGGTCCTCGAAATCGTCCGAATCCGTTGGATAAAGCCCCGAAAACACCATCGGTTTGACCACGCGGAATCCGGGGACCGCTTCGGATGCGGGGTTGCGATAGTTAGTGACCGTGTCGCCAACCTTCGCGTCAGCAACGTCTTTCACGGAGCCAATTATATAACCGACTTCGCCCGCTGTGAGCTCCTTGACGGGTTCCATCCCAAGCTTCAAAATGCCGATCTCTTCAGCATAGTAGCGCTGCTTGGTTGCCATGAACTCGATCGGGTCGCCCTTCCTGACTGTCCCATCAAACACACGGGTGTAAACGACGGAGCCGCGAAACGTGTCGTACACGGAATCGAAGATGAGGGCCTTGAGTGGTGCGTCGGGATCACCAGACGGCGCAGGGACGCGCGCCACGATAGATTCCAGCACAGCATCGACACCAAGTCCAGTCTTGGCGCTGACGTGGAGGACGTCCTCCGGATTTCCACCGATGAGGTCGGTTACGGTTTGGGCGATTACCTCCGGGCGAGCACTTGGCAAATCGACTTTGTTGAGGACCGGGATGATCTCCAGGTTTGCCTCAAGCGCGAGGTAGAGGTTGGATATCGTTTGCGCTTCTATCCCCTGCGCGGCGTCCACAACCAGAATTGCTCCCTCGCACGCATTGAGTGCCCGGCTCACCTCGTAAGTGAAGTCCACGTGTCCAGGCGTGTCGATCAGGTTCAGGACGTATGTCTTGCCGTCCTTTGCCTTGTAGTTCATCCGGATCGCGTGGCTCTTGATGGTGATACCACGTTCTCGCTCGAGGTCCATCGAATCCAGCACCTGCGCGTGCATCTCGCGCGCCGTGAGCGTACCCGTTAGCTCCAGCAACCGGTCGGCTAGGGTGGACTTCCCATGGTCGATATGGGCGATGATGCAGAAATTTCGGATGCGTTGGCGATCCACAGGCAGGGAGACGAAAAACGGTTCGATACGGTCAGAATAGCCGAAAAGATACCGACATCATCGCCGCTTCCGGGGGAGGTTGGGTTAAACCGCTTCGCTCCCTTCAAGCTTTGGCTCCGCGTCTGGCACGACAACGGCCGGGACTGCATCGTCTCCGGCTACATCAATGCCCCTGCCTAGTGCTTTGTGATCAGCGTGGCCTGTGAAAGACCTGCCTGGCTGTCTGTTGCGACCACCGAGTACGTTCCACGCGGAAAATCTGACACGTTGAGTGAAATGACTGCGCTACCCAGACGATTACCAGAATGGACTTCACGAAGGCGGCGTCCGCGCATGTCAAATATTCTGATCACGTGAGGCACGAATTGCAGGTCGGCAAGTATGATGAAAACTGTGTCTGTCAACGGGTTTGGCCATAGGGTAAGCCCTTGCAAGGGGACCTCTCGTGGGCCATTGGGTTCTATCGCGACGGGGTATTGAGCGGTCCCATACACTATTCCGTCAATTCGAGCGTACGTAATTCGAGTAACGCCGCCCCCATCAGAGACTACGCGCTCCGTTTCACCAAAACCAGCACTGAACGACTGGTTGTAAAACTCCGATTGAAACGTTTTTATAGTCACGCCTTCAACGGTCGTTTCCGGCTCGAATTCAATGGTCCCGGATGTCGTTCCTGTCACAAGAAAATCAATGCCGGGACTGCAAACTATCATCACGCCAAAATCTGAATCCAACCGGCACGCAGCTAGGAAGAACGGTAATTCTTGACCATTCTTTGCGCGAAACATCACCGTGGCTGTCAGCGTGTCGTACCTGAGAGGCAGACGTTCAAAGTCAATAATGTCCCCATCTATTATGTAGTCGTCCTTCCACACGACGTAATCCACGTTCGCTATAACTGTGTCCTTTTCAATAATCCGCCGCGTGACCAATCCATCATCCCGTTCGTATTCCCACGTGTTTCCAACGTGAAGCGGGTAGTAGCGCCATGGGCTTGTCGTATCGGGAGTCGCGCCGTGTCTCTGGAGGATGCGCGCGTCTTGCTGTGACTTCAGCGTGGCATCCTGCTGCGCTGAACCGGTGTCAGCGATACCAAATACTAGCAGTAGCGAAAGTACGTAGCGCATAGCGTGATCCTCGGCCCCTATTTACATCGCCTCGGGCGTCCAAGCAAGGAGAGACGGCCCTAAACCGCCTCGCTCCCTTCCAGCTTTGGTTCCGGTTCCGGTTCCGAAACGCCGACGCTAGGGAGAGCATCGTCTCCTGCTTCTTCAAGGCCGTTCAACTCGTTGTGGAAACGGCGCTGAAAAATGATGATCGTCGCTACGCCTCCAATGATCGCCAGGTCCGCGATGTTGCCAATTGGGAATACGGCCATAAACCGACCACCCAGAATTGGGATGCTTTCCGGCACAACGCCGCTCCACACATCCAGATGAATGAAGTCGACCACGTTGCCGTGGAGGAGGGTGCCGTACCCCCAAATAACTCCATAGAGCACTCGGTCGATGATGTTTCCGATGGCACCGCCAAGGATGAGGGAAAGCGCAATCCTATAGCCAGTGGGGCCTTTTCGCACGTGCCAGAGGTAGGCCCCGATCAGCCCCGTTGCAGCAATTGAAAACAGCGTCAGGAAGAGTTTCGAGCCCAGGCTCAGCCCGAACGCCATCCCCGGGTTCTCCGTAAACGTGAACTTGAACAGATCGCCAACGACGCGGATCGACTCGTGAGGCAGCATCGACAGCTTCACCCACACCTTGGTGAGCTGATCGACTGTGACAATGAACAGGGTTAGCCAGAGAACGCGCATAGTTGTCTAAAGCGTAGAGCGTAATGGGTCAGAGGATCAGTTACGGATTACGCTTTACGCGATTGCCTAGCGCTGCTTCTTTTCCTGCTTCTTGGCCTCAATCGAGATCTCCGTATGCGGGACGGCTAGCAACCGTTCCTTCGCAATCGGCTCGCCGGTCACCTTGCAGACGCCATATGTTTTGTTTTCGATGCGCGACATAGCCCGATCCAGGTAGCCCACATATTTCTGCTGCCGCGCGATCATCAAATAGAGCTTTTCCATTTCCATCGCATCCGTACCAGCATCGGCCATGTGGAACGAGTAAGCCGTGTCGCTTTCATGTTCACGCGTGTCATCCGCCTGCGACCGCATATCGTCTATTTCAGCAACGGCGGAAGCCCGCTTTTCTTCTATAATCGCTTGAAACTCCGCTAACTCAGCGTCAGAAAACGGCGTGCGGAATTGATCGGCAGTCGATTTTGCAGCTTTTGCGGTGGTCATGGCTCGAAGGTGTGTAAAGGCGTGAGGGGAAGGTTTACTTGGCGGCGGTGCCGTTGATCCGCCGGACGCCAATGGTGATGGGCGATCCGGAGACTTCGACGGTCTGGACAGCGTCTCCTTCGGGGTCGGCGCGGTTGAGTGCGGTCGCGAGGGTCTCCGCTTGGATGACCTCCGCATGCGCGATCACAGCTTTTGCCTCCCCGTCGGGGGCGTCGAAGGTAATCACGATTCGGTCGGAAACATCGAAATCGGCGGTTTTCCGTAGGTTTTGGACGCGGTTGATGAACTCGCGCGCAAGGCCTTCCGAGCGGAGTTCTTCCGTCAACGTCGTATCGAGCGCGACGGTCACGCCTCCCTCCTGCTTTACTAGCTGCCCTTCGATGCCTTCGCTTATGATTTCTAGGTCGCCGACCTCCAGAGTAACTGTTTGGCCGTCGAGATCGAGCGCAAGGCTTCCTTCCAGCTCGTATTCCGCAATGGCTTCTGGGCTGAGATCGCGGATCGCCGCGTTGGCAGCTTTCATCAGCGGACCTAGCTTCGCGCCAAGCGCTTTGAAATTTGGTTTGGTGGATTTGTGGATGACGCCGCTCGATGCTTCAATCCCTTCCAAAGCCTTCACGTTGACCTCTTCCAGCACGATGGATTCGACGGACCGAAGCTCCTCGGCGTCGACGCCGCCGGAGCCCACGACGACCAGCGCCTTCGATAGCGGCTGCCGCACGTTGATGCTCGCTTCGTTGCGAAGGGCGAGGACATTCGACGCCACCTGCCGAGCGAGGGCCATTCGGTGCTCGAGAGCAGTGTCCACTTCGGCGTAGTTGACGGACGGGAAATCGGTTAAGTGGACGGACTTCTCGCCCGCGGTCAGCGAACCGTACAACCACTCCGAAAAGAACGGCGCGATCGGCGCCATAAGTTGGGAGGTTGTGCGGAGGCATTCGTAAAGGGTTTGGTACGCTTCGCGCTTGTCGCCATCGTCTTCGCTCTTCCAGAAACGACGTCGGCTGCGCCGGAGGTACCAGTTGGAGAGGTCGTCTACGAAGGTCTCGACAGCCCGCGCCGCTTTCGTTGGATGGTAGGCCGCGTACTCGTCATCGGCTTCGCGGATCGTCGAGTTCAGGCGCGAGAGCACCCACCGGTCTAGCTCAGAGCGCTCGGAGGCTGCGATTCTCGTGGTCGCATCGTACTCGAATCCGTCCAGATTGGCGTACGTCGCGAAGAACTTATACGTGTTCACAAGCGTGCCGAAGACCTTGCGCCGCGTCTCAACAATTGCGTCGTCGGAGTAGCGCAGGTTCTCCCAAGGTGGACTCGACGCCATCATGCTCCAGCGAATCGGATCAACACCGTGCTCGTCGATGGCCTTGAACGGATCGACCGTGTTGCCCACTGAT
>JBBKWZ010000184.1:0-4977 GCA_037969195.1 Rubricoccaceae bacterium | reverse complement strand
ACGGGCGGCTTCGACGATGAAGAGCAGAAGCACGGTGCATGGAAGCGATACCATGCCAATGGCCAACTCTGGGACGAAGGTCGCTTCGAACACGGCAAGAAGAGGGGCACTTGGAAGGTTTACGATGAGGCGGGCGAGCTCCTAAAGACGCAATCTTTCAAGTAGCGGAGCGGGGGCCCGATGAATTGGAAAACGCCTGGAACGTAAACTTTCCCCGAAACGGCGGATAACAAAGCCATGCACCGGAACGGCAGATCCGGGCCGAATCTGAAATCCACGTCGCTGGCTGCCGTCCGGTGATGGCAAGCGTTAGGCAGCCTAGAGCACGACATCCTTCCTTCAACAAGAAGCGGGAACCCTTGAAAGTCGAAATCAGATCAGGCGCGATCATTCCCGTGCTCCTGATGCTGCCGAACGTGGCGTGGATGTTGCTTTCACCCTCCGCTTCAAGCACGGTGAGTACCGTTCCCGTTGCCCTCACACTCGCAGAGAACCTGGCCCGGGTTGCAACGCTAGCGCTGCCGTTCTTCTGCTCGCTGCATCTGACGAAACGTTACTCCAGCCAGGCAATGATGGGTATGACGGTCGCGTTGACTGTTTACTATGCGGCTTGGATCCGATTCTTCCTTGGTGGAGGCTCTCCCGATCTCCTGAGTGCTCCACTCTTCGGTATACCCTCCCCGTTGGCGTTCGCGCCGATCGGCCTGCTAATCGTATCGGCATATGTATTGGACTCGCGGTGGATGCTTGGCGCCTCCGTGGTGTTTGGCGCTCTTCATATATGGGCGTCGACCCTGAGGGGCTGAGTCAGCAAGCATCGTAGATGCGGTCGCGACGTGGTGCCAACTGAGATAGCGGCCGCCTAACAAAGCATTGCTACTGACGCGGAATAGGCGCGAGGATACGAGTCACTCGCCTACAGCTCGCGACTCTTTGCGAACGCGCCCGCTACGCTCGAAGATTCTGCGGCCTGGACAGCCGCCCGACAATCTCGTCTACCCCCGCGACGACCACCCGTCTGCCCTGCACGCGGGGGCCATTCGCGAGGACACGGTGGTTGGCATCGCCACGATCTATTCGGAGGCCCCTCCAACCGGATACGCTGACCAACTAATCAACAATGGCTCTTTTCGCTTGCGCGGGATGGCTACCATGCCTGACGTTCGCGGGTTGGGCTACGGGCGACAGTTGTTAGAACTGTGCTTCGAACACATCCAACACCACGGCTCCGATCTCCTCTGGTGCAACGCCCGAATTGGCGCGCTGGAATTCTACAAACGCCTGGGCTTCACAACGATCGGCCCTGAGTTTGACATCGAGGGGATTGGGGGGCACTTTGTGATGTGGAAAATGATCTAAAGCCCGCACACCTTTTTGCTTCGAAAAGAGAACGCCGCCTGTGGATGTGGACGCTGGCCGTCTTCGTGGGGATCTATTCGACGCTGGGCTTGACGGCTACGCTGGCTGAGCGGGTAAGCGACGAAGACCTATTCGTTCAGGCCTTCATCATTGCCTTCTTCTTGATGTGCGCGGCTGTTCTAACGCATGGCCTGAAGGCACGTTTGCGGGGAATAGAGGTCGGCGTTGGGCTAGGCGTCGCAGCCGTCTATCTCATGGTCTTCGCCCGGATGGGCATCGCGGAGCGCACGCACCTCTTCGAATACATGGTGTTGGCTCTTTTCATTCACGAAGCGTTGAAAGAGCGTGCGAAGCATGGCCGCCACGTTCCTGGAACCGCTCGGTTCGCATTCGCAGCGACGGTCTTGATCGGAACGCTCGATGAATGCATTCAGGCCTTTCTTCCGAATCACATCTTCGACATTGTCGACATTGGCTTCAACGCCCTCGCTGCGTTTATGTCGATTCTGGCTAGCGTGGTACTTGGGTGGGTCCGAAAGCGTACTACCCAAAGTTCCCCAGAACAACCGCAACCGTGATGGCACATCTAGCATCTGCCGAAGACCAACTATTCCGTGCCGAGTTCGAGTCTGGCACATTTCCACCATCAGCGTGGGATCACAGAGCGCACGTACGGCTCGCCTACGTTTTTCTCACGGAGCACAAGGATGACGTGGCATTTTCGATGATGCAACAGGCTCTGCTCGGCTTTCTTGAATCCAATGGGTTCGATGCATCGAAGTACCATGACACGATGACCCGCGCATGGATTCTGGCCGTACGGCATTTTATGGCGAGGACTCCAAGCTCCGATTCAGCGGATTCATTCATCGACCAGAACCCTGAACTACTTGACTCTAAGATCATGATGACGCACTATTCGGCAGAGGCGCTTTTTTCGGAGGAAGCTCGCAAGCAATACGTTGAACCGGATTTGGACCCCATTCCACGGCATCGTCACTAAGTTGCTAGCCTTGTGACTGGCATCATTACAAACGAACTGACGAAGTCCTACGGAAGCGTTAAGGCTCTGGCCGGGCTCAGTCTTGAAGTGAGACAGGGTGAGATCTTTGGTTTTTTGGGTCCCAATGGCGCGGGAAAGACAACCACGATCCGCTGCCTGCTCGACCTGATCCGCCCCGACGGCGGCACCGCGAGTGTGCTAGGCCTCGATCCCCAAGCCGACCCTGTGGCCGTCCGTGCGCGCGTTGGCTATCTGCCCGGCGAGCTCAACCTGGAAGACAATCTGACCGGCCGCAAAATCCTGCGCTACTTCAGTGCCCTGCGTCGCCGCGCTGTTGATTGGGATGGTGCGAACGCCCTGGCAGAACGACTCAGCCTCGACCTCGACCGGCCCGTCAAGAACCTCTCGAAGGGCAACAAGCAGAAGATTGGCCTCATCCAGGCGCTGCTACACAAGCCGGAACTCCTCCTGCTTGACGAGCCCACGAGCGGCCTCGATCCAATCGTTCAGCAGGAGGTGCTGGGGTTGATCCGTGAAGCGAAGGCTGACGGCGCAACGGTCTTTTTCTGCTCGCACGTGATGAGTGAAGTTGAAGCCGTGGCCGAGCGTGTCGGCATTATCCGAGACGGTAGGCTCGTCGAGGTTGCGGATACTGCTGCGCTCATCGACCGGGCCCTACACCACGTAAAAGTGCGGTTCCAGGCCCCCGTGGATGAAGATGTTCTGGGCGGCATACCAGGTGTTTCTGTTCGCTCACGCGACGACACCCGAAACCTCACCCTGCAGGTGGAAGGTGAGATGGACAGCCTTATCAAAGCCCTGGCTGCCTTTCCGGTTACCTACCTCGAAACGACCCGCCCCACTCTCGAAGACGTGTTCCTCGCCTACTACCAAGCCGACGATGTAACCGCGGAGGATAAATAGGATGGGACCCGTATTTCTCCATACGCTCATTCGGTCTCGCGGCAGCATTATTGTCTGGGGCCTCTCGCTTGGTGCCCTTGGCTTGATGGTCGTTCCGTTTTTCGACGTGTACATTGCTCAAGAGGAGCAGATGCTCCAGTTCATCGAGAGCTATCCGCCTGAATTCCTGGCGTTCTTCGGTGGCATGGCCGCTATCAATACGCCGGCGGGCTTTCTAAACAGCCAGCTGACGACGCTGCCTGTTGTCTTCGGCATATTTGCCGTTCTAGCCGGCAGTTCCCTCCTCGCCCGCGATGAAGAAAGCGGTCGGCTGGATTTAATCCTGGCACATCCAATCAGCCGCCTCGCGCTCTTCGGCGGTCGGTTGGCAGCGTTCGTTACAGCCATGATTGCAATTCTGACCTTTTGTTGGCTGGGCTTTTGCATTCCGCTGGCCAGCTCGTCAATGGACGTAAGCTGGGGGCAGATGGCGTTGCCGTTTGTATCGACGTTTGCAGTAGTACTGGTCTTCGGTACAACGGCGCTTTTATTGAGCATGGTGCTCTCCTCGCGACGAAAGGCGGCAGCGGCAGCAGGCGCCGTGATGGTTGCCGGATTCTTTTTGTCGGGCATGGCGAATCTGAATGCAGATCTGAAGCCAATCGCACGAGCGCTGCCTTACGAATACTTTCAAGGCGGGTACGCTATCTCAGGCCTGAACGTAGTCTGGTTCGGCGGGCTGCTTGCCGTCAGCGCGCTCTTTGCTGTTCTAGCTGGATGGTGGTTCCAACAGCGCGACATCCGCGTCGGTGGCGAAGGAAGCGTGGCGCGTCCTGCATTCTTGGACCGACTGCGCAGCGCGCCGCGATGAAGACGTTTATCATCGACGCTTTTACGGACAAGCCCTTCGCGGGCAACCCTGCCGGTGTGTGCATTGTTGAATCGCCGTTGAACGACGCCACGATGCTAAACATCGCTCAGGAATTGAACCTGTCGGAGACGGCGTTCATCCAGCCGCTTGATTCGAACGGCACGTTTTCCATCCGCTTCTTTTCGCCGAAGATGGAAATCCCGCTGTGTGGCCACGCAACTCTCGCGTCGGGGAGTGCGGTGTTCGAGGAGTTTGGCTATACAGACGCGCATTTCAGAACCCGCCAGGATCTGGACCTGGCAGTGCAGATCTCGGCCGACAGAGTCTCGATGGTGTTTCCGGTTTACGAAACGCAACCAGCCGTGGCACCGCCCGCGCTCCTTAAAGCGCTCGGAATTGAGGAGATCCGAAACTCCGCGCACAACGAGGAAACCAAGATCCTGCTTTTGGAGATTTTCGATGTCACCGCGTTGGCCGAACTGGCCCCAGACTTCAGCGCGCTCTATCGATCGCACGATTCCATCAACGGCGTGCTAGTAACCGCGGCGTCTCGATCGGACGGCTACGATTTCCACTCACGCTACTTCTGGCCGTGGAGTGGTTCGAACGAGGATCCGGTAACGGGAGGCACCCACACGTTCCTCGCACCGTACTGGGCTGAAAGACTGGGAAAGACAAAACTGAAGTCCTTTCAGTCTTCCAGGCGCACCGGTTGGATGGACCTGGAACTGATTGATGGTTCCTTGCACATCAGCAGTCAGGCTGTCATCGTCGTGGAAGGCCAGATGACTATTTGAGCCGGGTCCTCTGCCCACGGCTACCCAGCAAGGGGACGACTTGC
>JBBKWZ010000183.1:0-4615 GCA_037969195.1 Rubricoccaceae bacterium | reverse complement strand
ATCTACTGGATGTCCCTGGCCACGAGGCTGTAGCCAGCTTTGTCGAGCAAAACGGCGTCTTCCCGGAGGTTGACTTCCAGCCCGGAGACCTCATCCTGATGTTTGGCGACACGCCAATTTTTGCGCTCGTCCGTCAGATCGTGCCCGGACTGCCTTCGCCTTCCGAGTTGATGCACTATCCGCTTCTGCTCGCAGCGTGGCTCGGGCTCTTCTTTACTGCCCTCAACCTGCTGCCAGTAGGACAACTGGATGGCGGGCACGTCGTCTACGCGTTGTTCGGGGCGCGAGCCCACGCGATCATCGCTCGCGTGGTTACCCTGATTCTAGTGATCTCGGGGTCGATCGGCTTCGGCCACGTTTTTGGTACTGACTGGTATGGCTGGCTCATCCTTGCGGCGATTCTGTCTGTGTTGCTTTGGCGTCGGTTTGAGGGAGATTGGCGCCTCCTCATCCCCGCCCATGTCGGCCTGATGGGCCTCGCCGCTTTTGTTGTATTTGCCTTGCCTGAAATCGCCGATGCATTCGGATACTCGGCGTGGCTCCTGTGGGTTGGCCTGATCGTTTTCCTTATTCGCGTGGACCATCCGCCGGTCCTCGTGACCGAACCACTGACGCCGGGCCGAAGGGTGTTGGGATATCTCTGTCTGGCATTGTTCATTCTCTGTTTCTCGATTCAGCCGATTTACATCGCCGGATAACGTGTGTTCGGGGCAATTCCTATGGCATCGGTTGCTGTGTCATGCACAGGGCCTTATGTTCGGCTCCGTTGATTTCTGGACAAGCCCCGACGCATTCCGACCGCACCGCTACGAGCGCCGTACCTTTCTAACTCCCTGCAGCAGGCCTGTCCTGAGTCACTCACTCTGTTCAGCACCTGCCGCGTTGAAGGATCGGCTGTTTGCTTTCGTTTCACTGCCCACACGCTTGATGCGCGATCGGTTGCTCGTACGATTTTCCGCGTTCCTCTTCGGAGCGCTCGGGCTGTTGGTCACGTTCTCCGGATGCGATTCTGCGCCGGGCGTTGGGAACCTGATTCCAAACCCGCCTACGCTCTCGGACTTTTCGTTCACGCCGCTTGAGTTCGTGTATGAGGGTTCAGGTGACACGGCTCAGATTCCGCTAACACTGGATGTAGCGGTTTCCGCAGCGCCGGGAACATCAGTAACCGTCAATTATTTCGTTCGGAGAGAGTTTCAAACCGAACTCGTCGCCCAGGGCACGCTCGCCGCTGATGCGGGTGGAAGGTATTCGGGCGGCGAGACAATGGCCGTCCCTCGCGGTGAAACGGGGATGTATTTGATTACGGTTACAATAATCTCGTCCGATGGACTGGTTGGCAACGAAGTGACGGGTCTTCTGCGGTTCGCGTCCGTGAACCTGGGTCCGCCCGTAATTACCGAAATCGACGGCCCCATGGAGTTCACTCCACCAGGAGATCTCCGGCTGATCGCAGTCGTCACTGACCCGGACGGGCTGGGAAATATCGCCCGCGTGATCGGCGAGACGCCCACAGGCGTGCCATTCGAGATGTTCGACGACGGCCTGAGCCTTGGTGATGAGGTCGCTGGCGATGGCCGATACACCGCGACCTTCAACGTTCCCAGCGCGACGCCCGGCGAACAAACGTTCACCTTCATCGCTACCGACAACTTTGGCGTCGATAGCGAAGAGGTTTCCTTCACCGTCACAATTCTGCCGTAGTCCTGCACGTGAAGAGATTTTTCATTCTATCGGGATTGCTCGCGCTTGCTTCGGCTGGGTCGTTGACTGCGCAACCCATTTTTGTGGGGGGCGCCACCGTCGAAGCACTTCCACTGGGAGCGCGCAACGGAAGCTCCAATTTGTTCGCGGAGGGAGGGCGGTTGTATTCCGGCCCGATCCTCGTTTATACCGACGACGGCCAATCGTTTACGGTGACGGACGATCCGGCTTTTAATCCCAGCGCATCGGGAAGGGTCACTATGTTCTCGCTGGATGTCGAAGGCGACGTGATCTGGACAGGCCTTGGGTTCAGAGATTCGAACGCGGACAATGAGCAGGCGGCAGCAGGCTTTGCCTACTCGACAGATGCAGGCGAGACGTGGACCTATCGATTCCCCCAACTCGACGCCCAGAATGACACGACCCAGCCTTTCGGTGTCTCCTTGTTGGATGCGCTCCCTGTCATCGTCCCGCAGCAGAGCCCTCCGTTCGACATCGACTACGACCCGGAGACCGGTGATGTTTGGGTGGCAGGATGGGCCAGCGGGCTTCGTCGGAGCAGCGACGATGGAGCGACGTGGGATCGCATTGTGCTTCCTCCCGACACGCTCGATTCCATCGACCCACAAACGCCGTATAGTTTCTTCTTTTCTCCGACAGCTCGTTTCCCGCAGGAGAATGGCTTCGTTGTCTTTTCCGTTTTGGTGGATGAGGCGGGGACGGTTTGGGCGGGAACAGCTGCAGGCGTAAGTCGCTCCGATACCAGCGATATCGATCCCGCGTCCGGAGACCGAGGATGGCGGCGTTTTGCCCAAGACGGTTCCGACCGAAGTGTTGGCGGCAACTTTGTGACGTCAATTGAAGAACAGTTGATCGGAAACCCAGCCTTCCCGGTGGGGTCACCCGAGAATCCCCGAAATCCAGTCTGGATTATTGGATGGCCTGCCGACAACCCTTCCGAAGAGAACAACCTTACCGCATGGGTTGGCGATGACGAAGACGGCAACCCGATTTTTGAACCGAAGCTTGTGACACGCGGCCGCATTTACGACACCGCGTTTCATGGCGACAACGTCTACATGGCGGGTTCGGATGGGCTGTACATCTCCAATGATGTCGGGAACACTTGGCGCACTGTTACAACATTCCGAGACGCCCAAGGCAATGTTATTCCGATTGACGCGAACTCGGGCGTTTTTTCGGTGGCCGTCGTGAACGCGGGAACACCCGACGCCGTTCTATGGGCCGGTCACGGTGATGGCCTTCTGAAAAGCACGGACGGTGGCACGACCTGGACGGCCTTCCGCGTCAACGTTCCGACCAACCCTGCTACGCCGACGGACGGCGTTCCGGAAGTTGATTCGTACGCCTACCCCAATCCCTTTACGCCGGGTGTTGACGGGTACTGTCGCATCCGCCTTGACTTGACTGCGGCCGGAACGGCGAACCTCCGCATTTTCGATTTTGGCATGCGCCTGGTCCGCGAGTTGGAAACCCCCGTCCGATCCGGGGCGAACGAATTGCTCTGGGATGGCCTCAGCGATGACGGGACGCGCATCGCAAACGGTACATACTTCTACGTTGTTGATGCAGGTGGGCGCGAGTCGACCGGCAAGATTTTGGTGCTGAGGTAAAGTGATGAAGCGACTTTTCGTTCTCCTGCTCTTGGTCGCCTTCGGTACGCAGGCGCACGCGCAGTATGCGGGCTCGTTTGCCCGATTTGGGTTTGGCGCGCGCTCAATGGCGATGGGCGGAACGCATACGGCCGACGTCTTCGGTTATGCGAGCCCGTACCACAATCCGGCACTTGCGCCATTCACGGCGGCGCAGAGCCTTGATATGTCTGCTGCTTTCATGTCATTCGATCGGCAGTTGCAGCACCTCCAGTTTGCTGCGCCGCTTCGCCCGCGCGCAGGCGTGGCCGGCGGCGTAATCCACGGCGGCGTTTCGGGCATCGACGGCCGCGATGGTAGCGGCTACCACACGGAGGATTACTCGACGAATGAGTATGCGTTCTTCCTCGCCTTCGGCACAAAGTTCTCGGAAAGAGTTTCTGGCGGACTTGGCCTGCGCATATACCGCGCCGACTTGTTCTCCGGTGTCGATTCCCCGACTTCGCTGGGCATATCGCTGGGCATTGCCGCCAAGCTGAGCGAGCAGTTTGCCGTCGGTTTGGCTGTAGACGACCTTCTGGCGAAGTATGATTGGGACACGTCCGCGTTGCTCGGAAATGCCGGCAGTCAGACGACGGATAAGTTCCCGGTTCGCTTCCGTGCCGGTGCCGCCTACCAGCTTCCGGCTGGACGCGGTATGATTTCCGCGGAGTTGGAAACGTTGATTCAATCGGCAGAAGTAGAGACGGTAACAGGCATTGGTGTCATCGCCGGGACGCCGGTGCCAACTACCACGACGGATGAACTTCGGCTCGGTCAGGTGATGATGCGCGTCGGCGGTGAATACTGGCTCGCCGAACCATTTGCCCTCCGGGTTGGCTACGACCGTCTTGGCGCAGGTTCGCTAGGCGAAGCAACGCCGAGCGTGGGCTTCGCGGTCAAGCAGCAGTTTGGCGATCTGAACGCAAGACTGGACTACGCTGCTGTTCTGGAGCCGTTCGCAAACGGGTTGATGCACGTCGTAACCGTTCACGTGGAGTTATGATCAGCGCAGCGACCGCCGACCACCGACCACCGACGGTAATTCCAGTTGCCGTCCGTCGTCTGTCGTCTGCCGTCCTCATTGCTCTTGTTTTGGCGGCTCCCGCCCTCTGTCAGGGCAACGGCTTGGCGTTCCTCACGCTCGATCCCGACCCGGCAGGACAGGCTGCGGGTGGTGCATATGCCGCATCAGGCAGCGGTGCCTTCGCGCCTCTCTTCAACCCTGCGGGGCTTGCTTCGGGCAATGAAAATGGCCTGGC
>JBBKWZ010000182.1:0-10875 GCA_037969195.1 Rubricoccaceae bacterium | reverse complement strand
CGCGACGATTGGGCCATTGTCCCAAACGACGAAGGTCGCGTTGTCGAGGAATCAAGCGGCGATCCAGTGCTAGGCATCTACGTCGCTGGGTGGATAAAGCGCGGGCCATCTGGCGTCATCGGCACGAATAAAGGCGATGCTCAGGAGACCGTGCGACACATGCTGGAGGATGCGGCAAGTGACCAACACCTGAACCCATCCGAGCCAACGGGTGCCTCTGCCGAAGCCCTCATCCGGCACCGTCAGCCCCAGTGTTTCTCCTATTTCGACTGGCAACGAATCAACGAGTTGGAGTCCTCCGCAGGCGAAAAGCTGGGCCGCCCGCGCGTCAAGCTGACGCGGATCGAGGAGATGTTGGAGGTCTTGGGATAGTCGCAGTGCCTTCTCCGGCACCAATGCACGAACTACACTTGAAACCCCGTTGGTTTCCGCCGCACTCGCAGTCTGGGTGCGTAGTCGTACATGAGCTTGAGGTCCTTCAGGAACTCACCGACCGTGTCGAAGCACCGCTGTCAGTTGAATCGCTACGAGGACGCTGATGTCAATCCCCTCAACAAGCTGCCGGAATTCGCTACCCTTTTGTGACGAGTGATGCGTGAACAGTTCAGGACCTGGGACTTAACGTAAGGAGTGATCTGCGCGCTATTGTGCGTCGGGCCATGCGCGTTGCAATCATCCACCCTCCTGTATTGATATGAGAGCATTCAACCTATTTACCGCAATCGCCGTCTGCGCAATTGGTTTAGCCGCATGCGGCACAGAACCAGCCGACACGCCAGAACCTCCTGCCGAACCCATCGATGAACCTACAGCGGTCAGCCTACCCGATACGACAGGCGATGCTGTCTGGGCTCTTTTAGGCGCTGAGGACTACCAGACAAATTGGACGCTCTGGCCCGAGAAGGGCGAACTCTACGCCGGCACGGAACCGCACGGCATGCTACTGACCACGTACCTGAACGATATCGCCATTGCGGCTCTAGAAGGTGATGCAACGGCAATGCCTGTCGGCTCAATCTTCGTAAAAGAGAACTACATGCCTGACAGCATGTTGGCCGCGATTACCGTCATGGTGAAGCGGGAGGCGGGCTATAATCCTGACCACGCGGACTGGTTCTTCACCAAGATTCTCGCAGACGGCACCGTGGATGCAATGGACGGAATGCGTTTGGAAGGGCGCGCCATGATGTGCCAAGGGTGTCATCTCGGCCGCGCTGCGAACGACTACCTAATGACCGCGGATATCAACTGAAACAGCCACCGGTGGCTAAAAATAGAACGGGTCGGCCTCATCGAGGGCGACCCGCTTTACGTTCTGTTGAATGTAGGCAGCACTATTTGGCGCTCAACGCCTCGGCCCCGCTCGCAATCTCAATGATCTCCGTCGTAATCGCGGCCTGGCGAGCGCGGTTGTACATGAGCTGGAGGTCTTTGAGGAGTTCGCCCGCGTTGGTCGTGGCATTGTCCATCGCCACCATGCGCGCGCCCTGCTCGGCGGCGTTGGATTCAAGCAACGTGCGCCAAAGCTGGTATTGCATGAACTCCGGAATCAAGCGTTCCAACAACGCTTCTGGGCTTGGCTCAAAGATGTATTCCACTTCGCCCGCCGCTTCATCTACCTCTCCATAGTCGGCGCTGGCTTCCATAACCGGCGTGACGAACTCACCCGTTGGAACGGGCAAAAGCTGCTCGGCGATACGATTCTGGGAGATTGTGTTCTTGAACTCGTTGTACACGACTTCAACATGATCCCATTTCCCATCCTCAAATCCTTCGACAGCCAGGTCCACTATTTCACCGGCGATTGGGAATCGGAGATCGTTGAAGACGCCCCGAAAATCACCGACGAGGTCGTGCCCGCGCTTGCCGAAATACTCATGAGCCTTTCGGCCGATAGCGAGGATGTGGAGTTCGCCGCTTTCCTTGTAGTCAGAATACTCCTCCGCGATGCGCTCCTCGGCTTTCTTAAGGATGTTCGTGTTGAATGCGCCTGCGAGGCCGCGATCCGAGGTCACGACAATCAGCAGCACCGACCTTACCTCTTCCCGAGGATGGAACAGAGGGTGACTAAGCGGATCGAGACGCTGGCGGAGGTGCCCGATCAGTTCACGGATCTTGAACGCGTACGGTCTGGCCGTGAAGATGCGTTCCTGGGCCTTCCGCAGCTTCGCCGCCGCAACCATCTTCATGGCGCGCGTGATCTGCTGGGTGTTTTTCACCGAGCTGATACGATTGCGGGTGTCGCGGAGAGTCGCCATTATTGGATGATTTTGTGGGGCAGTCTTGTGTCAGCCGTCTGCAGTCAAACTGATGAAGGAGACCGAAGACCAACGTCGGTGGACGGCATAAGAACTAAGCTGCGACCTTCTCGGTGTATTGAGCGGAGAGGTCGTTTGCTTCCTGCTCGAACGCAGCGATGGCCTCGTCGGTCAACTGGCCGCTGATCGCAACGGACGCCAGCGCATCTGCATGCTTGAGACGAAGCGCTTCGCGGAACTCCGCTTCGAACGCTTTTACCTCAGAAATCGGTACCGCATCAATGAGCCCCTGACCAGCCACGTAAATGATCGCTACCTGCTCCTCAATCGGAACGGGCTCGTATTGGCCTTGCTTTAGGATTTCAACGAGACGACTGCCACGGCTAAGCTGCCGTTGCGTCGCAGGGTCGAGGTCAGAGCCGAATTTGGAGAACGCCTCCAACTCCCGGAACTGCGCGAGGTCGAGGCGAAGCGTACCGGACACCTTCTTCATCGCTTTAATCTGCGCGTTGCCTCCAACGCGGGAAACCGAGATACCAACGTTGATGGCTGGGCGAACACCCGAGTTAAAGAGGTTGGTTTCGAGGAAGATCTGGCCGTCCGTAATCGAAATCACGTTTGTCGGGATGTACGCCGAAACGTCGCCTGCCTGGGTTTCGATAACGGGAAGTGCAGTCAGCGATCCACCACCTTTTACCAAACCCTTCAAGCAATCCGGAAGGTCGTTCATGTTCTGAGCGATGGCGTCCGTTGCGTTGATCTTCGCCGCGCGCTCGAGGAGCCGACTGTGGAGGTAGAAGACATCTCCCGGATACGCCTCGCGGCCCGGAGGACGACGCAGCAAAAGCGATACTTCGCGGTAGGCGACGGCCTGCTTAGAGAGGTCATCGTAGATGCAAAGTGCGTGGCGACCCGTATCTCGGAATAGCTCGCCAATACAGGCTCCCGCAAACGGTGCGATGAACTGGAGCGGAGCTGGGCTCGACGCCGGAGCCGAGATGATGACTGTGTAATCCATGGCGCCAGCTCTCTCCAACGCGCCTTGGACCTGGGCTACCGTAGAGTTCTTCTGGCCGATGGCGACGTATACACAGTAAACCGGCTTATCACCCGCTTCGTGCGTACGCTTCTGGTTGATGATCGTGTCAATCAACACGGCCGTCTTGCCCGTCTGACGATCGCCGATAACGAGTTCGCGCTGGCCACGGCCAATCGGCACCATCGAGTCGATGGCTTTGAGGCCAGTCTGAAGCGGCTCGGTAACTGGCTCGCGGTAAATAACGCCCGGTGCTTTCCGCTCAAGCGGCATCTCATAGGTCTCGCCTGTGAGCGGCCCCTTGCCATCGATCGGATTGCCCAACGGATCGATGACTCGCCCAAGCATGCTCTCCGACACCTTCACCGACGCAATTCGCCCAGTCCGGCGAGCTTCGTGCCCTTCCTTAATGGACTCTGCGTTGCCGAAAAGAACGGCCCCCACATTGTCCTCTTCAAGGTTGAGCACCATGCCCGTGACGTTGGTCGCGGGGAACTCAATGAGTTCACCAGCCTGGACGTTGGCGAGACCATAGAGCCGTGCGATACCGTCGCCGACCTGAAGAACGGTACCGACCTCGTAGACGTCCGTTTCGGACTCAAACCCACCCAACTCCGAACGGAGAACGGCAGTGACTTCATCGGGGCGCATTGCTGTTGACATACTCGGGATTGAGTGATTAAGTGACCGCGTGATGGGAGCACCACGCTATATCAAATCAGTTCTGACTGAGAAACGCGCGCTCCTGAAACTGCGCGCTTAGGACTTTCAATTGGTGACTGACGCTTCGGTCGAAGACCTTATCGCCTATGCGAACGACGAGCCCGCCCACCAACGATGGTTCGACGTCCAGCTTCATACGAACCTTCTTGCCGGACCGGGCTTCCAGAGCTTTGCGGAGAGCCTCGGCTTCGTCAAAACCGAGCGGTTTAGCCGTTCGAACGTGCGCCTCAACAATTCCCAGGCGCTCGTCCTTCAGTTCGCTGTACGCCGTGACCGTCGCGTGCAACAGAGATTCGCGACCCTTCCCAACAAGCAGATTGATGAACCGGATCGTTAGATCATCCACCTTGCCTTCAAACAGACGTGTCAACACTGCCGACTTCTTCTGGGAAGGGACGACAGGGCTACGCAAAAGTGCAACCAGCTCGCTTGATGCCTCTATGGTCTCGCGAAGCGCTTCCATATCCTCGTCAATGCGATCGGCCACGCCTTTCTCCTGCCCCTCTTGGTAGAGGGCAAGCGCGTAGCGGCGTGCGATGGTGTTGCTCATCGAATTTCGGGCTGACGTCTAATTCCTTGGCAGATCGTCGAGGAACGAATCCACGAGCTTGCGCTGACGATCGTCGTCGAGGTTCTCGTTGAGAATCTTTCCGGCTGCGCCGATGGCGAGATCGGCAACTTCTGCGCGGAGCGCAACAAGGGCCTGCGTCTTTTCGCGCTGAATGTCGGCGCGGGCCTGCTCCTGCATCTGCGAAAGCTGGGCCTTTGTCTTCTCGACCTCTTCCGTACGGAGTAGATCGGATGCGTCGCGGGCCTCACGAAGAATGTTTTGCGCCTGCCGCTCGGCATCTCGCCGGGCCGACTCGTTATCCGCCTGCATTTTGCGGGCTTCCTCGAGCGCACTTTCAGCGCGCGTCAGCGACTCCTCGATGGTCTTCTCGCGCTCGTCAAGGGCACTCACCATGGGTTTCCAGGCGAATTTCCCAAGGACGAACAACAGAATGCCGAAAACGATGAGCGTCCAGAAAATCAGCCCAACGTGTGGCGACAACAGGGACGAAGCAACAAGTAGCGTCATGATTCAGAGGGCGTGTAAAGACGGAAATGAAGCGGGGGACGACCGATATGACCGCCCCCCGAACCAATCAACCCGCCGTTGCCAGGATGATGCAGATCACCAAGCCGAAGAGGGCCACACCCTCAATAAGGGCGGCGGCGATAATCATCGTGGTACGAAGATCGCCTGAAGCCTCTGGCTGACGCGCCGCGCCTTCAAGGGCAGAGCCGGCTAGGCGGCCAATGCCGAGACCGGCGCCGAGGGCAACGAGACCGGCGCCAAGGCCGGCGCCGAGGTATCCAAGAGAATAAGGATCCATGATGATGAGGTTGGGGTGAGTAAGTGTCGGTGGACGGTTAAGGAGACGGACGCAGGGCCCGATGGTTGTTGGTTTTCAACGAAGGCGACATGGAGCCGCCTCGAAGAAGAATCACGCAGGCGCGAAGGCCATCGCAGCCTCAGTGCCTACGGTTTTTTCTTCCTCTTTGTAGAGATGGCCATTGCCTCCCGCAACGAGAGCTGATGAAGCCTGGACGGCCTTTTCGTGGGGCGTCTGGTCGTGGTGCTCTTCGTGGCCATGATGCTCATGGTCGGCCGAAGCCATCCCGATGAACAAGGCAGAGAGAATGGTGAACACGTACGCCTGTATGAAAGCAATCAGCAATTCAAGAACGTAGACGAACACCGTCATTGGCACGGCTGCAAGCGAGGTGCCCCAGCCGACGGCGGCACCGAAAATCTTGCCAAACGAGAAGATCAACCCAATCAAACTCAGGATGACCAGGTGGCCCGCCGTCATGTTTGCAAATAGACGAATGGCGAGCGCAAACGGCTTGGTGAAGATGCCCAAGAACTCAATGGGCACCATAATGAACTTCACCAGGAAGGGCACGCCAGGCGGGTTGAATATGTGGCCCCAGTAATCCTTCGTGCCCGCAAACTGCGTTACAACGAACGTGAACCCTGCGAGCACGGCCGTAACGGCGATGTTGGAGGTCATCGTGGCGCCGTAGGGGAACAACCCGAGCAGGTTGCCGAAAAGGATGAAGAAGAACGCCGTGAGCAGATAAGGCATGTACTTGGCGTAATTCTCGCCCATCGTAGGCTTGGCAATCTCCTCTCGGACATAGATGACGAGTGCCTCCATGGCGTTCTGAAGGCGGCCGCGTGGCGCGCTCGTGCGGCCAACACCCTTGCGGTATTTCGCTCCGAGCGGTAGGAAGATGAGGAGTAGGACGAGCGCCGCAAGCAGCATAAAAATGGTGTGCCGGGTAAAAGACAGGTCGGCAACGATTCTGCCATGAGCAGGAACGATGCCTGCTTCGAGCGGATCGGCGTGTTGGGCGGGAGCAGCTTCACCGTGATCATCAGGCGCTGCGTGCGCTTCGGGCTCCCCACCGTGCCCATCGGCTCCTGCAACATATTCCCCTGACGCTACCGCTGCTGTCGTCGAGAAGTAAAAGTCAAAACCAAGCCCGCCATCCTCACTGCGAACGACAAACATGCGCGGCAACTCAACCATGCCGATAGGAGCGAAATCCAGATAGAACGCATCGGCAGAGTGATGCAATGCATCTAGCTCTTCTTCGTGTACAGCCTCGTTTAGCGTTTCGCCATGCTCCTGTGCGCCTACGGGTCCGGCGATGGACACGAGCAGACAGAACAGAAAGGCCGGAAGAGTCCGCATGCGAGGCGCGAGAAACACAGGCGTCAGTCCCCGTTTGACCGGGGTAGGCTTTCAGTGGAAGAGGATGCGGGCGATGAGGCCCGCCGCTGTAGCAGAATGATTTCTGCGATAGTGGCTATGGCAAACGTGGCGAAGAACCCACCAACGAATGCAACTCGGCTGACGGACACGAAGACAATCACCAGCGCGAGCATAGCAAGCACTACGACCATCCTCGCCACCATCCCTCCAAAGACGATCGTCATGAACGTCCCATGCGGTTTATTGCGAGCCAATCTGTACAACAAAAGGCTGGCAGCCGCATTCGCCGACGCGAGGGTAGCGCCAAGGACGAGACTCGTCCAGAAGGCAGCTTCCATCGTTACGCGCGACAAGGTGGAGACAGCCGCTGAGATCCACTAGTTCAGGACCCCAAACGGAAGGGCCGCAAAGTTAGATCGGCCTCCATAGAGGCGTCTGCAAGGGTAAGTGAATTCCGGTCGAAAGGACGTTCTCATCTGAATTCCGACCAGACGAAATGTGAGATTGATCGATGGGCGATAAGCACCCAGATGCGGGTCGCTCACTCCTTACCCTCGACCTCTCGCTTGTCCTTCCATTTCGCATCCGCCTCTCGCGCCATTCTAATTACGAGCGTGAAAACGGCCACCATTCCAAGGGCCGCTCCAACTATCATCCCCCACGGCGTCGAATCGAGCCACTTATCAGCGTAGTAGCCAATACCAACGAAGAACCCCATCCCTGCCGCAATTTGCAGTCCGAGCGTGAGATACGGTCCGGCCTCCATCATGCCTCCTCCGTACGACGCCAGCCCACTCTTTCTTGGAGCCTTCGTCCGTTTGACGCGGGAGGCTGGAAGCGCATCCCAATCTGAGTTCTTCCAGTCGTCGCGATCCCACGCATCTTGTTCCTTCCAATCGTCGCGATCCCAACTTTCGTTTGGACGGGGCGAATCGTTTGGCGGATCGGAAGACGACTCCGGCATGCGCGGTTAAACCTGCGCAGTTTCGGCTGGCGTGTCTGGATTGCCGCCAAGCCTCCGTGTAGGGCGCGAAACGTCCACGGATATCTCAGTTTGCGAACTCTGCGAAGAACGCGACGATCCCGTCATATCGCAGCGGCCCGTAAACGTGGCGCCATCCTCAATGACCAGTTTTGCTGTGCGAATGTCTCCGTCGACCACAGCGGTCGATTTTAGGACGAGGCGCTCAGATACCGAAATTTGTCCCTGCACCTTCCCGCCAATTTCGGCTGTCGTGGAAGCCAACTCGCCCTCGACCGCACCACCAGGCATTACTACCGTACGGCCCTGCACTTCCACGTTGCCTTTGACGGTTCCGCTAATGTGCACGTTTCCGCTGGAACGCAGCGTTCCTTCGATTACCGTTTCTTTCCCGAGAATGTTGTGCTGCTCTGCGGGATTTGTCATCGTCGTGGGAGGGGGAGTATTACGAGCCATGGGTAATGTATTGTGTTGAGGCGGGCCGATTAATTAAGGCTAAACACTCGTGATTCCAAACTTCCTTCTTCAAATTATGGCTTCACGAAAAACGTTCGCGGGTCCTGCGCGAGCCCGTTTCGCCAGAGTTCGAAGTGAAGGTGGGGGCCAGATGTTATCTCGCCAGAGTTACCACTGATAGCAACCGTCTCGCGGCTTCGGACGCGATCGCCCTGCCGTCTCAGCAGGCGTGCGTTGTGCTTATAAACGGAGAGGTAACCGTCCGCGTGCTGCACGGCCACAACATATCCGCCTTCGTGCGTCCAATCAGCGAAAACGACGTAACCGTCTCCGACGGCTCGTATTGGCGAACCCTCGTCGACGGCGATATCGACGCCAAAATGACCGAGGCGGGCATTAAAACCGCGCGTGAAGAACCCATCCGTCGGCGGAAGCGCGGGAAGGCGCAAGCTTGTCAAGTAGGCCTCGGCCGCCGATCCCGGCAGTACCTCGACATCTCCGCTAACGTCGAGCCACCGAAATGGAAGCGCAGGCTGCTCATGGTTGGCCTGGTTGCCTGAAAGTGGCTCATCCAGGGTCACGCCCAAAACGGCTTCCACTTCAGCGGGCTCAGGAAAGACCGGGTCATTTGAGATAGGCACGGTGGTCGTCAGGCTATCGAGCTCTCCCGTAATCAACGCACGAAGCTGGGTAATCTGACGGTATTGCATGGTTACTGAGTCTTCGAATGCCGCGGCTCGCTGGGCATTCAACTCTGCCACCGCCCTGTAATCCTCCAGATCGGTGCCAGCAAAAAGGCTACGCACCGGTGAAAAGAAGACAGTTCCGATGACCAGAATCGTGATTCCCAAAACGATGGACGCGACAGCGACGAGCAGTTTCTTAGGCTGCACCTCGTATTGTCGGGGCGCCGCCATTGTGTCCGGTTCAAGTAAAACCACTGTACGCGTGGCCCCAGAACGAGAAAACAGGTCGCGGAGAAAAGAGATGCTCAAGAACGCCTACTAGTGCATTAGGAATCGAGGCACGAAGCCTCCTGAGACGTGTTTAGTCGCCCGCGTGAGTAAATCCGCCTGTGAGGGCTCGTCTTTCGCGGTATCTGCATAGACTGCGCGCTTAAATTAGCGGAATCGCGCGGCCAGGCTGCGCATTCATAGTGAAGCAGGAAATCAGTTCACGTGTAAATAATGGTGCCCCATGTGGGGCCACTGCTTAACTTCGACAATCCCCACGACCAACCATCTATGCCCCAGCACAAGTCAGCAGAGAAACGAGTTCGACAAACGGCAAAGCGTCGTTTACGTAACCGCTTTCATCACGCACGCGTTCGCACATTGATCAAGGATCTGCAGGAGACTACATCACGAGAGGAGGCAGATCAGAAGTTGAATATCGTCAAGGCACAGCTAGATCGACTAGCGACGAAGCGTCTGCTCCATCCGAACAAAGCGGCGCATATGAAGAGTCGCCTCGAGCGATTCGTGCACGCGATTGGCTAGGACGCATTAGCGAGATCACGTAAATTCCACGATCTCATCAGTTTTTTGGCATTTCAAGCTGAACAATAGGGTGGACCAGGACCAGACAGCCGACTAGGCTTTTAACGGACCTTCTTCCATCTTTCCGCAGGTCGAATTGGCCTCGCCGGATCTTCTTGCTAGTCTGCGTATTATTACGCAGACTAGGCGACAGGCTCATCATCCCATGACCTCTTGCCCGTTGTTCGGCTTACCACCTTTTTCCGCCATTGGAGGCACGACCGCCAAGGCCGGAAATTTCCACACAAACCCTCAATCTCCATCCCCCTGAACCGAAAGGAGAAGACTATGACCATGCGTCTACCATCTTTTATAAAGCTAGGATGCCTGGCCTTGCTGACTCTCGTCTTTATGACGGAAGCTCAGGCCCAGCGCCCCAGCAAAACCCTATTTATCGCCGTTCGCGGCGGAGCAACCGCCTATGGTGGCGAACTTGATGGCACCGGAACCGTCTTCGGCAATCCCGATAGCGAACTAGGCTGGCTCACCAGCGATCTCGGCTACGGATTCGGTGGCGAACTCGGCTACCAGTTCTCCCAACAGCTTGGTTTCTCCGTCGGTGCCCTCTATGGCAAATATGCCAATCTTGACCGCGAAGATGCTTTCAACCCTGTCACGCAGCTTCGTGGCCAATTGAACGAAAACGAAGATGTTCTCCAGTTTCAGGGTTTGTTTCGCTACATGCCATGGCCTGGTGCAAAGCTGACACCTTATGTTGAGTTTGGTGGAGCAGTGGTCCGCGGCCAGGGCAATGATCCTGTTGATGATGACGATATCACGGGCTACGGCCCAGTCCTAGGCGGTGGTCTTGATCTCCAACTCGGTCGTCATCTTTCTCTTTTCCTTGTAGCTACGACGACGTTTGTCTTCCCCGACGGTGCGGTGGACAGTTCAAATCCCG
This sequence comes from Rubricoccaceae bacterium, assembly GCA_037969195.1. Classification (GTDB taxonomy): domain Bacteria; phylum Bacteroidota; class Rhodothermia; order Rhodothermales; family Rubricoccaceae; genus JAHEJB01. Next base: position 216 of record JBBKWZ010000182.1, on the reverse strand, counting down.
GAGCTTCAACGATCCCGTTTGGCGACGACGCCGACTACGACAACTTGAACCTCTACGGTGGTGGCTTGCGCTACTTCTTCCGTGGCCCTGGCACGAACGTCAATGTGATGGCGGACTGTGCGTCTGACCTCAACGTCGGCCAGTCCGGCTCGTTTACGGCCTCCAGCAATGCAGACGCCTCCGGCCCTGTTACCTATGCCTGGAACTTCGGCGACG
>JBBKWZ010000181.1:0-3377 GCA_037969195.1 Rubricoccaceae bacterium | reverse complement strand
GCCTCCGCTTCCTCGAATCGGCCCTGAGCGTAGTAATGTTCACCAAGGGCCATCCGCGCGCGGCCTGCAAGTACGTGGCCGGGATAGGCACCGTGGAACGCTGCAAACAACTCGGCAGCATCGGCGTCATTGCCGCTGGCTAGTGCGGCCTCCGCTTGATGAAAGAGCGCTTCCGGCTCGCGCGGATGATTTGGGTAAGTCTTCCTGAAATTTCCAAACGCCTCGGCTGCGGAACCGAAAAGACGAGCATCAAGCAGCGCGCGCGCATCCTCATAAACCGCGTCGGCCCGGGCCGGATCTGCAGACTGGGCAGATGCAAGCGGAATCGCAAGTGCAATAACTAGTGTAAGCGCGTACGGGTGGCAGGACCGAACGGACATTGGCGGGGGGACGAACTTGGCAGATGCGGACCTTGCTGTTGAGCGCGAGGCCGGAATATCCAATAATACGAGTCAGATCGGCGAATCGTATCGGTTCTGCTCAGATTGTGCGAAACAATTGGCCCCGGAAACGGTGTATCTCAACGCGCCTTCGCCAGAACGGAAATGCACGGAGAAGCGCAATATTCGCCTTTACCATTTCCCCAGACGCTCGATCAATATCATGGCACCCACAAAGAAAAATGGAGAGACTCCAATCGCAGCGCCTGAAGATGCGACCGCGACTCTCGCAGACGAATCGCCCAAGACTTCATCCGCACAGACTTCGGCACCAGCCAACGACAGCGTGTCCTCACCAAGTTCCTACGAAATGCCTGACGACTACGCATCAGATACGCTGACGTCCGTTAAGAAGTGGATTGAAGACAACCCAACACTGGCGATAGCCGCCGCTGCCGGCTTGGGTTTCGTCGCCAGCCGGTTGATTACGGCAATCTTCCCGGATCCTGAGCCACCGTTGCTGGCCGAGCGTGTTGAAGAACGGGCTCGCAAACTTCGCAAGGAGGCCTCTCATTACGCAGACGATGCCGGTGAGGCGCTTGCGCAGAAATTGAAAACGGCAGCCGACGCCCTGAGCGACGCCGCGGAAACCGCCGCGCACAAAGCTGAGGCTGGCTACGAGCGTTCGAAAGACATAGCCGATGTGGTTGCAGAGGCCACGAAAGCCGCCGTGGCAGGAGTCGTTGCCAAGAAGGCCGACTCATGGCTAGGCAGATGGAAGTAGCTGCCAGTCATTTGTCTTTGCACGGATGATCGCTGCGTAACAACAATGAGCCCCGGTTTCCACGATGGAAGCCGGGGTTTTCTTCATTACGTGAAGGAGCCTGAGGCCGTACTTGGACTACATGTTATGCGTTTCGCGTGATGCCACCCTGCTGCAAACGGGGGTTTCTATCTTTCACGTTCAACCCGTCCTGTTCGCCCGCGCAGTTATATCATGAGCCTTCTAGCCGTAGGCACCGTCGCTTTCGACACCATCGAAACGCCTTTTGGTAGAGCCGAACGCATTCTAGGTGGTTCTGCAACCTACATAACGCTGGCGGCCCGTTTTCTTTCGGACGATGTCCGACTGAACGCCGTCGTCGGCCGCGACTTCCCAGATTCGTATGTAGAGATTCTGCGCGTCCGAGGTGTCGACCTAAGCGGGCTGGTTCACGACAACACGGACGACTCGTTTTTTTGGTCCGGGCGATACCACTACGACCTGAACCAACGTGACACCCTCGCGACGCACCTCAACGTGCTGGCTCACTTCGAACCCAACTTGCCTGAATCCTACAGGAGCTGCCGTGTCGTTTGCCTCGGCAATTTGGATCCTACCGTTCAAATGAAGGTGCTCGACCAGGTGTCGAATCCGGAACTCGTGGTGTTGGATACGATGAATTACTGGATTGACAACACACCCGACGCACTAGCGAAAGTCCTGCGTCGCGTCGATGTCCTCGCCATTAATGACGCAGAGGCACGTGAGCTTTCTGGTGAGCCCAATCTTGTAAAAGCAGCGCGTGCCATCCGTGCGATGGGGCCGAAAACCTTGATCATCAAGAAAGGTGAGCACGGTGCGCTTCTGTTCGATGGGGATACGGTCTTCTCAGCCCCGGCGTATCCTCTCGAAGACATCCACGATCCAACAGGCGCGGGAGATACGTTCCTCGGTGGATTTGCGGGCTATCTGGCCCGAACAGGAACGATTGACACGGAGACCTTCAAGAAAGCTGTCGTACTCGGCAGTGCGCTCGCCTCGTTTGTCGTGGAGGCATTTGGGCCGGAACGCCTTCTGAGCCTTACGCCCGAGCAGCTGGACGACCGCGTCGCGGCATTCCATGGCCTCTCCGCAGTTCCGGACGGACTGCTGCTTTCACAAGCGTAAGACCGGAAAATCAGCGAGCAGCCGTTTGGCGAGCCATCCGGTCCTGGAAGCTGTCGAATAGTACAGACTGCGCCTCAAAGATCCACTGGTGCATGATGGTCTCTTCGGACACGTCAACCTGACTGCTTATCCGGCGAGCATCGGCGCGGCTCCACCGAGCCATTTCGTCGAGCTTCGTGACACCGAGATCATAGAGCCTTTGCTGCGTCTCTTCCGTAATGCTGGAGATTAAGGTGAAGTCATCGCCTTGCATTTCAGGTTTCGCAGAGCTGCTTTCCGGCGCGACGGGAGGACGATCCTGAGCGGGCTCGCTTTCCGTTTCCACCACAGGCGGAGGCGCGACGGGCTCCGGAGCCTCTTCTAGTATAGGCTCCAGCTCAGCGAATGGTTCGGCATCGAACTCATCGGGCGATAGGTCGAAGTCAGTCCCTCCCGTAAATAGTGAAGCGGCGTCGAGAACATTCTTTGACGCTTCCGCGGGGATGCGGGGCGCTTTGGCGTCCTCTTCGGGCCGCATAGAAATGCTGTCGCCAGAGGGGGAAACAACCACATGGTGCTTAAACGGAGTGACCCGTTCGGGTTGGGGTATTTCGTCCGTTGGCAATTCAGCAACCGGAGCCTCCTCGGACACCTCTTCCACCTCCATAGGTTCTACAAACGTCTCCATCCGGGACGGTTCAATCCATGCGGCCGCGCTGGTCCATACGGCTTTTTCAGGGAACTCCGGTTGGGCGTCTGGAGCTTCTGGTTGAAGTTCCTCGATCGAAGCCAAAGGCGCTGTTGGAGCAAGGAATTCGGCAGAGGGAGAAACCGACTCTTCCAAAGGTTGACCTTCGTTGGCGAATTCCGGTTCTGGATCAGGCGTGTTACAAGTGTTCACTGCCGCCATGGGTGTGATTGCAGCGAACACCGGTGCTTCGAACTCCACATGCTCTGGAGAAGGATCATTCTCCTCGGGTGTCTCACGTGCAGCCGTTGCTTTCATCGGCGCAAATTCTATCGGCTCGAACGTTGCGGCCCCAGGCATCGCGTCTTCGATGGGGAGGGCCGGCGACTGGTTTGTGAAG
>JBBKWZ010000180.1:0-15796 GCA_037969195.1 Rubricoccaceae bacterium | reverse complement strand
GGTGCTGACGCGGTCCGCTTCTCGCTCGTATTGCTCTGCGCGCAAGGTCAAGACATCAAGCTCGATCCAACGAAGTTCGAGATGGGGCGCAACTTCGCGAACAAGATCTGGAACGCCTTCAACGTTTTCGGGCGATTCATGGAGGAAGGCAAGGACTATCGACGCACCCGTTCGTTCGACGAACTCGAATTGGTTGAGCAGTGGATGGTTACCCGACTGAATGAAACCATCAAGGCTGTAGACGAGGCCGTAAGTCGCTACCGCCTGAACGAAGCCGTCGCGCTCATTTACGATCTCTTCTGGAGTGATTTCTGTGATTGGTTTCTCGAGCTCGTCAAGCCTGCACACGGGGAGGCGATGGACGAACAGAAAATTTCGCTGGCTATTGAGGTCTATGAACAGATGACGGCGTTGCTGCATCCATTCATGCCGTTCATTACGGAGGCTCTATGGCACCGCTTACGTCCACGCGTGGATCGCGATGCGTGTATTGTGGCGGCGTGGCCCGAAGCGAAGCAGTACGAATCGAACGAGGAGATTGCCGAGCTCTTCCAGGTTCTGCAGGCGATGATTTCGGGGATTCGCTCCGTGCGCAGCCAGTACAACGTGCCACCTTCGAAGCGAATAGCTGCATCGATCAGTGTGTCGGATGCTGATCTGGCGGCACGAATTCAGGCGCAAGCCATCTACATTGAGCGACTGGCTGGCGTTGACGCCCTGACGGTCGGGGTTGATTTGGAGAAACCTCCGGCCGCCGCCGCGGTGGTTGTGGAGGGCCACGAGATATTCGTGCCTCTCGCCGGAATGATTGATCTAAGCGTTGAGCGAGATCGCCTTCAGAAAGAAATCGATCAAAAAGAAGGGTTCCTCACCAGCGTAGAGAAGAAGCTGAGCAACGACGGTTTCGTCTCGCGCGCGCCGTCAGATGTTGTTGAACGCGAGCGACAAAAGGCTGAGGACGCCCGTGACGAAATCGAAAAGCTGCGCGCTAATCTGAACGACCTGGGTTAAAACGTTCAGGGCACTTCAGCGTGCCCCACTGGTCAATTTGTGACCACGCGGCGTTCTCGGACGGCAAGCGCAGGAGTCTTGCGCTGCATTCTTCTTCCATCCCAAACCAAATGATTCGCACGTTTCCGTTAGTCGGCTTTCTACTCTTCGCGGCCGTTAGTTCAGGTTGCGGCTCAAATCCGTTGAATCCCATTGAGATTGAGAAGAAAACCGATCAGAACGATACACCGGAGGGCCTTGATCTCTATCGAGCCCGCTGGTCGGAAAGCGGCATAACTGACTATCGGCTTGGCGTGTTTCAACGCTGCGTTTGCGTCCAGAATCTGATTCTCTACGACGTTGTCGTCGAGAACGGCGTACCGATCTCGGCAACAAAAACATCGAGTCAGGTCGAAAACGAGCCCGTGCCAGTTGAGGACGTCCCGTATCCAACGATTGAATCGCTCTTTGAGCTGGTCGAGTTTGGCTTCGAAACCCAAGCCGACAGCGTGGGCGTTCTTTACCGAACCGACAATGGGCGGCCACAGCAAATCACGATTGATTTCGTTCGGAATGTTGCAGACGACGAAATCAACGCCTACGTTGAGTCGTTCCAGGAAACGAACTAGGCCTCACCGTGGCGGGAGGGCCGGTATCATTCTCGGCCACACATCAAAAGGCCGCACCCTCCCCCAAACAATGCTACGTGTGTTGCTCCTCGCCTCGGCTTTTTGCCTTGTGATCGGATGCGCCGAGTCGGAGTCTGCGACGGCGGTATTTGAGGTCGAGAACGTGCGTTTGGTGCGTCAGCGCGATGGGAGCCAAACGGTCAGTGGAATTGTTCGAAATACAAGCGCACGGACCCGGAGTGCTCAGCTGGAGATTGCGCTCTACGGCGCTCAGAATGTGCGGATTGGAGAGGTTCATGTGCCAGTAGAACACATCCTCGCCGGAAACATCAAGGGATTCGATTTGACGCTCGATGTAGAAGTCGCGGGTGCACGCGTCAGGCGAATAATGACATTCTAGGCTGCAAAAAAGAAAAGCGCCGCTCGGTCAACCGAACGGCGCTTCCTTTTGGAGCAGAACTGCACTCACAACGTCTTACTGAGTAAGCCCGGCAACGTCGATCGTCGCGGAAACGCTACCGCCTACTTCGACTGATGTACCTGCCGCAGCGGCAAGCGCATCGCCGTCGAACTGATCGGATGCGGCGAGGAACGTGTAGCGCGACTGGGCGCCAGCTCCGTTGTCAGCCATGACTATGATGGCGAGATCGCGGGATCCGTTGAACACGTCGAACTGCATGTCGAGTGAAAGCGGGAACGCGGCGACGGCATGATCGCTAGACGAATAAGCACGTCCAGCTACGTCCTGAACTTCGACGCGGATGCTGGTTGCGGTTCCGATTGCAGCATCATTGATTGTGATGTTCGAGACAGAGGCGACGGCGTCGGTAGTGCCTCCAACGAAGTCGCAGCCAGCTAGCACTAGCGCACAGGCGGCGAAGGCAAAGAATTTCTTCATGATAGGAAGTGATTGGTGGATTGGGGGGGTCGGTGACGAATATCGGCCTCCCGTGCCCACTCTTTAGCCAATTCCGACTCCACGGTTCACATGGGCGAGTTGGCACGAAAACAATCGCTTTTGGGCGTTGATAGTAGCGTTGATCGTCCAAAGACGGGCATTTAATGAAGCAGGAACCAACACGTTGCTCCGGCATGATTGAGCTCATAACGTATCTATTGTTCATGAGCCCACGTGCCTTCGTTACCTCCCGACCGCTGGAATTTGGACATTCCGTATTGCAAGCTGACGGGATCGCCTGGATGAAAGGCGCATTGCAGCGCCTCGAATCGGAGATCTCTGCATCAGAGCTACGCAACGCTCAACGGTTTTATGACCGTCTGGCAAAAGCAACAACGATTGGATCGCGCACGACGTGTCTGGACGATTACTCTCATCAGGCGTGGGATCGAATGCGCATCCATGCCGAACCAATACTTGGCGATGGCGAGGTAGGCAGAAGTAGTTCGAATTGGGAGCGCGCCACGCTTGATTCACGGATGGACGTGTTCGCTGAGACCGCATTGAAGGTTGCCCGCGACGCCTTCCAAGCCGACACCCATGCGCCGGGCTTACTCGTGCAGGTATCGTGCACGGGGTACGACAGTCCAACGGCCGTTCAGCGCGTTGCGGTGGAGAACGGATGGACGAACACGCGCATCCTCCATCTGGGCCATATGGGATGCTATGCGGCGCTACCCGCCGTAGCCATCGCGGCGGACGGGGTAGAGGCCGGGCGGTTCGTCACGCAAATCTCGGAAGATGACCCAGAAACGTCTGCCGCGATATTTCTCGTCGAGCTCTGCACGCTTCATCACGATCCGTCGGCCACGAATGTCGAGCAAATTGTCCAACAATGCCTATTCGCAGATGGTGCAGTTCGTGTCGACGTCTCGTCTGCGCCCCGCAAGGGCAGTTTTGGTCTGATTGACCATGCGGAAGTGCTTATCCCCGACACACTGGAGGAAATGACCTGGCGCGTTGCGGACTCCGCATTTCGAATGACGCTCAGCCGCAGTATCCCCCAGCACATTAACGATAATCTTGCAACAGTTGTCGACGGCTTTCTGGCTACCCATGGACTTTCCATACGAGATGTACCGTGGTGGGCTGTTCATCCCGGCGGGCCCCGCGTGATCGAAAGCACAGCCGATGCCCTTCAACTTTCCGACGACGCTGTGCGTCATAGCAAGCGGGTATTCTTCGAGCGAGGGAATATGTCGTCGACAACCATTCCACATATATGGGCCGCGATGGCAAACGACGAAAAAGTCAAAACGGATGATTTGGTCTGTTCAGTTGCGTTCGGTCCCGGCCTGACGGTCGCGATAAACCTGATGCAAGCGACGTGACGCGGGTCAACAACGCTTTTTATTCCGACCTCGGCGATCGGTGGTTCGAAGGTGACGATCACGCCATCGCGTTGCTTCGGGCCGAATCGCGAATCAAAATCGACTACGTTCGGGCGACGTTAAAGGATCTGGGAATAGGTCCGGGCTCGCGGGTGCTGGACGTCGCCTGTGGTGCGGGCCTCGTGGCGCTTCCTCTCGCCGCCGATGGTTTTAGAATACGAGGGCTTGATTTGGCGGAGGGTGCGATCGACAGCGCTCGTGCGCGAGTTCCCAGCGGAACGGACGCCTCCTTTGCAGTCGCAGATGCCTACGATTCGGGCGAACCGTCGGGTGGCTACGACGCCGTGCTTCTGCTCGACATGCTCGAACATGTGGAACGTCCTGCGAAAGTTCTTGAGGAAGCAGCCCGGGTTGTTCGCGTCGGAGGTTGTGTTTTGTTTCACACGTTTAATCGGACGCTCGCCGCCCGTCTTCTTGCCATCCACGGAATGAAAATCGTGGCACGCGACACTCCGGAGCACGTTCATGTCTACGAGTTATTCATTACTCCGGAGGAGCTAACAGAGATGGCGAACGAGACAGGACTTTCCGTGACGGAGATTCACGGCGTTCGGCCCGTCGTAGATCGCGCGTTCTGGTGGTCGGTATTTCATCGCCGCATACATCCGGAGTTCTCGTTCAAGCGATCGAACTCCAGAGCCGTCGGATATCTGGGGTATGCAGTGAAGTGCAGCTAGTCGACCACCGTCGCCTTGATCCTCGCAATCTGGTTCAGATGGACCAAATCGTGTGCCGCCAGAAGTTTTGCGATGTGGCGGACGGATTCCTCTCCACGCTCACTGTGTAATCCCCATCGATCGAGTTCATCATCCGAGAGGCTGCGAAGCCATCGCAGGTTCATGGCGCGCATCGCCAAGAAATCCTCCAGCGCATCGCCCATCTCAACGTCGTTGTAGCGCAGGTTTGCGGCCCATGCGTTCTGGTCATAGCCGGGGATGTTGGGTTTGTCTTCCGCCACGATGAGGCGCATTCGGTAGCCATAAACAATTTCTGAGTCCGCCAAATGCTGAATCACCTCTACTACCGACCACTTCTCCTCCGCCTCGGGTATCCGAGCGAACTCGCGTGAGAATCCGTTGGTTGCCTCGTGCAAGGCGTCTGACGTGGAAGCCATAACCTTCAATGGTTCGCGACTTCCAAGAAGCTCGATGAGCGCCGAAACGCAGGCACGGGCGTTTTCAGCGGAATAGCGGGGAGGGTTTGAGAAAGACATGATTCAATCTCGTTGACCAGATGGAAAGCTACACAGATTCTTTTTCCGCGCGCCTGCCAACACATATCCTATAATTCGGCAATCAAACGCAACGCGCCATGACTTCCGTGGAACATCGAATCGAACGGCTTGAACTCCGCAATCGATGGCTCGCTACAGGATGTGGACTCGTGATAGTGACTGTCCTGTTCGGAGCGTCTAAGATCCCCAGGCCGTCATCGGAGATCATTCAAGCGGCCGGATTCCAACTTGTGGATGAGGCAGGTCTGGTGCGAGGAAAGTTGCGCATGGGCGAAGATGGTCCCACGCTCGTGTTGCTCGACGTGGACGGAAACGAACGCGTCGACTTGTTCGATAGTGCGGAGGCCACGGCGCTCTATCTACGCGATCGGGAGGGCCAGCCCCGAGTAGGCGCTGCCCAGTTCGCTCACGGTGGAGGCGGATTTGCACTTCACGGCCCGGAAGGAGTAGGAACTTCGGTTTTGTATATGCAGGGAACCGGACCGGGCCGCCTCAGCTATTACGAAAGCACTGGAACAGAAACGTATCGATTCCCACCCGCAGACTGAAAATTATGCGTCCGATTATAGTTCTGATGATCGTATCCGTTGCAATAGGATGCACGGCGCAGCCCACACTGACACCTGCGTTCGTGGTACCGGGCGCGAGTGGCCAGCTGATTGTAGTGACGACGGATTCCTGGGACGCAACATCCGGTACGATACAGCGGTTCGAACGCATGGACGCTGACTGGCAACCAGTCTCAGATCTCGTCTCCGTCGTGGTTGGAAGAAACGGCCTGGGCTGGGGGTTAGGACTGCACGGCCACCTGAACGACGGCCCCGTTAAACGTGAAGGGGATGGACGCGCACCCGCCGGGGCGTTCTCACTAACCCAGGCGTTTGGTTATGCGGAGTCGTTGGCCACGGGACTGCCGTATATCCATGCGACACGAGAGGTGGAATGCGTGGATGACTCAAATTCCCTGTTTTACAATCGTGTGCTCGACCGCAGTGGAATAGAGATCGACTGGACGAGCCATGAAGAGATGCGCCGCCGGGACGAGTTGTACCGCGTTGGCGTTGAGGTGGCTCACAATCAGGGCGCAGTCCCGCAGGGTGGCTCCTGCATTTTCCTCCACATCTGGCGTGGCCCGGGTACTACAACATCAGGTTGCACAGCGATGGCATCCACGGATATGGAAAGCATCGCGGAGTGGCTGGACGCATCGAAGAACCCTATTCTCGTCCAGCTGCCAAAGGCCGAATACGAACGACTGAGACTTACTTGGTTGCTTCCCTAAGTGAACGACTCCCCCAAAAACACAAACCCCAGAGAGTGGATTACTCTCCGGGGTTAGTGCTTGTTGACCCCCGCTTGATTAACCGGAGTTCAGCGTTGACTTGTGTGTGTTCTGCAGGTAGGAGCGCGGTTGCCCGCGGAGACTGCGCGAACCAGATTGCTTCGGCAACCCCAGAGTAAAAGATCTTCCGAGCTGACGATTGTCGTGACAGGGCATCGGCCATGCACGTCGACACCTCAATAGTTCGTTACTTGACCAGCATGAGTTGGCCACTTTGGAAATCGGATCCTGCACGGAGGCGGTACAGGTAAATGCCACTTGGCAGCGAACCGGCAGCGAAGACGGCTTCATGTGCTCCGGCATCGTACATGCCGTCGGCTAGTAACGCGACGCGCTGGCCCAGTGTGTTATAGACGGCCAGTTCAACATCGGCTGATTCTGCCAACGTAAACGCGAGCGTCGTCGTCGGGTTGAACGGATTCGGATAGGCTCTCACTTCCGTAGTGGCAATTTCCTCCCGTGCGTCAGGATTTGGGCCAATCAGAGGTTCTACGGTGACTTCGTTCGAGCATTCAGTCGGAGTCTCCCGATCACAAACCTGATACGTATAAGACGGATCAGGGCTCGCTCCCAGTCTGTCGATCCACCTTCCGTCGTCTTTGGTACTCCGAAGGAAGGAGCCGTTGCGGAGCACTCTCACTTTTGCTGAGCCGCCGTCAGAGGGCGTCCAGAGAAGCCTGGCCCTGAACTGGCCACCTGAGAACACGACGTCTGCGGTTAGTGCAATCGGGTCGCCACCACCGCCCTGCAGCAGCGTTGGTTTGAAAGCTGCTACCTGCGCGTCCATTCGATCCGACTGACCAGACGTGAACTCGAACATGCAGAAATCGTCGGAATAGTCCATGAAGTTGGTGATGGGATCTACGCCGCCGCCGGTGCAAGTGTCGCGTCCGGTTGGACAACCAAATGCAGGGCTGGCTTCGGGAGCCGTATCCGCTACGAAGTCGCCGTTCCCGCTGCAACCGCCCTGGAATGTGTGATAGAGGCCCAGGAAGTGGCCAACTTCGTGGGTCCCCGTGTCACCAAGATTGTATGGTGCTGCTGTGCCACCAGGGAGGGATGAATGTAAAACCACGACGCCGTGGCGGAAATCATCCTCGGGGAAAGTGCTTGGTAGATAAGAGTAACCAAGGACACCACCGCTAGGGTTGCACGAATAGAAATTGAGCGTTGTCGCCGGATCCACGTTCAGCGCTGACTTCATTGGATTCTCCTGGCTGCCTGCGCAACCTGTGTACCACGAACTGTTCGTCGTGCGCGTGGTTTGGGAGAGTGAAAATTGGAAGTTCGTGTTCGTAAACGCGGCGTTAAGGACGGAGATTTGATCAGCGATCATTTGATCAGTGACGTTGCCCTGCGACGTGCCTGTACCAGAACGGACGACATGGAACGCAACCGGAATCGTTGTGACGACGAGCCCGAGCTCTCCACCGTTTTCTGAGCGAAGCGCAGCAAGCTGATCTTCGATTGCTTGACGTTCAGTTTCGGTTGGGCTAGGAGTAATACATCGTACACCGGCTATTTCCGTTCCGCTTTCAGATTGGAAGGTGATGTTTGGTGTGAGATCTGCCTTCAGTGCAAGGTCTTGCGCGGATGCTGTTCCGGCAACTGCAACGAGACAAACAAACAAGGCCAGACTTCGACTGATTTGCGGGCTGTAATGATGAAGCATGAGGTATCCAGGTTTGGTGTGCACGTAGCGGCTAGCAACAGAGTTCTTCTTCAGTTCCTCGACACGAGACCCACCCCGGCCAGCCGTGGTTCGAATTAAGTATAGACAGTGATGTCCCGTCCGACAACTCGCAAAGTCTAACAAGCCAGACTGGCGCGTTTACAGGACCAAATCCAATCTCTCTTAAGCCCAAACGCAGCGCGATTTTCGCGGGCCGTGGAGCTAAGCGGATTCGAACCGCTGACCTCTTCATTGCGAACGAAGCGCTCTACCAACTGAGCTATAGCCCCGATGCCAGTAATCTACACACAGAAGCCCGAGCGCCGTAGTGGCGCTCGGGCTTCCGATCATACTTCCTGAGCTGAATTCAGGAGGCGATTACTTCACGAGCATCAAGCGGCCTGTGAACATCTCGCCATCCGCGCGGAGCGTGTAGATGTATACACCGCTTGGAAGTGCTGACGCGTCAAATCGCACGTCGTGGCGTCCGGCATCCTGAATGCCTTCGGCCAACAATGCAACGCGCTGTCCGAGGGTGTTGTAGACCGATAGTTCAATCGGGCCGCTCTCGGCGAGCGAATAGCTAATTGTTGACGTCGGGTTAAACGGATTCGGATAGGCTCCTTGAAGCCCTGTCGTTTCCGCTAGCCCTGCAATTGCCGCTGATTCCATTCCTTCCGCTCCAACTCCATTGAGGAACGTAACAGCAACGGTGTTCGAGCAGTCCGCCGGCGTTTCCTTGTCACATACCTGATAGGTGGCAGAGGCAGGAGGCGGAATCAAACGATCAATGTAGTGACCATCATCACGGGTTTTCTTGAGGAAGATTCCGTCGCGGAAAACGCGGACTTGATCTGGGGCGCCATCGAACGGAGTCCAATCGAGGATTGCCCTAGCTCGGGTCCCGGCGCCGTTGGTCTGCGTGACGACGGTCAGGGTGATCGGATTGCTCGGGGGCGGCACATCAAACGCTTCCGTGTTGTCGGAGTTGGTGCTCGTGCTTCCCTGAGATGCGCTGAAACCAAGCCCGCGGCGGGCGAAGGCTGCCCAAAGCTCATCGGTGTAAGCTCCGCTATACAACGAAACGTCAGCCGCAAGGATGGCATCGCGGCCACTTACGAAACCAGGAGAACAAGGCTGCAGCTTCATGCCCTCAGTAACGAGGTTAAGCATGATCTGGTTGCCATTCGTTCCATTCGCATCGTAGAGGTCAGTGCCGAACCCGTGGGCGTCAATCAGATCCCAGGTCACTTCCCAGAGGATAGTCGCCCATACAAAACCAACACCGTGCGGTGCGGTTTGCGTGCGGCTATCCTGATAAGTGTAGCCGTTAATCGCAAAGCTCGTGGAGTACGGAGCTGGCCGTATACCGTTGCCGGTTGTAGGCTGACCAAGTAGCGAATATGTCGCCACACCGCGCCGATCGGCACGTGCGTCTCCGGGCTCAATGGTCGTCAGGACGCCGTAGTAGTCACTCCAGCCTTCGCCCATCTGTTCGGCGTTGGAAAGGCAACCCGTTGTGCCAGGACCACCGGTCAAGCGATTGGAAACGCCGTGCGAAATTTCATGCTGAATCACAACCGTATCGAAGTCCGTGTCCGCGTCCGGGTTGGGCGTCGTACACAGATACATGTTCATGGTCGGGTTTCCACCATCGCTAGGCGTGCCGAAGTTGGCGTTGCAGTTTCCCGCGGCCTGTACATTCGCCGTGATGCCGTCGCTGCCCAGGCCACCATTTCCGTAGTTATTCTCCTGGAAGTTGCCGGCGGCCTCATCAAAACCGTACTGGTACATGATGTCGTGAAAGACGTTGCTGTGGTAGAACGTGTTCGTGATCGCGGCAGGTACAAACGTTACGGGCGAGTTTGCAAAATTGGCCGGATCGTTGAAGATCAGCGAGGCGCCGCCAGATGAACGGGTGGCACCCTTGTGCGCGTCCACGTTGTTACCACGGGAATCCGTGAATTCTGCGCCGGGAACGCCATTCGTATCGTGCCAGCCAAATGGAGAGGCGATGGCATTGTCCGGATTGGCGTGTGCAGTTCTTCCATCGGCAGGCATTGGCGGGCTCGAATGATTCGGCGACTCGACAGGTAGCTGGAAGACAGTATATGTGCCGACCATTGCTGATGGAGCCATCGCCGCGAGCGCGTGCTCGGCCGTCTCAAACGGCAAGAAACTCTCAGCTGCGGCTGAATAAATAGTGGCCGAGGCGGGATCTCCGAAAGATTCCTCAACAGTCAGATTCAAGCGGTCGATTTCCTGGCCGGTGACCGCATCGACGTAAACCAACCAATACTCGGTCTGTGACGAAATCGCCAACTCCACTTCCCAAGCAAGGCGATAGGTGTCGTTCGCATCCTGCTTGTAAACAAGTTTAGTGCGCACGGGATTGTCATCAATTCCATTGAGTGACAATGTTGTTGCGCGATCAGCACCTAACCCCGATTCCTGTAACCGGAGTGCAGGCATGGAACGAATACCAACAATGGATGCAGCCCTAATCGCTGCCGACATCGCGTCGAGCGTAGGCGTCTGCGCTTCAACAAGTTGGTCCAGACCTGCGATCATTTCGCCGGCACTGTGGAAGACGCGTCCGTCGCGGCCAACACTAACGGTCATTTCGGAACCTATGATCTCAATTCCACCTACGCGTTGGCGAAGGTAAACGTGCGTCGTGCCGCTTCGGCGGCTGGCATAGGCGTCGGTGACTGCCAGATCAGCAACGTCACTCGAAGAAAGTCCAAGATCAGTTGCTTCCTGCGCGACAAAAGTCAGGGCGTCCTGGACTCTCGGAGCCTGCGCAAATGTGGGGAAGGCAAGCAGCGTAAGGCCGATTGCCAAAAGTAGACGTCGATGTAACATGGGCTGGGGGAATGTGAGTGAATGGGTTCATGGAATCTACGCGGTCGTTAGGTTCAATCAAACTAGTCACCTGCATTTTGTTATTAACGTGACAGAACAAGCGAAGCCGGGCATAAGAATCGCCGCTGGTTCGGCAGAAAGCCAACATTAGCGCCGGTTACAAAAACCTCATTCATTTACTGGAATGGGCATCTGTGTCGGTCGGCGCTGTGCAAGCGAACCAAACGCAAAAGCCCCGAACGCTTTCGAAGCGCTCGGGGCTTTGCTCAGATCTGATAATCTGAATGGGGACGCTTACTTAACCAGCATCAGTCGCCCGGTGAGCAACTGGCCTTCCGCGCGGAGCGTGTACACGTGCACGCCGCTTGGGAGATTCGAAGCATCAAACTGGACATTGTGACTTCCGGCATCCTCTACACCACTTGCCAGCACTGCAACTCGCTGACCAAGCGTGTTATACACGGTCAGTTCGACCGGGCCGCGCTCCGAAAGTGCGTACGAGATCGTCGAAGTCGGGTTGAACGGATTCGGATAGGCGCCCATCAGTTCGGCGGTCTCCGGCACACCCACTCTGCTGGCTGATTCAATCGCAGGATCGGCCGAGCCTAGCTCGGCTTCTATCTCAGCGTCAGTACTCCAGTCAGCGATGAGTTCGCCAGCCAATTCGCTACCAGGTGCGAAAGGCGCCGCCTTCGTCCAAGAGAACAGGTCGGTATCGAGGATGGTACCAGGGAAGGTGCCAACATTGCATGTGTGCTTGTAAGCACCTGCCGCTGCACCACCCGGAACCTTCTGGGTTACTGTTTTCAGGAAGCTGCCGCCTGGGGCGAGTGTGCGCGTGAATGGACCGCCCACATGGCTACCTGATGGCCCTAGGATCGGGAACCACAGATCGAAGGTCTGTGACACACCCGTGTTGTTGTCCACCCTGATATCGTACATATACGTCCCACCTGTAGGCGGAATTATAATTGTAGGATTAACTGGCGTGCAGGACAAATCGAGCGTGCCACCTGGTGGTGGTGGAACGTCAAATGCCGCTGTACCGTCCGTGATGGAGAACGGCGAGCCTTGACTTGCGCTGAAACCAAGACCGCGCGCGGCGAAACCAGCCCACAGAAGATCCGTGTGGATGCCTCCGTATAGGGCAGCGTCAGCTGCAAGGATTGCATTGCGTGCATCAACAAAGCCAGGTGAGCAAGGCTGCAACTTCATGCCCTCCGTCACGAGGTTAAGCATGACGATGTTGCCCGCAGAATCCGACGCATCGTAAAAGTCCGGGTTGTAGCCATAGGCGTTAACCACTTCCCACGTTGCTTGCCAGAGCATGGAGGCCCAGACCCATCCAACGCCGTGCGGGATGACCTGGGTAGGAAGGTTTGCGTACGTGACGTTGTTCACGCCAAAGTTTGTGGAGTATGGTTGAGGCCGAACTCCTGGTCCATTTGTCGGTTGCCCAAGGAAATACGTGCCAACCCCACGGACGTCCGGTCCCGCATCTCCGGCCTCCATCGACAGAATAATTCCGTACCAGTCACTCCAGCCTTCGCCACCCTGCTCCTGGTTACTGAGACAGCCGACGTTAGCCGGGCCGCCCGTGAGGCGATTGGACGTTCCGTGCGTGAACTCGTGAACCAGAACGCCTTCGTCGAAGTCACTATCGGTATCAGGGTTGCCGATGTTGCAAAGGAACATGCTCATCGTCGGATTTGAGCCATCAGGGGGCGTACCCATGGTGGCGTTGCAGTTACCCGGTGCCTGAACAAGCGCGTTCACGCCGTCGCTACCAAGGCCACCGTTGCCATAGTTGTTCTCCTGAAAGTTGCCCGAGGCCTCATCAAAACCGTACTGGTACATGATGTCGTGCGTGACATTGGTCAGGTAGAAGTTGTTAGCCGTGGCCGCAGGAACGTAATTGATCGGCGACATCGAGAAATCTGCCAGGAAATCGCAATGCAGAGAAGCACCACAATCCGGCCGGACACCACTCTTGTGCGCGTCAACGTTGTTACCGCGCGTATCCGTGAACTCTGCTCCAGCGGCACCATTGGTATCGTGCCAGCCAAACGGCGACGCCGTGGCGTCTTCTGGGGCGAGGTTCAAGGTTCGGCCGTCGGCCGGCGCAGGAGGTGTCGAGTGGTTGGGCGATTCAACCGGGAGAGCAAATGCTCGGTACTGGCTCTCGGTGACGAATGGAGCCAATGCGGCCATCGCGTGTTCAGCGGGCTCGAACGGATAGAAGCTGTCCGCGGCAGCGGAAAGCGCGCCGTTTTCAGCTGGGCTGACCACCGATTCTTCGATTGTCAGGTTTAGTCGGGCGACTTCTTCGCCGGTACGAGCGTCCACATGGACCTGCCAATAGGCTGTTTGCGTTGACAGGGCTAGAACGACCTCCCAAGACAAATGGTAGACGCCGATTGCGTCTTGCTTGTAAACAAGCTTTGCCAGCACAGGATTGTCGTCTAATCCGTTGAGAGAAAACTTGGTCGCCTGGTCGGCACCCAAACTCACCTCCGACTGGCGGAGCGTTGGCATCGAGCGAATGCCAACCAGAGAGGCTGCCGTACCAACGGCAGACAAGGCACTGAGGGATGGTTTCTGTGGAGCAATCCGGCTTCCCAGGCCGGAGATCATCTGCCCGGCTGTATGAAACACGCGACCGTTGCGTCCAACATTCACGGTCATCTCCGATCCAACCACCTCAATTCCACCAACACGCTGGCGCAAGTAAACGTGAGTTGCGCCACTACGGCGGCTCGTATAGGCGTCGGTAACCGAAACGTCGGCAATGTCCGCCGCAACAAGGCCCAGGCTTGAAGCCTCCTGAGTCAGATAGTCAAGCGCATTCTGAACCCGAGGAGCCTGCGCAAAAGAGGGGGTGGCGATCAGCATCAGACTGACTGCCAGAAGGAGATTTTTCAAATTCATGGTAGGATAGGGTTAGAGAGGTTAGTATTTGAATGTAGGTGATCGTTAGGTAAAAACAAATGGCCTGCTACAATTTTGTAACAGGCCCATGACACGATGCCGTTGTACGTTAGGGGAGCCACTCGTCGTTCGCGCAATGGGCGAGTCCGGGGCCGGCCTACGGACAGTTACTGTACGATCCGAAAGCTGCCCGACCATGATCCCCAAGGGCTCGACACGACACCATTCTGTTCCGAGGCTTCATAGCCCTCCTGGCCGGGCATGATTTCAAATACAACTACGCCCCCATCCTTGAACGTGATGGCTCCTGCGTGAACGCCCGCGCTGCAGACAGAAGAATCGTCCGAATACACGCTCGTTCCCCACACAGGGCGAACGTCAGACTGGTTCGCGTTCGGCGTGCATTGGAACGCGACAAGGAGCCCGTCATCGCCACGATACGCCGTCGCACTCGTCGCCCAATTCGCGCTCGCGACAGGGCCGCTATAGGCGACCCCAGATCCCTCGCCACTCTTGCACGCGGTGATCAGAAACGCTAGCAGGAGAAGAGACGTGATCTTTCTCATAGGACTCGACGCTTGTGGAGGAACAGCAACTGCTAGATGAAGACAAAACTTCCATGCCAGGACGCCCAGTCTTGCGTGGTCACGCCGTTTCGCGTTGAACCGGTGTAGCTGGTAAGGCCCGCCCGCATTTCGATGGTCGCAGTTCCACCCGCGAAGGTGATTTCGCCGGCGTGGACAGCTGCGACGCACACAGAAGAGTCGTCCGAATACGTATCCGTTCCCCACGATGTCCCTACTCCGTTTTGGGAAGGATTTGGTGGGCAGACATAGACGTAGCGCATCCCAATATTCCCGCGATGATCAACCGCGTTATCTCCCCAAGTCGCTCGCACAGTGATGGTGTTCTGGGCGATGCGTGAGGCTTGGTTACATCCCGCCACTGCGAGAAGCGGAGCCAAAATGAGCGCAAAGGCAAGACGGCGTTTCATTGGCGACGTATTAAGTTTGAATGATCTAGAGTACGGCACGGCATGCATATGTGTGAAGGTTTTTTTGACTCGTGTAGAGTCCGGCTCCTGGGGCCATCTGCCGCGTATACTCTGCCCCTCACACGCACCAGTTACGTCGGAACGCAATGGCTCAGAATCCCTTCAATACACGCGACACATTTGATACCGGCTCCGGCAACGCCTATTACTACAGCCTGAAAAAGCTGGAAGCCGATGGCCTCGTTGCGTCCCTGGCGCGATTGCCGGTTTCGATC
Organism: Rubricoccaceae bacterium; assembly: GCA_037969195.1. Classification (GTDB taxonomy): domain Bacteria; phylum Bacteroidota; class Rhodothermia; order Rhodothermales; family Rubricoccaceae; genus JAHEJB01. Next base: position 518 of record JBBKWZ010000180.1, on the reverse strand, counting down.
AAAATCCTGCTGGAGGGTGCATTGCGCGGATGCGATGGCGTTTTGATCCACGAAGAAGACATCCGATCCCTGGCTGCTTACGATCCGGCCAACCCGGCCCAGAAGGAAATTCCCTACCAACCGGGGCGCGTGCTGTTACAGGATTTTACAGGCGTTCCGGCCGTAGTAGACTTGGCGGCGCTCCGCAGCGCAATGGCGCGCAACGGCGGCGATCCCGACGAAATCAATCCACGCGTGCCTGTCGATCTCGTCATCGACCACTCGGTGCAGGTGGATGCGTTCGGGATGGCGGGTGCATTCCAGATCAACGCCGACATCGAGTACGAGCGCAACCGGGAACGGTACGAGTTCCTTCGTTGGGGTTCGGAGGCCTTCGAGAATTTCTCCGTCGTCCCGCCGGAACGAGGCATCTGCCATCAGGTGAACCTTGAGTATCTAGCGAGCGGCGTCCTTACCAAAATGAGCGACGAAGGGCTGCCGATCGTCTACCCGGATACACTGGTTGGAACGGACAGCCA
>JBBKWZ010000179.1:0-5636 GCA_037969195.1 Rubricoccaceae bacterium | reverse complement strand
AACTATCCTGATCTTGACCGCCGTGCCGGTGTTGAAGGTCGCGTCTTCCTCCGGTTCGTAGTCAACGAAGACGGCACGGTGTCCGAAATCGAAGTCGTCCGGGGCGTGAGTGTCGGGTTAGATGAGGCCGCAGTCGACGCGATTTCGCGGGCCCGCTTCATTCCTGGGCGGCAGCGTGGCCAAGCCGTGAAAGTGCGGTTTGCCATTCCTATTACGTTCCGGCTGAACGAATCTTGAACGTTTCGCTGCCCAGGGTGGAATGCGATGGGCGATGGCCGCCGTCGTCAGAAATCCAACCTTAGTCTTACGTTGATCGTCCGCGGGGTGAGGCGCGTGGGCACGCCCTCATAGAATCCCTGGCCGCTATCGATAAAGGAGAAGCGGATCGTGTTTTTCATGTTGAACACGTTGAGCACTTCGCCGGTCAGGCGCAAATTCATAGGGCGACCGCCAAACGAGCGGCCGACGACAACCTGCTTTGTTGCGCCCATGTCGAATCGGAAGTACTCCGGATAGCGGCCTACCGAGCGCTGTCCGGGGACGAAAACGTCCACGTTGTTGATCGACTCGCTCACGGACGGCGGCGTGTAGGGCAGGCCCGTCCCGAACAGCGTCCGCATGTGCAGCGTCCACGTCTCGTCACCAGGGACGTAATCCTGCACGAACAGCGAAAAGTTGTGGCGGCGATCGGTTGGACGGGCGCGCGTGCCATCGTTAAAGGGTGTCTGAAACTCTCCGTAGAACTCTTCCCGCGCAACGAGGAAGCCGTAGTTCAACCAGCTTTCGAGGCCCGGCACCAACTCGCCGCGCGCCTGCAGGTCGAGGCCAAAGGCGTAGCCACGACTATCGTTTTCGCCGGAGTACAGCACGCGCACATTATCGACGTCGTACGAAATGAGGTTATCCAGCTTCTTGTACCAGGCTTCGCCACGGAGCGAAAGGCGCGTGTTGGTAAAAAAGTGCTCCGCTCCCAAAACGAACAGGGCGGCACGCTGGCTCATCAGGTCCCGGTTCAATGCGCCAATGATCGTTTCGCCCGGAGCAGGCTCTCCGCGTAGTTCTCGGTACGTTGGCGCCTGATAGTAGAGCCCGGCCGCGCCAGTTAGCATCGTCGTTGGGTTCAGCCGAAACGTGGCGGATAGGCGTGGACTGAATGTCCATTCGCCGTTGAAGGCCAAATGATCGGCGCGCAGGCCCAGCGTTGCGACGAACCTGCCTTGCTCGGGAAGGATGTCTACGGCGTCTTCTAGCCAGAACGACGCCTGCCAGGTGTTGAGGAGCGCCGCATCGCCCAACGAATCCGTCGTAACCACGACGCCGTTGCCCAGCGAATCCCGCCCCGCGATCTGAGTTGACTCGTTCAGCACGTCGTCAAACGAAAACCTGCGTGCTTGCCAACCGATTTCCGCCGCGTGTCTGGTCAGCCCCAGTCTATAACGTCCTCCGGCCGTCAGAGTAGAGACGCGAATACGGTTGTCCGCCACGTCGCGCTGATCGGCCTGGCCCGTCTCGATCAGGTTGAGTGGGTCGTCCGGATCCTGGCGTGGATCAATAACCCGGAAAAGCGTGACGGCTCCGGCGACGTCGTACGTCTCAAACTCTTTCGTGTCGAAATAGGAAACGTCGTGCTGGACACGAAGCTTGCTGGATAGCTGATTGGTAAGGCGCAGCCCACCGAACCCGATATCGTAGCCATCGACTTCCTCGCCGGAGAATTGAAAGGCAACCGTCCGGATCTGGTCCGGAAAAACGCCGAACGTGGTGCGCCGCTGGCTGGGCTCAAGTCGGAAACGATGCCGGGCCAGCATCCCAATGCCTCTTAGCTCATGGCCTTCGGCAACGCGGTAATCGACGATGGCTTGCACATCGCGGAAGTCAGGATCGTACGTGCCTTCTAACTCTTGCGTGGCGAAAAAGCGACGCGGGCGGGCCGTCCGCGCTGCAGCTGCAAGGCCAAGGCGGCCGTCCATCGCACTTCCTTTTACGGACAGGCCACCGTCGAGAGTTGATCCGTACAGGCTACCCCCAAAGGCGCCTTCCGGGTGGGTATAGGCTACGTCGAGGGCGCTGGATAGCTTCCCGCCGTAGCGCGATGGAAATCCTCCCGCGTAGAGCGTCATGCGTTCGGCAAGGTCGGCGTTTACGAGGCCGAGACCCTCCTGCTCACCTTGTCGCGTTCGCAAGGGGCGATAGATCTCGAAGCCATCAACAAAAAACAGATTCTCGCTGTAACCACCTCCACGAACTGAGTAGGCGTTGGATGTCTCGTTGTTTGACGTCACGCCGGGCAGCAGCTTCACACCGCGGAGCGCATCCACAAAGGGCATGGGCATGGATTGGACATCCTGCGGGTTGAGCACAAACACGCCAGCATCGTTCTGTTGACCTTCGCCTTCCACGAGCGCGGTGCCTACTTCAATGGTGGCTTCCGCGAGCGCCGCGTTGAATACGGTTTCCCTCTGGGCACGCACAACGACAGAATCAATCTTGGTTTCGAACCCGACGGAACGAACAAGCAGCGTGTGACGACCTGCGGGAATCCGGAAACGAAACCGCCCGTCACTATCCGCTGACGTGCCATAATTGGTGTCATTCACCAACACGGTTGCGTTGGGGATAGGCTCTCCATTTTCAAGTTGCGTGATGCGACCGACAACGTCACCCCAGTTCGCCTGCGCGAATGCAGACGTGACCGCGAAAGCCGCGAGGGCCAAAAGAGTGAACGTTCGAAGCATGAAAACCGTCGTGCGCAGCCAAGCCGCGCTTCAAGCGAGTGAACTAAACAATAATGACGGTATCAAACGGCGATTGGACGCGGTATGTGAGCGGTCGGCAAAGATACAGCGGTATCCTTTCGCGCAAAGGGCAGTTCAGAAGGCTGTTTGGTGAAGGAAGACCTGTTCATGACCGATCAGGGAGAGGTCAGGAGAGTTCTATGCTGAAGTCAGGTTCATGCAAATCCAAAGGCATTCATGGCGAGAATGAGCTGCACGAACGTAATGCTAGATCCGAACGCGGCTCCCCCGATGACCTGAGCCATGGTGTGAGCGCCTGAACGAACCCGCGCCCACATCACCAGTGGAACGAAAACCAGCAACGGGGCCGTTGATGCCATTGTCAGAACGCCTGATATTTGCGGGCCTCCTGCCGCCCAAGCAATGAAGAGTAAAGCGACCACGAAACCGGCGATGCTGGTTGCGTGCACAGAGATTTTCCAACGCAGGTTGATCAGGCCAACGAAAGCGGTATTGACGGGATAGATGGCCGCTAACGTTAGCACGAAAGGTCTGGCAGTTTGTAGCGTTATCCACAAGAGTCCGCACCCAATCACGTACGAAGCGATCCCAAACAAGAATGGGCCGGTTCGGCGATCGCGGCGGCGGACCTCCAGCGTTGTGGCCTTGCCTCGTCTGACCATCCCGACCATGTATGCGAGCGGAATCAGGAAGAAGAAAACAAGCCCGATTCCAACAGCGCTTGACATCTCTTGACCACTCGCGCCGAAATGCCACAAGACAAGCCCAAACTGAAAGGGCGGAAGGATCAGGGGATTGATGACGTAGGAAATGAACGTCGCGAACCGATAGCCGACTGACATTGAATCGGCATGTGGAGGCATCGCGCTCATCCGCTCCAACTCAGTAGGACCGCGCAAACACAACCCGCCCCTTCGACGGCTTTCCGCTCACGGGATCAACGCCTGGCTCTTCCGTGCCTTCAAACTGGCCAACAAGCGGAATGCAGCGGATCGTGGCCTTGGTTTCTTCCTTGATGCGCTCCTCCGTTTCGGGCGTACCGTCCCAGTGCATCAACACAAAACCACCTTTTTCTTCGATAAACGCCTGAAACGACTCGTAATCATCGGCCGTGCTTGTGTGCGTTTGACGGAAGGCCATTGCGCGGTCGAAGAGACCTTGCTGGATGTTATCGAGGATGTCAAGGATCGATGCGGCGAGACCGTCCATGGAAACAGATTCCTTCTCTCCCGTATCGCGCCGGGCAAGCTCAACGACGTTGTTTTCGATGTCGCGCGGGCCGATGGCAAGCCGAATTGGCACGCCCTGTACCTCGTACTCGTTGAATTTCCAACCTGGCCGGTGCTGTTCGCGGTCGTCGAGGAAAACGCGGATGCCGGCGTCGGCGAGTTCCTTACGGACCTTCTCAGCAGCTTCCAGAATGACTTCGTTGCCATCCTTGCGTGTAATCGGGACGATGACGACCTGAGTGGGTGCCAGCTTCGGCGGCAACACAATCCCTTTGTCATCTCCATGTGTCATTACCAGCGCGCCGACCAATCGCGTCGAAACTCCCCAGCTCGTCGCCCAGACGTGTTCTAGTTCGCCGTTTTGGTTCTGGAACGTGCAGTCGAAAGCCTTGGCAAAGTTTTGCCCGAGAAAGTGGCTCGTTCCAGCCTGCAGCGCCTTTCCGTCCTGCATCATCGCCTCAATGCAATACGTGTCCACCGCGCCGGCGAATCGTTCCGCCTCCGTCTTGACGCCCTTGATAACTGGCATCGCCATCCACTCTTCCGCGAACGTGGCATAAACATCCAGCATTTGGAGCGTTTCGTCGACCGCTTCTTGCTCGGTCGCATGGGCGGTATGGCCTTCCTGCCAAAGGAACTCTGACGTACGAAGAAATAGCCGCGTGCGCATCTCCCAACGAACCACGTTGGCCCACTGGTTGATGAGTATCGGCAAATCCCGCCAGGACTGGATCCACTTGCTGTAGGTGTCCCAGATAATGGTTTCTGAAGTAGGCCGAACAACCAGCGGCTCTTCAAGTTTTGCTTCCGGATCGACGACCAGCTCGCCATCGTCGTCAACCATAAGGCGATGGTGCGTGACGACAGCGCACTCCTTCGCGAAGCCATCGACGTGCTGTGCTTCGCGCGCGAGGAAACTTTGAGGAATGAAAAGCGGGAAGTACGCGTTGCGGTGTCCCGTTGCCTTGAACATGGCATCGAGGGCGTCGCGCATGTTTTCCCACAACTCGTACCCGTTCGGCGGGATGATCATTGAACCGCGAACGGGCGAGTAATCGGCAAGACGTGCTGCTCGGACGACATCCACATACCACTGGGCATAGTCTTCGGAGCGCGGCGTAATCTTGTCGGCCATGGGAGACGGAGTTGTATCTATGAAAAGGCGGAACGACAGCCGGAAAAAGGCCGTATTGTAGATCGTGAGGGCCGGAGCACTTCTTGCAAGCAACCCGAACGCAAGAAAAGCCGCCGATGCGAACCGCTGGTGTTACCCATCCGGCCGATTCAGCGGCTAGCCTTGAGAGGCTCCCCAATATACCCCGACCGAACCACCCTCTATTCACGTCGGGGTTGGGCTGCCGTCACCAATTCCCCTCTCTTCCTGCCCGCTCTTTGGGCGTAGAAAGCCCGCTTTCTTTCCCATCACGACCATGAAAACCTCCCGCGACTCTCGCCCTAAATTCTCGCCTTTCGTTCTGGCATCGTTGCTCTCGATTGGGCTCCTCGGACTGTCCTTTGCAGGATGCTATACGCAGCTAGGCGCAGCGCCTGGCCAGCAAACAGAAACGGTTACGGTTCCTGCCAGCGGTGTCCAGCCGCGTATCGGTCTGACGGAGGACGGCTACGTCGATCCTTACGCGGACACGTATGA
>JBBKWZ010000178.1:0-6930 GCA_037969195.1 Rubricoccaceae bacterium | reverse complement strand
CTGATGTCAATCACCTGCTCTTCGATAATCTCCTCGTCGGGCACTTCTTCCGGCGGTGGAGGAGCGGGTGGCGGTGGAGGCTTCTCGAGCTGCTGTGTCTGTTCGATTTCCTCCACTTCCATAATCTCCTGATCCTGCTCGATAATCTCGAAGTTGTCGCTAGGCATCAGAGGAATTCTGAATGCGGCGACGGTGAAGAGGATGGAGAGGATTAGGCCGATCTGTACGTACAGCGGGTAGCGGCTTCGAATGTCGGCTTTGTCGGTTTTGCGGACAGCCATGTTGGTTTGGGTTAGTCGGGCCGGGAAAGGGTGCGATTTTGCAATGTAGGGAAGCGAGCGCTTTGCGTCACGTCCTTCTGAGATTTTATGCGCACCGGCTCGGGTTAGTGAAAAGGCGTCGGCTGGGAGTTACCTCAGCCTGAACGTGATAGGAACGGCAAATCGTACGCGGACTGCTTTGCCGCCTTGAATGCCTGGAGTGAATCTGGCGCTCCGAACTGCATCGAGAGCGGCTTCATCGCACCCTCCCCCAATACCGTTGACGACTTCCGCATCGCTCACGGATCCATCCGCATTGACAATGAAGCGGACGATGACGCGTCCTTCGAGGCGAGCGCGCACTGCGAACGTTGGATACACAATTCTGGCCTGAAGTCCCGCAATTCCGCCGATCAGTTCTGGCATCACTTCGACGATTTCAAATACCCTGTTCTCGTCGTACGCCGGTTCGGGATTGGTGAGAGTGGGTAATTCGGGAAGTGTAGGTGGGTCTGGAGGCCCCACTGAAATTGATTCTGGAACCCGTGGCAAATCAGTGATCAAACCTTCGAAAATCGACCCGGCATCCTCAACGGGAATCGGCGGACGATCGAAGTCTCGCGGCGTCTCCGGCTGAACCTCAGCCCATTGTTCGGTTTGTGGTAGATCGACGAGCGTGATAGGATCGCTTGGTTGGTCGCGCGCAGTTATGCCCGGTTGCTCGTCGGTTCGGACATCCACCGAAAAAGCGGTAACCACAATGGCCAGGGCTACTGCGAGCCCAACTTCTGCGCTAAGCAAATTCGAGCGGCGTTTCATCGCGGTCTCCCTGGTTTGTTTGTAGGAAGACTTGCCGCGTGACTCAGAGTTGCTCCGCAGCCCTCGTTTTTTTGATTCGACTCAACAACGGGCCGATCTGTGTGCCGACGAGGAGTCCGCCGACATCAGCAACTACGTCAAAGGGGTCGAATGTGCGACCTATAGGCATCACGTGTTGGTAGACCTCCGTCAAAATGCCGAATAGTGCACCGTACAATAGGATGCGAATCCCAGCCGTAGGATAGACGCGCAGCCATAGGAGCGCGAGAATGAGAAAGCTGCCCACGTGCCAAATTTTGTCGGGCGTGAACATCGAAAAGCGCTGGAGAGACTGTCCAGGGAGCGAAAATCCAATGATCAGCATCGTCGTCCAGAGGACCGCATGGAGTCGTGGGTTACGTAGCACGTTTTTCAGAAAAGCGGTCGTGAAGGACAACAGGGATGCCCGAAAGAAGGTCGCTGGCTATCATGGATGAAACGCCTCTGGTAGCTGTATAGAGTTCGGCAGCCGCGGTCCCGACATGCAATGCGCAGAGAGCGGCTTTGTATGGCTTCAGGCCTTGTGCCAACAAACCGGCGATGGACCCCGCGAACACGTCTCCAGTGCCCGCTGTGGCCAGGGATGTATTTCCAGGAGGGCCGATAAACACGTTGCCATCAGGCGTTCCAACCATGCTGGGCATACCCTTGAGGACTAGCACGACGTTCCAGGCCGCTGCGTACGTTTTGACAAGTGTGATGAGATCGAATGCGTCGATGGCGTCCTCTCCAACAAGACGCTTGAACTCGCCCATGTGTGGCGTCAGAACAAACTGGCCTTTCGACATTTCGGGAAGGTCGCCCATGTGCCCAGCGAGCGCGTTGAGGCCGTCCGCGTCTATCACCACTGGACCTTCAATTCGGCGAAGAAGCGCTTGAACTAGCCGAGCCGTTTCTTTCGAACGCCCAAGGCCACAGCCAATGAGAACGGCATCCGAGTTTTCGAGCCGCGCGTTGACGTCGTCGTAAGCCATTATGGCTAGCGAGCCGTCGTCGGTCTCCTTTTGGGCCGCAACCATCACTTCAGGTACAAGTGCATCGATGGCGGACTGTGCACTCTCCGGCGTGCAGCAGACGACCGCGCCCGCCCCCAGTCTGTAGGCGGCCGCTGTAGAAAGAACGGCGGCTCCTGTAAACATCCGTGATCCAACGACAGCGAGCACGCGCCCAGAACTGTACTTGTGAGCATCGTGCGCACGCGCCGGCAACACGTGTCGGACCCACTCGTCGGTTGCTCGGGAGGCGGTCGCTTCGTCATGGATCACAGATAGGGGAATGCCAATGTGGGCTACACTCACCGCGCCGGAATAAACTGGCCCCTGGTTAAGGAGAAGGCCGGTTTTGAGAGCCGCCATGGCAATTGTGGCAACAGCGTGGACTGTGTCTATTGCGGCAAATCCAGAATCACTATTCAGGCCAGTCGGCACGTCCAGGGAGACAATGGGCGCAAGCTGTTCATTCATCCATTGCGTCAGGATTCCAATAGGATCGCGCAGTTCCCCCGACATTCCTACTCCCAATAGCGCGTCGACAACAAGACTCGGCGCATCGAGATCCTGTAGATCCTCGATCTGCGTGAACGGCACAATTTCGACTTCCGGGATTTCCTTGAGGGCACTCAGGTTGGCGGCGGTGTCATCCGTTGATTCTTGCTCAGTCGCCGTTATTACTGTGGTGACGAGTGCGCCGCGCTCACTTAGAAGCCGCGCCACAACCAATCCATCGCCCCCGTTGTTTCCCTTGCCCGCGAACACAAGGACATCGCGACCTCTCATGTCCCCAAACCGAGCCTCAATCATGTCGCACGCGGCCCGCCCGGCATTTTCCATCAACTCGCGTCCGGGGATGCCCAATTCGTCAATCGTCCGGCGATCGGCCGTGCGCATGGCCTCGGCGGAGAGGACGGGTTCGAGGAATTGGTCTGGAGAACTAGACATGATGGCGAGAGGGTCGACGAAGTTTCAGTCGGCGTTGAAATCGACCGGTTCCTCAATTTCGTGTTCCCAGCGTGCCCGGACGCTGATGGGCGCGGAAAGCCACAGCAACGGCTCGGGAGGAGCGTACGGTGCGAGGCTTCCGCCATCCCACCGTCCGTTTTCGTTAAAGTCGACATACAACCTGAGCCGGTACGCGCCGGGCGGCAAGTTGCGAATGGCAAATGTGCCATTCGTATTGGCGGCGCTCTCGAATGGCGAGCCGCTGGCCGGGTGGGCCTCTACGCGGACAACACTCTCCCCGTGTACTTCCACCCTGCCCGAAATTGATCCGAGGGCGTCGGCTCCCGGAACCGCGAACCGGCGCGTGTACGTCGAGTCAGTCATTTGGACTTCAACCCGAAATGCGCGTACCGCCGAGGGGAGGTTGAGATCGTACCGAACGCCGTCCTGTGTTTCGGTCGTGTAGTCGAGCAGTCCATCCGATCCGCGAACGGAGACCCGTTGGCGGAAGTCCAGCGAATCGATGGGTTGGTTAAAGCGCACGCCCGCCCATGCGTCGGGGCGGAGGAGGAAGACGGAGTCGGCCGCCGCCGCCGCTGGAAGAAAGCCTTCGAAACGAATTGAAAGCGTGTCGGGCGAAGCTGATGGGACGATCGTCGCCGCAAGGTTGAGGCCATTCCCGCTCGAATCGGCGATAGTACTCGAAGTCGTCAGGAGGTAAGGTTGAGAGAGTAGAGCTTCGCTGGAACGAAGCAAGATCTCGGTTGGCGTGTTCGGATTTTGATATACGGAGGCAAGCGCTGCAGCCACCCCAGTTGCAGAGTCGGAGAGCGTCCACGCGGTGGTCGAGTGGGAGCGCAGGCGAACGGGCTCGTCAAACGAAAGCGCAAAACGCTGGTTCGAAATCGATCGGGAGCGCCGGAGTTGCGGCGGCGATGTGTCCTGCACGGTAACGAAGAGCTCGAGCGCACGAATCGATTCGCCCGACGCGGAATCGGCGACGGCTATTCCAACCGCAAAGGCCGGCACTGCGAAGCGTTCGCGATCATCGGCTCTCCTGTTTCTGTTGAGATCCTCCAGAGCGACAATGAAATACGGCCCCTCACGCAAATATTCGAGTCGGAATGAACCATCTCCCGTCGCTTCTGTGCTGTATGTCGGGGGGTCGGTTCGTGGGTCGGGCAGCGAGTACCTGGCGTTCGCGCCGCTGAACATGGCCATGATTGAGTCGGGCGGAATGCTTAGCGAATCCAGCACGCCATATACTGCCGGTAGCCGGAATGCGAACAGCTGAAAACCTCCGATTCCCGTATTTGAAGCTGGATTGATGAGCCTTCCGGAAATCCGTCCCCGATCTAGAACATCGCCAGTGGTGAATGCCATCGCAATTGGACGCTGGAGAGCAATTCCGTGCTCGTCGCGCAATTCAGACCCGAGCGAGATGACGTACGTGGTCTCTTCCCGGAGCGAATCGGGGAAGACAATTTCCAGACTCCTACCTCGAGCGCGTACCTGCGGTGGCGTATCAAACGCGGGCGCTACCGAAACCGCACGCGAAGCCGATGATGCATCCAGCCGTTCGGAGAATTCGAGGACTACCCGGTCTGCTTCAACGTTCACGTCGCCATTCGCGGGCTGGCTCGATATCAGCGCGGGTGGAACGCTGTCAACCGGTCCGCCACTCGGCCGGATGGGCGTCGCGCATCCGCTGGCAAGAACCGGCAGAATGCAGAGGTAGCCCAGGCGGAAGCGAATCGACATGGCAGAGGCGCAAAACGAAGGGGCCGAAACCTACGGTCTCCGGTCCCTTCCAACACAATACCGGCAACGCGCCGAAAGTCGGTCGCGCTGCGAGAGCCTACGCGTAAATCCCTCGCAAACGGAGTGCGTCAGCCACCTTCTGGATGGCGATGACGTACGAGGCGATTCGCAAGGAAATATCATGCTCGTCGGCGGCGTCGTACACCTTGTCGAACGCACGCTGCATCATCCGGTCGAGGCGTCGGTTCACGCGGTCTTCGGTCCAGAAGAACCCCTGGCGATCCTGCACCCACTCAAAGTAGGAGACGGTTACGCCGCCTGCGTTCGCGAGGATGTCCGGGATCACAAGAACGCCCTTCTCGTCCAGAATCGCATCAGCATCCGATGTTGTCGGGCCATTTGCACCTTCGACGACAATCTTCGCCTTTACATCGGCGGCATTTTCAGCCGTGATCTGATTCTCCTTTGCGCATGGAGCAAGGACATCGACGTCGAGCGCGAGAAGCTCCGCATTGGTTATTGGATCTGCTCCTGGGAAGCCACTCATGACGTGGTTGTGCTCCTCACCATAGGCGATGGCCGCGTCAATGTCGATGCCGTTGGCATTGTAGTAGCCGCCGGAAACGTCGCTGATGGCAACGACCGTGCAGCCCTTCTTTTGGAAAAGCTGCGCGGCCACGGAGCCCACGTTTCCGAAGCCCTGAACAGCCACCGTGCATTCTTCCGGTTTCAAGCCGATGCGCTCCATGGCGGCTAGCGTCGTAGTCATTACACCACGACCCGTCGCCTCGCGCCGTCCGCGCGAACCTCCGATGAGGAATGGTTTGCCTGTTACAACGGCCGTCTCCGTACGCCGAACATGCATTGAATACGTGTCGAGCAGCCAGGCCATGATCTGCTCGTTCGTGCCCATGTCTGGGGCAGGAATGTCCTTTTCGGGGCCAAAAACATCAATCAGGTTGGCCGTGTAGCGACGCGTAAGGCGTTCCAGCTCACCGCGGCTCATCTTTGTCGGGTCGCACTTTACACCACCCTTCGCGCCACCAAATGGTACACCTACAACTGCGCACTTCCAGGTCATCCACGCGGCGAGTGCTTTCACTTCGTCGATGTCAACATCTTCAGCATAGCGGATTCCGCCCTTGCTCGGCCCAAGCACCTCGTTGTGAATCACGCGGTAGCCTTCAAAAACCTTGAGTGTGCCGTCATCCATCATCACCGGAACCGACGTGATGTGGATGCGCGATGTGGAGCGCAGGTATTCGTAGAGGCCCTCGTCCAGTTCGAGGATATCCGCGGCCACGTCAAACCGCTCCATCATCGACTGAAACGGGTTGTCTTTGTCCAGTCGCGGCGCAGGTTCCTGGTAAACGGCGCGGTCGCGAACGCTTCGACGTGTGGATTTGAGTTGACGGGCCATGCCAAAAAGTGGTTAGGGGGAACGACAGGACTATGCACGAAAGTTACCGTCGCGCGTTTCCGACCATGCGAATGCAACCCGTGAAGATGTCCCGAACACCTCGCAATGAGTCTGCGCGATGCTCATGAAGGCCGGGGCGGTAGCTTAGTCGTCGGCATCGCACGCTCATTACTTTCAACGTGACGACTCTTTCTCGCAAGCATCTGAAAAACCTGGCGAACCTGCACCGCAAGAAAGGGCGGCGGGAGCAGGGGATGTTCCTGGTTGAAGGCCTTCGGTCGGTGAAAGCCGCGATCGAAGCGAAGGCACCGCTCGTAGAAATCTTGATTGAGCACGAGTTGTTGGACGATGGGCGTCTTAAGGAATTGCTCAATGCGACGGACGTGCCCGTCCACCGCATTGCCCGGAGCGAGCTCGACAAGATCAGCGACGTGCAGCACAGTCAGGGGCTGATGGCCGTCGCGCGATCGGTTGTTACGTCCGCATCGAATGGGCTGGAAGGTGCGAGGACCGTGCTTGCATTGGATGGCGTTCAGGACCCCGGCAACGTGGGGACTCTTGTCCGCACCGCTTCGTGGTTTGGCGTGGATGCCGTCCTGGCGGGGCCGGGAACGGCCGACTTCGAAAGCCCCAAGGTCGTCCGCAGTTCAATGGGAGGGATGTGGGACGTCGTGCTGGTCCAGACGGAAGACCT
>JBBKWZ010000177.1:0-31927 GCA_037969195.1 Rubricoccaceae bacterium | reverse complement strand
GTGTCCGATCGTGCCCACGTTAACGTGGGGCTTCGTGCGCTGGAATTGCTCCTTAGCCATGATGTGTATTCGGCGTTCCGGTGAATGTCAAAAAAGAAAAACACATCGTAATCCGCCAAACACGGCCAAAAACGACGGTGAGCCTCCTCCCGGATTTGAACCGGGGACCCCTTCCTTACCATGGAAGTGCTCTACCACTGAGCTAAGGAGGCAAATGGTAGAGCAGAGTAGTTTACCGAGACGATCGTTGCGAAGGAACCCGTGCGAGGCGGATCAATCCAAAATCAATAATCGACGCGACAACGGCCGGCAAAGCATGATGATGCCAACTCAGTTGCCGCCTAATAAAGCACGGCTGATGTCAATTGAGCGGGAGACGAGACTCGAACTCGCGACCCTCAGCTTGGAAGGCTGATGCTCTACCAACTGAGCTACTCCCGCTGGTAGAATCCCGCCTCCAACGAGGCGGAACGTCTTTGTAGTTCTTAGTGCAGCAATCTACGGCCTGGAGTATGACGCTGACCATCCCGAACGCGTCCAACATTTGGAGAATAGCCGTGAAATTCTATGACCAGGCCGGGGTGAGACCGCTGAATTCTCTTCCGCACTCCTGTTGCCAAAGTATAGTCCTCGCTCCCTGCGGCGCGCTTCCGAGAAAGCACTAGGCTGGAGCATCCTGCTGCGAGAAACTCTAGCGAAGCGAGACGATTGCGTGGGAAAACGAAAAAGGCATCGCTGAATTCAGTGTGCCCCCCGAAGGCCGGAGTGATACGCTGGTCCAGACAGCGTCAAGCACTGCCGAATACCGCTGCCAGCGCACCATGGACTAAAAGGGCAGGAAGGTTTTACTGCCGCGAAACTGGCTCGTGCCAATGCGTTGTGCGCTATGTTGAAACATGTCCCCGCCATATTCGGAGCTAACTAATCGTTTCTGAAATACTTCCGCCAAAGATTGACGGGAGAAAAAAGCAAGGCTGGATAATCAAGACAAACGCCACCCTGATTGACGCCATATGCGCGAAAATGCCCATTGCTTTCGCTTGCCCATCAACGCCTCTGGGCTCGTTATCCATCTCCACCTAACCCAGATTAGTGGTCGGAGATTTGCGTCGCCCAAGACCGGACTGTCACCCGATGCAAGCTATAACGCCAGCTACCTCCGGCCGGACGAACATCAGCCAAGGCCGCTAATATTGTTGAGCGATGGCACAGCGGATGGCGCTTTTGGTTTCCGGGAGTTCGATAGTCAACAACTCCCCGGGTTGTATGGCCTTCAGATACCCGCGAATTTTCTGAGGCCTGGTTTTACACACGTCTGCATCCGTTTTGAGGATGCGCGCCCGTGTTTTATTCGATTGCAGGGCGTCAGCTACGATCCTTACGACGGATCTACTATGAACCTTGGGACGTGGGTTTTGAGCAACTGCCACGAGAACCTGACAAGTGGAATTCGGATGTCACTTCCACGGACGTTGCGACCTCATTTGAATCTCGCTTCAGCTGACAACTATCGTTCATAAAGGAGGAAACCATGTCGCAAATTGTCCGACAGGACACGCAAAATATCCGTATTCGCTTCTTCCTGACGTCCAAGGATAGTGACGAGGTTGGGATTGTCGGGCTCTCGGATTCAACAGACGGCTTGGCCGCGGCGTATATACGCGACAACGATCCGACGGCGACGCCAATCGCGCTGACATCCTGGAAGGAGGATCATCGTGAACCTGGAGCATTTCGCGAGATTGATCGAGACATGATGCCCGGTCTCTATGAACTCGAATTGCCCGACGAAGTCTGTCGATCGGGCGCCCGATGTGCCACGGTAATGGTCAACGCGTTGGGCATCAGCAATGCCGTTGTACATATCGATCTGGTCGCTTATGATCCTTATGACAGCCACGCTCTGGGGCTTGCCTGCCTAAGTCGCGAACACCGGCATCAGATAATCTCCAGCGCATTTCGTGAGGTAGTCCCAGACATCGTCGATGAATTCAGACCCCGTACTAATCCAGAATAGTTCCCCACTGTTTCAGATGACTGAGTTCAATTACGTTCACGATTTACAAACTATTGCCAATCCATCCCTCGAGATTGTTGGAGGGAAGGGGTTAGGGCTTTGGCATCTACATCGGCTGCAGTTAACCACACCGCCTGCCTGGGTGATTCCAACGTCGCCTTTCACAGAAGCGCTCTCCGCGCTTGGAATTGGGCCACTTCTCGCAGCAACCGAAACTCGCATTGGAGGTGAGCCGCCCGCGAGCGATTTGGAGGCAATTCGCGCGGCCATATCTCGCGCCAAGGTCCCGGAAGCGATGCTAGCCCAGATCAATCGCCTGAGACGTCAATGGCGCGAACAGTTCGGAGATAAAGTCATCGTGCGGTCTTCGGCAACGGTAGAAGACAGCGAACATCACGCTTTCCCGGGGATTTTTGATTCAATAGTCTGCGAGTCGGATGAGCAGATTGCGAATGCGATCAGGGGCGTCTGGGCTTCAGTCTTCAGCAATCGGGCGTTTGCTTATTACGGGATTGCGTCGTTGGACCGCTTTCCGACGATGGCCCTGATTATTCAACCGCTAGTCGTTGCCGATCATTCTGGCGTGATGTTTACAAAGTTTCCCGGCCCGTCGGGCGCCGCGAATATTCTGATCGAATACGTAGAGGGTGATTGCGAAAAACTTGTCCAGGGTGAAGTCGACCCTAATCGGCTTTGGCTGGAGCGCTGGCCGTCAGATGGCGCAAGTTTTGAAGAGACGTCTGGAGATCTGGGGTCCGCCTTCAGCTTCGATCTAGCGACGGCCGGACAACTTCTAGAAGACGATTTCGGGCGCCCTCAAGATGTTGAATGGTGCGTAAGTGGAGAGCACCTCTATTTCGTTCAGACACGGGCCGTTACCTCGGGGGCGCAAGGCACGACTGCCTTCATTGCTGGCGAAGTCGCCATCCAGGGCGTGGGCGCGAGCCCGGGCCGTGCATCAGGACACGTTCATTTGGTTTTTAATATCGAGGACGCCGACGCATTAGTGGCCGGCGACGTGCTTATTGCTACAATGACCAATCCCGACATGGTTCCTTCCATGCAGCGCTCGGCCGCAGTCGTTACCGACGTCGGTGGCATGATTTGTCATGCGGCCATTGTATCCAGAGAGCTTGGAATTCCATGTGTCGTCGGCACCAAATCCGCGACTCAGTTGTTTGACTCGGGCGCTCAAGTGACGGTTGATGGCTCCAGCGGAGCGGTTTTCGATGGAATTGTTCGGCCGGCAGATGACGTGTTGGTAAAACCAGATCTTCAATGGCTTGATCTGTGGGACGCATGGCTTGGAATTGTACCGCAAAGCGCAGCCGTGTTGCTACCAACGTCCGATGCCCTCGCAACAATGCCAGAGTACGTCACGACGTGTGTGCTTGACCCATATTGTGACCTCACGTTGCATCCCGCTTGCGAGATTACGGCATTGTCTTCGATGGAAGCGTCCAGCCGAAGGACCTTGCTGAATTCCTACCTAGGCGAAATCAGCGGAAAGGTTGCTGGCACCGGACTCGACACGCTCTACCTCGATCTCCATCGGCTGGACTCTGTGACGCGCGGCGAACTCATTGCGGCCGTAACCCCCGCAATGCCGATCGTCCCGCTTGAGCAACAAGGCGGTTCCAATCCGTGGCTCATCCAGGCGGACGCCAAGGGAAATCAATTCGCGCTGCTTGATGGGATGGTCGAAGATCCATTGTCACATGCTCCGCCCCAGGCAACGCTGACAATACCCCTCGGGTTGGGATTTATTCTAAACCAGCCAGTTTCTGAACCACCGGCGAAGCCAGAACCGAATCCTGCGACGATGTTCGGAATGGTCCCGGAAATTCGGCAGGCTCCTTTTCCGGCAAAAGTACTTCGTGAGGGACTTCATGAGCTCATCCCGTTGCTCAGCGACGCACACGGCGGACAGGTACCGGATTCAGATGAGCAGTTTCCGTGGATGGACCTCCGCCCGGAAATAGTGATTACCCCATTCCTGAAAGCGTTTGTTACCCCGGCTGTTGAATCCATCCCACATCTTCTAGGATTCGATTCGTCTCCACTGCACGTGCAGTTTATCAACTGCCGTTTTCACTTTCGTCAGGATACACTTTTCGCTTTCCTTCCCGCATTTCTGCAAGCGACGTGGAGGGAAGCCTTTCTTTCCGATTTACTGCAACGCAGCCGCGCGTCTTACGAAGTCCTTGAAGCCCGATCAGTCGCCTTGCCTGTCTCAGAGGATGGATTAGAACAGAACGGCCGACTGACCCCTGAAGAGGCTTTTCTAAATTGGTGGCGGGCCTTCTGTGAGTTTTTTGCGTTGACCTTCTTCATTCAGGCTCAGGGGGATGACTGCGTATTGCCGGGCCTTCAGGCCATGGTGAGCGACAACGTGGCCCTGTTGGATAACCTGGATACATCGTGGAGAATTCCGGGCAGTATCGATCTCACCAAACCACTGTCCCCAGTACTGACAAGCAATTACATCGCAGATCTTGCCTCGTTTAAGGAATTGTTAGATAGTCTGGATCTAATGGATGCCGCGACGGCATTGTCCGCAATTGATTCAGCTGAGTTTCCCGAGCTCAACGAGGGGTATGAACGCGTCAGGAGTCGTTGGTTCTGGATGCGCGAGCGGGATCCGTACTACGACCCCTATGACACCACCGCAGCCATTGTTGAAAAGGCGCTGGGCACCGGCACGGCTAATCCACAGGATCACGAATCAAATCGTCGCAGTTCCATGCTCGCTCTAGCGCTGCACTACGATCTGAGTCGTGGTCGAAACGAATGCGCGAAGCTCGTTTACGGCATCAAGTACGGCCGTGCCCTTGCAATCGATCGTGAGAATCATCACATCGTCTGGTTGAAAACCTCCTATCGACTTCGGCAACTTTTGCTTGAGTGGGAGGGCCAGCTTGGTGCCCACTCGGAGATTCAGCATCGCGACATCTTCTTTCTCCAACCGTGGGAGATCATTGAAGCTGTTTCCGACCTGCCAAGACCTATGTCGAACGACCTATTGGCAAAGGTTCGCAACCGGCGCGCAGCTTATGAGCATGAGATTCAGCTTAAAGCCGGAAAGGGGTCGACTGTCACGCTGCAAAAGGAACAGGACTATTACTAGTACGGGGCTGCTTGAAACCCTCAGCGTTGCACAACGAAAGCAAGACAATCGTGGTCGTCCTTATGAATCAGGGGGAATATCCCGTCTGCAGTGTCACAAATATACTTTGGCAAATAGCCGCGCTTCGGCATTTCTGAACTCTCGCCTAGGCAGGTTCGAGGGTTCCCCCTCTCGGTTGGCTCTGCGCCAGCACACAGAGGCAGCACACCAAAAATTTTATATAGGAATGGCAATAACCGCCCTCGTTTGGAATCCATGTTTTTAATCATGCGCCTTAACGAGCGCATTCCGACGGTGCGCAGGAGAAGCACGTCGGCGAGAGCCAGCCAGCCGTGCAACTTCAAGTACTGCAGGTAACCGGATGTTCTGAAGCCTCTATTTTCCCAAGTGCGAGCAAACTTCTGCTCCGGATTCCGCAATGCACGACTCGTGATGGCGACTCGCGGTGCAGAAACTTGATTCATCAAGGTGGCCAATCCGTCGGGCACACGACCCGGCCAGGCAAGGTTGACCTGCGCAAGAATCTTACTCAGTGGGACATTGAGGCCGTATTGCCGACTGAGACCCAAAACCCGGTCGCAATCTAGACCGATAGCCTCTGGCCCGTCAGCGGCACCAAGTATCACCTCTACATCAGAAACGTTGACCATCAGCAGCTTGCGCCTCCGCTGAACTTTGCTGACGACCATCAACAAAAGATCCTCCAGCGAGGGCGCTAAAAATGGGAGGCCGGATCGCTGAGTCTGTATCGCTCGCTCATCAAGGGGCTCTGCGTAAAGCTGATAACTCCCCGCAAGGATGCCCAAAGAGACACCATACCCATCGATGTTCTTGATGGCTGACGCCCCCAGGCTGGGTTCTGAACCAACGTTGTGCAGGCGGGCAAATTTGAGCGTGAAGCCAAGCTCGTTGACCAGAACAGCCAATGCATCAAGTCCATCGGAAACGGTTGGGACCCACAGATCGGTATCAAAGCCAAGCCGATCCTGATAATGTGGAAATAGCGACTGCAATGCCTTACCCGAAAGCAACACAAATCTATCGCTTCCAAATAATTGGGAGAATTTAGCTGTTTCATCCCAAAGCAATTCCTGATGCTGATTCATTGAGGCGACGAAGTGTCTCAGCGAACAGCGAGGAGCCTGTGGAATGGCCCAGAGCGGCTTTCGGGAAAGTGGAAAGGTATTCCTGATGGTTTCAGTCGAAACAAACGTCTTGCCTAGATCGACCCCGCCTTCTTCAAGATGCTTCATTGCATGGCGAAAGCACTTGTGCATGAGAAGAACCCGATAGAGCTTCGGCGGGAAATTTAGAGGGTCGGTCCCTTCGAGTACCGCCTGGGCCGCACGCTGGGCAGTTTCATCATTTTGTGGGCGCGACAGTGCCCAGCCTAATTCTCCAATATTCAAGATCTATGCTCCCTCCTGATGCTTGGATAAACTAACCGCGGCGGCAGTCTTGATGGCAACCTGCATTGGCGGCTGATCCACCGAAATCCTTGTAACCGATCGAGTCCAGCGATGGCTTGCACGAAGCACTTCGATACCCACGCGTAGCTTGAATTTGACAAAGCATGCTGGCGCACTGGGGGAATCGGACTCTACTTCCGTCTCGCTTGACTCGAAGACCCGCTTGCGCGACATCGCAAGCTCGCGTTGTATGTCTAGCACGAAGGTGGCATCGCTCTCGGGTAAACCGCGCACCATTTCCTCAAACAGTTCCGTCTCTCCCACGCGCGCACTCTCGCGTGTCCAGAACTTGGAAAAAGTAGGGGCCATCAAAACCGTAGCGCCCCGGTTTCACGCGCCTCCGAATTGTTATGCACGATTTTCCGACGTCCCGTTGATCGAAACCTGTCCAGTTCCTCCGTCTACAGTAATGCGCGTGCCGGACGTAAGATGCCCCACGATCCCGCGACATCCTACGATACACGGAATCCCAACCTCACGCGCAACCAACACGGCATGCTGAAGTAGGCCGCCCTCTTCCACGACGACCGCGTCTGCCGAAAGAATCGCAGGCGTTAATCCGGGACTGAGGTGCTTCGCCACGACAATCGAATGCGGGGGCGGCAGCCCGGGATTGGCTGAACCACTAACCCATGCATCGCCGTCAGCTATTGAAAGTGCTGCCGCCGATTCGCCGATGAAAATCAATCTATCTGTTTCTCCAGGCGAACCATTCTCCTTGAACTGCAACTGACGTGGTATCGACGTGCCCCACATCGGTTGAGAGGAGAGACTTTCGTCGACGGTATGATTGCTTCGTTGGTCAATCGGCCGGCGATGATCCACCTGGCCGGCTGGTTGTAACGACGCCCGGTATGCATGTCGACGACTGGTGATGTCCCCCACTGAGGGCATATGATTGAAGAGTTCCTGGGCCGTGCACATCATGAGATCGCTAATTGTCCAGGCTTCGCCCTTAGAGGACAGAAACGTCGCGAGCTTGGCTAGTTGAGGTAATTCCCCAACGAGAAATCCCCATCGAAGTACAGTCGTTTGCGTGTCCAAATGATCGGTCCAGTATTCGACTTCTTGGCGCCAGCTAGTTGGCTGCGTCATCGGGCGCTCTAGCCATTGTGTCTGGTCCGTGAGCATTGTCGTGCTCAGGCCGGTTAAATCTGCGAGCGCGATCTCCCGGACAGCTGGGTCCAGCAATCCCCAAACGTAGTTGACGTTTTCGTACCCAGGCACCTCCCAGGCCGTCGGGCCGTGCCCGACATGTCTTTTGCAAAATGAAGTGAGGAGCTTCCGTTTGGATTGCGTGAGGCTTGATTCTTCAGAATCATCGGTTGCCGTCGGCCAGGAATCCATGAGAACTCGAACATCACGGATCAATGCTCTGGAACTCAAATGCTCTGGATAACTTGCCGAACTGCATTTTCCAAGCTGGTTTGGGTTGGAGTCGTTCGACTGGCTGGCAACGCGCTGGTGAAGGATGTCCGGAAGAATCTTCGTGACCAACCCATAAGGCGCCAACTCCGCAATCGCATCGGATGTACTGCACCATAAACGCTTGGCCTCCACCCTGTCATACGGCGACGAATCGCCCAGCAGTACGCAGTCATGCAGGCGTTTCAGGCGTCTCTGATGCTCCACACGGATTCGCTTTGCCTGCTCAAGATCCAGTTCTTTGTTGAGCAAGTTGGATATTGCCGAGAACTCTAATTGATTGACAACAACGTCCCCGTTGTCGGTCATGTGGGCAATCGAACCGTATTCAGTTGTGGCTCGATCTGGAAACACATAGGCCGCCACATCAGCAAGATGATCAAAGTGCGACCGTTGCAATGGCGTGCAGCACATTCGTTCTCGGATGGTTCGCCAAACCGGACCGACACTCGTGGGCATTGAATCGATTCCTGCCGTCATCCTGAATCAATTATTGGAGCTTTCAAAAATAAACGTTGCATACAAGTCCAGAGAGCGAGAGCCTCAACCAAGTTGAGTATGCACGGTTTTTGTCAGAGTAGCCGAAGAGCGCCGGATGGGAATGAAGAACGTCTAGTTATTGCTAACTGCTCCAACGGGACGACGGCAAATCTGACGAGCACAGAAAGTAGTGCTGCCGCCGGGTGAGTGCTTCTGAACAGTAGCAGATTCAGGCTCCCACTTCCATGACATCCGCCTTCCACTCAGCGGAAACCCGTTCCACAGGAAAGACAGGATCATTCAAAATCGGGCCGCTATCCCGCCCAGACGCTAACCGAGCGCCTTTTCAACACTGCCAAACAAGTATTCCGGGGACCATGTTGTGGGCAGGGAAGGATTCGAACCTCCGTACTCGTCTGAGAACAGATTTACAGTCTGTCGCCTTTAACCACTCGGCCACCTGCCCAACATGTAAAGAACACCGCGAGAAACTCGCAGCAGAGCTGGTGGAGGGACTCGAACCCCCAACCTGCTGATTACAAATCAGCTGCTCTACCATTGAGCTACACCAGCGGAACGGCCCGACTCAAGATTCCGCTGAAGCAGAAACAGCCCGGACTAGACCGTAAAATTACGGGTCTCACCTACGCGGAGTCAACGAAGCGACAGCGAGGATTGGCTATGCGGAAGGGTCTTCGCTGTTTCTTAGAGCCCTCTGCTTTGGCTTGCGCGTCCGAAACCACCACCTCACGACAAAAACACCTACGATGGTCATAAGAATGCCCATGATGATGCGCCCATAGACCACAAGTAGTGGAAGGATAGATTCCCAGTTGGCACCCACGGCATAACCTGCGTAGACCAGCAAAGTGTACCAGGCCAATGCGCTGATTAGCGAAAGCATTGCTGTCTTCACTGGCTTCAGGTCGGACGCACCGGCAAGCAACGTAATGACCGCGCGAGATCCGCTGAGAAAACGATTAACCGCGACGACCCAATAGCCCCACCGTTGAAGCCAGTTCTTGACTTTCAATATGGGCGCCTTGGGAATCCACTTGAGGCGGCCAGGATCCTCAACAGCATCTCCAAGAACTTTGCCAACCGCATACATGGTCATAAAACCGAGCGCACTCCCGATGGAGGCGGCAAGTACGGTGGGAACGAACGCAATGAAGCCAAGCCCCACCAGAGAACCCGCAATCACGACATTCACGTCGGCCGGGAATGGTGGAATGAGGTTTTCCACGTACGCTATTAAGAACACTGTTGCGTAGACGCCGAGTGGCGGAAGTGTCTGCAGCCAGTTAGCGAAGTCCTGAAGGAACTCAACGATATCCACAGCGAGCCTGGCTTAGGAGGAAGCGGGAAAAAGCAACGCGACGGCGTGCGCGGCGCACCCTTCCTGGCGTCCAACGAATCCCATGGTCTCGTTCGTTGTGGCTTTGACGGAAACCTGCGAGACCTCAATGCCCATTGCGGACGCAAGGCACCCGCGCATTGCGTCAATGTGCGAGCGGAGTTTGGGGCGTTGAAGCACAACCACTGAGTCCACGTTGCCAACGACGAACCCCGCCGCAGTCACACTTTCCACGACGGTGCGCAAAAGTTCAATGCTATCAGCCCCCCGCCATTCTTCGTCGGTGTCAGGGAAGTGTTGGCCGATGTCACCCAACGCTGCCGCGCCGAGCAACGCGTCGATGATCGCGTGAGTGAGCACATCCGCATCCGAGTGGCCGTCAAGACCGACAATTGATGGCACGTCGACACCGCCAAGAATGAGCGGACGGCCCTCTTTCAGGCGATGAACATCGTAGCCGAATCCGACGCGCATTTCAAATTGGGAAAACGATAGAAGGGAGGAATGGTTTAGGAGAAGCTACAATGGCAATTCCGAGCGCCTCAGACCATCTCTTTCGTCCATTCCGGCCAGAGAGCTTCAGCGATCGCCCAATCGGACGGACGCGTGAGCTTGATGTTGCGCTCATCACCTACGACCAGGTGGACAACAACCCCCGTCCGTTGCAGCAGTTCTACTTCGTCGGTGGCAACAGATCGGGACTCCGCCGCCTTTTCGTGGGCATCCACGAGTAGCACTTTTCGCGCGCCTTGAGGAGTCAACATCCGATAGACGCCGTCGCGTTCGACGGTCTCGCCAAAGTCTGACCCCGTCCGGCGTCGGAGTGTGTCCGCCACAGGCGCGGCAAGGGCAGCGGCGCCGTGTGATTCGATTGCTGAAATGACTGTCCGAATCTGAATGGCAGAAATAAACGGGCGTACCGCGTCATGAACGAGGACAATCTCCGCCTGCTCCGGTACGGCCCGCAAGCCCTCCCCGACCGACTCCTGGCGTGTTGCCCCACCGGCTACAACAAATGCATCCAATCCGAATTCGATGACCAGGTCCCCAACCGCGCCGACTTCGCTCTCCGGAACGGCAACAACCGTCGTTCTGATCTCCTCAACTTTCGCGAACGCACGAAGCGTTTGCACAAGAACTGGCGCATCTCCCAAAGGGCGAAACTGCTTCGCCGTTCCGCCCATCCGCAAACCGGACCCAGCGGCCGGGATGACGACGGCTACGTTATGTGTTGTGTGATGTGTTGTGTGCGTCGCGTGTTTGGGCTCCTCCATACAACCACGTTACCAAAACACGCGAAACGAAATTCACTAAACAATGAGCATCGCGTCGCCGAACGCGAACAGGCGGTACTTGCTTTTGATCGCCTCGTCGTAGGCATGCCGCATCAGTTCGACGCCGGCGAATGCTGACACCATGATGAGAAGCGTCGAACGCGGCATCTGAAAGTTCGTCAACAGGCGCTCGGTGATCTTGAACTCGTACGGCGGGTAGATGAACTTGTCCGTCCAGCCAGAACCCGCTTTGAGGGTGCGATCGGCGGACAGGCTCGACTCGACCGCTCGAACGGCGGTAGTCGAACAAACCGTCACCGTGTGATCCCGCGAAACAAGGGCCCGATTCACCTTCTCAGTGCTTTCGTTGCAAATGAAGAAGTTCTCCGAGTCCATGCGATGCTTCGTGAGGTCTTCCACCTCTACCGGCCTGAACGTTCCGAGGCCCGTGTGGAGCGTTACCGGCGCGATGTCGACGCCTTTATTGGTGAGGGCCGCAATCAACTCCGATGTAAAATGCAGTCCGGCGGCGGGTGCAGCTACGGCTCCGCGAGACTTTGCGAAGATCGACTGATAGCGCGTTTTGTCTTCCGGCTCCGCGTCTCGTCGGATGTAGCGCGGGATTGGCGTGTGCCCGACGCGGTCGATCAAAGCATAGAGAGCTTCCGGCGATTCATCGAAGAGAAACCGGATGGTCCGTCCCCGGCTCGTCGTGTTGTCGATGACCTCAGCCGAAAGATCGTCGTCGAAGTAAATCTTGTTGCCGACCCTAACCTTGCGCGCCGGTTCAACAATCACGTCCCACAAGCGGGTCTCGGCATTCAGTTCGCGGAGGAGAAAGACTTCAACGCGCGCGCCGGTCTTCTCCTTGGTTCCGTACATGCGGGCCGGGAAAACCTGGGTGTCGTTGGCGACGAGAACATCGCCTTCACCGAAATAATCCGGAAGGTCCGCAACCGTGCGGTGCTCAATCACACCTGTCTCTCGGTGAACCACCATCAGCCGCGCCTCCTCACGAGGCTCAGCCGGATACGCCGCGATTAAACCTTTCGGATACGCGTAGTCGAAATCCGTCAGCTTCAGCGGACTGGTGTGGCGAATAAGGCGCGACGCAGTGGCAAGATGCATCCGGTAGGGATTCCGTTTGCGGAGACCGGGAAGCGCCCGGTGGCGCACGAAAACGACGCTGCTCTGCACATTGGGGACCGGCAGGCGTCGACTTCGGGGGCGCTAATATAGGGGCTTGCTCCGCCCATGCAAAGCTTTTGTGAAGGGCTTTTTGAAGGGATAATGCGCTGTACGTGAGGTCCGCGAACTGCCGTCAGGAGCCTCGGTTGCGTCACGCCGTCACCTTCCACGCGCAGAGCGTGCACCCCCGGAGCAAGCCGGCTTGTGCTGACCGGTAGCGTGTTAGAACGGGCTGGACGTCACCGCCGTCAACATCCCGATCTACCCTCAAGGAAGCACTAGAATGGAATCTGCTCCGGCATCATTCCGTCGCGGACAAGATCGTCCCTTCCACGTTTCCAAACCCAACGCGGAACCCATCGCCCTGGGCGTGGCCGGTTATCACCAGGCGGTCACCATCGGCGAGGAACTTCCGTTCTTCGCCGGAGGGCATCGCGAGCGGGTTGGCGCCACGCCACGTGAGTTCGAGCATGCTGCCGTAGCTGTCGGGCGTTTCGCCGGAGATCGTGCCGGAGGCCAGCAGATCGCCTGAGCGTAGGTTGCAGCCGTTCACCGTGTGGTGCGCCAACTGCTGCTCGGGACTCCAGTAGAGGTACCTCGTATTGGATTGCGATATCCGGTGGGCATCCATTCCCTGTTCGCGCATTTGCGCGGTTTCCAGAAGCACGTCCAGTTCCAGGTTGAGACAGCGTGGCTCCTGCTGGCGGAGGTACGGCAGGGGCGCGGGATTACCTGCGTCGGGCGTTTGGGGCTCGCCCGCCAAACGAAACGGCGCCAGCGCGTCATAGGGGACGATCCATGGGCTGATACTCGTGGCAAAGTTTTTTCCAAGAAACGGCCCGAGTGGCACGTACTCCCAGCTCTGGATGTCACGCGCGCTCCAGTCGTTCACCAGCACAAAGCCAAAGATGTGCTCGCCTGCCTTTTCGATGGGGATGTGCGTGCCGAGTTTGTTTCCCGCGCCGATGACCGCTCCCAATTCCAGTTCCATGTCCAGCAACCGGCTTGGCCCAAAGACGGGCGGTTCCTCCGGGTTCGGGCGCATCTGCCCCATCGGGCGGATGATGTCGGTTCCGCTCACTACAATCGAGGAAGCACGGCCGTGGTAACCCACCGGCAGGTGAAGCCAGTTGGGCATCAACGCGTTGTCCGCACCGCGAAACATCGTCCCGACGTTCGTGGCGTGCTGGCGCGAGGCGTAGAAATCCGTGTAGTCGCCGATCTCCATGGGAAGGTGCATGGTCACGTCCTTCCGCAGACTTAGAACGCGACCCAGCAACTCCGCGTTGTCTCGAAGTGTGGCGGTGTCAGCATTCAACAACTCCTGCAAACGCGAGCGCACGGCGATCCAGGCGACGTGGCCGAGCGCCATGAAGGCGTTCAGCGTGGGTTGCTTAAAGGGGTGCGATTCGAGGAGTTCAGGTAGATCGAGAAGCCCGACATCTTCGAGAACCGCAAGGTCTACAACGCTCTCGCCGATGGCTACGCCAATGTGGCGCTCGGTACTGCCCTGCTTGCTAAAAACGCCATAGGGCAGGTTCTGAATAGGAAAATGCGAGTCGGGCGCGACCTCTATGAACGAAGGCATTAATAGTGTGGGGAGAGGGAGTGGAAAAAAATTGGGTGCCGAATCGACGATCTTTGAGATTCAGTCCGTGGTCGGTTCCATCAAACCTAGCGCCGCGAGATCCTCTCGTGGCTCATCAAACGAGCACGAACCGAAGCTGGTCGCAAACTTGGTGCGGAAGGTCGTTATGTCCTCCACAGAAACACCCCACTCCATCCAGCTGAAGCCATCGGCGGAAAAAGTGAAGTGCTCGCCGTGCTCGTCCGACAACAGGCGCGTCAGCGCGGACGAGTCGAAGTTGTGCACGGAGGCGAGAATGGCTCCGCCAAAGACATTCAGAAAACCGTGCATGGTGGTTTCGACTTCCTCCGCATAATTCCGAACCGGATGGTGGAGTCCGGCGGTGGCTTTGAACGGAATGCCGGCGTCGCGGGACATAAGCAGCGCAAACGCCACAGCCTCTAAATCGGGGAATGCATTGGCCGTCACGCCTCCGCAACGCAATTTGAGGCCGAACGTGTCCTCACCAATTTCCGAGTTCGCATCGGCGATGGCCCGAACAGTCTTCTCGATACCCGACTCCCAGCGTTCTCCCATCAACGGCGCTTCGAAGAACGCTCGCGTTGGCATGCTCAGTTTCTCTGAAAACGCCCGGTGAAATTGACCAAGAAGATCGGCCATCGCCGAGAGCTCCAACACCTCTGGCTGAACCTTTATTTCAAATCGGTCGGCGATGGCGTGCCCTTCGTGCCGCCCCTCAAACGTGCAGGCGTCGGCCACCGTTAATTGCGCGGCTTTAAAGATGTCGGTTTTAAGCGCTGGATGTCCGAGAACCGAAAAGCGAAATGGCTCTCCATCAGCGAACAGCTCCGCGTAATCCGTCAGTTCGCCGAGTCTCGCGACCGAAATAATGAACCGCCCAAGCATCCATGCGTCGTCCTCTCCTCTGTACCGCGCATAGTTACGGATTGCCGGATCCAGCTCGAGCTGCGCTGGTGGAAAAAGCCCTGCGTAATCAACAAGGCCCGTCATGAAAGCTTTGAGACTGGAGGTCATGTGCACATTGCTTTGAGGACAGGCGGGATAGTTTTCACAATGGACGCCGCTGGTCGCGTCACCGTAAAACCGTTTCAATCAAGGCTACAGAGGCCTTTTTGACCCTTCTTGGAAAGACCCGAGAGTTGTGGGGAGAGGAAGATAATCGTAGCTTCATGAGGCTGTCCGCGCTGTTCACGCGAGGCAATGTTTCTGCCTCACAGCCGGATGATCCTGGCCTGACTCCCTTTCCCGCCCCTTCGCCATGCGTTTGCTCTCACCTACTCACGTCCTCGTCGCACTTGTCACTGCCACAGCATTGCTTGCCGGCGCGGATGGCTGCTCCTCCGACCCCAATATCGAGGGAGCCAAACTGTACATCCGCTCAGGCGACTACGTCAGCGCGCTCGCCAACATTGAAACAGCTCTCGCCGAGAACCCAGACAATGCCGATGCACTGGGATTGAAGGCACGCGTGCTGCAACTGCAAGCTGCTGACGTGGTCGACCCAATGGAACGTCAGCCTATGGTCGAACAGATGATGGCGGCGATGAATCGGGCGGAGGCGCTGGCTCCGGGCGACGCTGAGGTTGCACAAACGAGACTTATAGCTTGGTCCGAGGAAATGAACTCCGGTGGCCGTCTTCTCCAAAGCAGTGGTGGAAACGAGGGGAATCTTGCCAAGGCGATTCAGGCTTTTGAAAACGCGACCTACATCCAGCCGGATTCTTCTAGCGGCCATTACAATCTGGGCCTTGCGCACCTTGTCAATGGCGACCCGGATACCGCGATTGGTTCCTTCGAATCGTCGATATCGACAGGTGGTGGAGATGCCAGCGCCTATGTTTATCTCGGCCGGGCGCTGTTGTCGACGGGCAGCAATGCCTCACGTGCCTTGGAGGTGCTGGAAGAAGCTTCGCAGCTCTTCCCCGATGACGCGTCGGTTCGTGCTGAATTGCTCAATGCGTATGGGGCTACCGGCCAGGCAGATCGAGCGATCACGGCCTATGAAGCGGCGGTCGCCCGTGACCCCGACGATGCAGTTCTTCGTTACAACTACGGATCTACGTTGTTGGTCGCAGAGCGCTTCGACGAGGCTATCGTGCAGTTGGAAAGAGCCGTTTCCCTGGACGCCGAGAACGCGAACGCGTTCTACAATCTGGGTGCCGCCTATCAGAACAAGGCCACGGCTGTCAACACACGTTTGATTGATACAGAGGATAATGCGGAAGCTTTACGTCTTCGCGGTGAACGGGACGGCTTGCTTGAGCAAGCGTTGCCACACCTCTCTGAGGCTCGGAGGCTTACGACGGCGCAGAACGAAGATCCAGCCGACATCTGCAATGCGCTCTTCCAGGTCTACGCTCAACTCAGCCGTGCGGACGAAGCTCGCGAAGCTGGCGAGTGCGCAGGCCACGACATGAATTAGCCCATTTGCTTTCCTTCCTACAGCGGCGGGGACGTGGTAAGTACCGCGTCCCCGTTTTCTTTGAGCGTGGAAGTATAAACGTGAGAGAGTTCGATACATACCTCACCCCACATTCCTCGCCCACCTTCACCTTTCTCTAGCTCATCGCTTGCATTATGTCCTCCTTAACCGCCACCGATCTCGATTCGACACAGAACGGTGTAAACACACATAAAAAGACCGGTTTTGGAACGCGTGCTGTTCATGCTGGCCAGCATCCTGATCCTTCCACCGGAGCGATCATGCCGCCAGTCTACTTTACGAGTACATACGTGCAGGAGGCTCCCGGCGTCCACCAGGGGTACGAATACGGGCGCGTCTCCAACCCAACGCGCACTGCGCTGGAAGGCAATCTGGCCTCATTGGAAGGTGCCAAACACGCGATTGCATTCTCCTCCGGAGTGGCGTCCATCGATGCGCTGATGAAAACTCTGAAGCCGGGCGATCACGTCATTTCTACGAATGACCTTTACGGCGGCACGTTTCGGTTAATGACACAGGTCTTCGAGCCCTTTGGTTTGACGTTCACGTTCACTGATTTGTCGGACCTGGCTGTCGTGGCCGATGCGTTCACCGAAAAGACAAAACTCCTCTGGATTGAGACGCCAACGAATCCGCTTCTGAAGGTCTTCGATATCGCCGCGTTGTCAAGCCTTGCGCATGATCGCGGTGCAATGGTGGGTGTCGATAACACGTTTGCCTCACCTTTTCTCCAGCAGCCGTTGGCCCTTGGCGCTGACCTCGTAATGCACTCGACTACGAAATACCTTGGCGGTCACTCGGATGTTGTAGGAGGTGCCATGATGACCAACAGTGACGAGCTGAATGAGAAGCTGCGTTTTTTAATCAAGAGTGCGGGCGCGGCTCCTGGCCCGATGGACTGCTTCCTCTTACTCCGGGGGACTAAAACATTGCATGTGCGAATGGAGCGTCACTGCAAGAACGCGGCCGCGGTCGCCGGTTTCCTACGTGACCACCCCAAAGTTGGCCAGGTCAGTTGGCCGGGATTCGAGGATCATCCAGGCCACGAAATAGCAAAGCGCCAGATGAGTGACTTTGGCGGGATGGTTTCGTTCATCCTGAAGGATGACGCCGTGGAAACCGCCAACCGCGTGATGGCATCCACTAAAGTGTTTTCGCTGGCTGAAAGCCTCGGCGGTGTAGAGAGTCTGATTTCGCACCCTGCAACGATGACGCACGCTTCCATTCCCGCCGAAACCCGCAGGGCTGCCGGCCTCTCCGACTCCCTCATCCGCCTGTCGGTTGGAATCGAGGACGAGGCCGATTTGATTGCCGATCTTGAACAAGCGCTACAGTCGGCCTAGTTCTTGCGAAAGAGCTTCGCAATCCGTTGATCGACTTGCGAAGCTGCCAAATCGGTCGGCGAGCAACACTTTCCGTCGCAACTGCGTCTTCGGCTTCATACACTGCACTAGCCGTACTACGGTAGATGGAACGAGCCAAAGCGAAAAAGCGCATCAACGATATATTGCTTGGCCGGTTTGAACGTTGGGCGTTACCACGAATGGCGGCGCGCCTGCCACGGTGGATCACGCCGGACAAGCTGACCATTATAGGCATTTTGGCCGCGATGGGCGTCGGCCTAGGTTTCTGGCTGACTCAGTTCAGCCTCAACTGGCTTTGGTTGTCGTCTGCCATGATCATGCTGAACTGGTGGGGCGACAGCCTCGACGGCACATTGGCGCGCGTCCGAGGCATCCAACGGGAGCGCTACGGCTTCTACGTTGACCACCAAAGCGACGCAATCTCGACGTTGTTCGTGCTTGGCGGTCTTGGTTTTTCGCCCTTGATGCACTTGTCTATAGCGATGGCGATTGTAATCGGCTATTTCCTGATGATGATTATGGTGAACATCGTCACCATCGTGCGCTCAGAGTTCAAAATATCGTTTGGTGGTCTTGGCCCGACGGAAGCCCGCGTTGTGATGATTGCCGGCAATACGATTGTTTGGGCGATGGGCAACCCACACTTCACGATTACGGGTCAAACGTTCTCGCTCTATGATGCGATTGGTCTCTGGGCAGCAACGATGCTCGTGGGGATCTACACGATCGCAAGCCTTCGCGAGCGATCGAAGCTCGCCAAGCTGGACCCCACACCCGAACCTCGGCCGGCAACTCGCTCAGACTCGGAAGACTCAAGTTCCTGAAGATTGGCCAGCGGGCCTTTCAGAACTTGCGCTCCAAACCCACGAAAAAGAGGCTTCCGCCCAACGCATTCTGGGCATGAGCAGCAGAGAACGCCTGAAGACTCAATCCAAAGTCCAACGGTCCATAAACGGTCACGCCTGCTCCGACGAGCACGTATCGTTGCAATTCGAAGCCCTCAGGTTGAATGCCCGAAACGCCCTCGGGAGGTGCTGGCGCAGATACCGACCAGTGAGCATCGACCAAGGCCTGAAGAAGGAATGGGCCAAGTGTTACACCACCTTCGGCGGTGAAGAGAAACTCATCTCCGTAGCTACGCCGGGCATCCTCGTCGGCAAGGCAGGCGTGGCCGTCGGCATCCTCCATGCCATCCGAACAGGCTGTTGATGTCGAGAAACCAAAGGACCCCGTCCGACGACGGTAGCCGAGACCCGCTTGAACGTAGCCGGGAAACGGCCACAAGCTTCGGCCAAGATTCAGCGTTGCGTGAAGGTCCAACTGGCCGGGGCCAACGGCGGGGTTGTAATTCCTTGTGTAACCCAGCGGCACCGCCACGCCAAAATTCGCCGCGAGTACGGTCGGCTCTTCAGGCCCAAGGCCAAGCGACTGGCCGATGTCGTAACGGGCCGTGATCGAAGCCGTACCGAATGCAAACGACTCACGCTCGAACACAGGGTCGAATGTTTCGTCCGTCACATAGAGCCGTTTGTACGGTACGGACGCGGCAAATGTCAGGCGATCCGTCACACCGTACTCACCATAGACGTACGTGCTTCGTTCGCGGAATGAGCCACTCGTGTTTTCGTTGTACGGCACAATGTCTCCATTTTCGTCGTAACGCGAGCTGGCCGCCGAAAAGCTCTGCGAGACTTTGACGTAGGCGCTTCCGGCTTCCTGGGTCCAAGCCTGAGCCGAACTGTCGGGCAGTCCTGCCGCTAGGAGAGCGAGCATAATCAGAACGGAGACAAGTTGACTCATGCTCAGTTGGCTCGGTTTACGGTCCAGTCGTACACAAAATTGAACTGCTGCTCGCCGACCACAATTACGCGGATCGCCGCTGTGTCGTTTCCTTCGAACACCGTTCGGATCGTGTCATATCCTGGCCTCGACGTGCTCATAGCGGCCAGAAAGTAGTCGCCTACGGGTACGCCAGAAGCGTCGAAATCTTCGCCGAACCAGTCGATGAGGCTCGAAATGTTCAGGGCGACTCCATCCGTGTTCGCGAGCTTTGCGCTGTTAGCGAACGCGGCGAACGCGACGTCCAATTGAGTGGAGACCGTTGGAGCTGTGAATGATTCTTGCTGCAATGGGGGGCAGGAAACGGCCGCGCAATTGAGACCTACGTGGATGCGAGGATCCAATTGGCTAGGGCGCATGGCGACGAGACCAGCGGGAAGCGGCTGGCCATCAACGCTGTCCTTTAGGCGGAGAATGCCGTTTTCCAGTTGATTCAGCGTCATGTTGAGACCGGCGACGCGAAACGGCGCCTGGAAGAAATCTTCGAAACGACCCTCCGTTTCAATGTTCATCACCTGAGGATTATCGAGGATGTTCTTCAGCATCCGCACGTTGTAGGCGTTCATGAAGAAGGCAAGCTTGTCCGTGTCGGACGAAAGAC
Organism: Rubricoccaceae bacterium; assembly: GCA_037969195.1. Lineage (GTDB taxonomy): Bacteria > Bacteroidota > Rhodothermia > Rhodothermales > Rubricoccaceae > JAHEJB01. The sequence continues at coordinate 11,734 of JBBKWZ010000177.1, read as the reverse complement.
GAGCTGGATCGAACTGTTCAACCGCAGCAAGCACACTGTCGAACTCAGCCTGAAATCCGGACGCCAGACCGACGTAGTCCACCAGTCCTCCCGGCGTAACCACGGCTTGTAGAATGCGTGCCAGCGTCGCCTCGTAATTCGCCGCGGGGGGTGCGGGCGGGCCAACGGGTGCCGGCCCCGCGTCCGGGGCAACGGTGCACGCCGCCAACATCAGCGCGAGTGCAGGAAGCAGCATCATTCTCAGCGTCATTGACAAATCTTTAGGTTTGGGCCGCGCCAATCTATTTCGCCCCCAAGACATGATAATCCGTCCCGCCGCCCGAGAAATCACGGGGCTATCACTCGCCGGCGACTACTTCCCTACGGAAGCGCTGTTCTCAGCATTCACCCTGCCACGGAGTCGGAGTGACTTGGTGGGCTGATTTTCGTCGTCCGTCATCAGAATGATGGCCACGTCCAATACTCCGCTCGCGTTGAGCGCCAACTCTGTCTGCTCAATCGAAACGTTGAGGTCAACGATTTCGCCTGGGAAAATGAGGCGAGCTGGATACGAGACCGCTACAGCTTCGGCGCGTGCGCGCTCGTCGTTGATGCGCGGCGTACACGGCGCCTGAACACAATTGATCATACTTCCCGCTCGGTTGACGACGCGGGCCTCGCTAATCCTTATCGGGCGCTCTGTCCTGTTCTGCATTCTGAATACGTGCGATGCCGGAACACTCGCAAGCAAGTCGCTGAATGTGTGCAGATCGGCGTCGAAAACCACGCCTCCTTGTGCCACGCCATTTTGAATATTGACTGGCGTTACGGTCCCAGTGATGCGGAGCGTTGTGAAACTCTCTGCCGTCCCCTGAGCCTGCACGCTGATTGTTTTGTTAAAGTCGCCTGGTCGCCCTTGCGAATTGTACTCAATGGTGATCTCCCCCACTTCGGTCGGCGCAACTGCATTGGTGGAATACGACGGCGCGGTACATCCACAAGATGGCTGGACATGCGTTAGCGTAACCGGTTCGTCACCCGTATTCGTGAACCTGAAGATGTGCGTGGGCTTCTCTCCTTCAGCAATTGTCCCAAAGTCGTGCGTTTCCGACTCAAACGTGAGGACGCCTTGTGCGTTGACGGCAGTTGCCGCACCAAAGGCAATGACGGCGAGGAGAATGAGCTTCGTGGGTTGAATCATGGATCAATCTTAAGCAACGTTAGCAGCCGGGCGAACACGGCGTTTCACTTCTTTGGATGTCCCGAGGTTTCAGTAATCGAGGACTTGGCGCGCGGCACGCAACACATCTTCGTCCTGCGGAAGCACTGCCTTCTCCAACGCATCGGCATAGGGAGTTGGATTGAACGTGCCTGCAATTCGCTTCACGGGTGCATCGAGGTGTTCAAACGTATGGTCAGCCACCTGCGCCGCGATCTCCGCACCGAAGCCCATGAACTCGTAATCCTCAAACGCAACGAGCACGCGGTTGGTCTTTCGAACGGATTCAAGAATGGCCTCTGAGTCGAGTGGAAGAATGGACCGTAGATCAATGACTTCCACTGAAATACCTTCTTTCTCCAAAATCTTAGCCGTGCTGAGTGCCTTGTAGACGATCGCACCCCACGTTACGATTGTGAGATCGGTCCCTTCCCGCACAATCCGGGCCTTGCCAAACGGTACGAGGTACTCATCGTGCGGCTCGGGGCTGCGTGCCGGACCTTGCCGGTAGAGCGCCTTGTGTTCCAGGAAGATTACGGGATCGTTGCCTCGAATTGCGGTTTTCAGCATCCCCTTGGCATCGGCTGCTGTGCTGGGCATCACAACCTGCAAGCCCGGGAAGTGCCCAAACATGGCTTCAACGTTTTGACTGTGGCAAAGCCCGCCATGGATGTAGCCTCCGCATGGAACCCGGATCACCATCGGGCAACTCCATGCGTTATTCGAGCGGTAACGAAATGAGGACACCTGATTGCGGATCTGCTGCATCCCCGGCCAGATGTAGTCAGCGAACTGGATTTCAACGACAGGTTTGAAGCCCGCCGCCGACAGACCCACTGCGGACCCAATGATCGAATGCTCCGCTAATGGTGAGTTAAAGCAACGGTCGGCACCATGCTTCGCTGCCAGGCCTCTTGTGGCGGTGAACACGCCGCCCTTTCCACCACCCACATCCTCTCCATAGACAAGCACTCGCTCGTCACGGTCCATCTCCTCGTCCAGCGCGTGGTTGATGGCGTCCACCATCACAACAAGCTCGCCTTCGGGGCCGGGCTGCTCGTACTGGCGGGTGTCCTCCCCTTCGAAGTAAACGTGCGTCTGAGATTCAGCGGATTCTGGCTGTTGTTCGACCACTTTGGACAAGTCGTCGATCTCACCAGAGACCTTCTTCCGCATCTCGGCAACATCGTCCTCCGTCATAATGCCGGCTTCCACGAGCTGTGCAGCAAGCCGTACGATTGGGTCCCGATTCAGATCAGCGGCAAGTTCTTCAGGGTCGCGATACTTCTTGTGGTCGTCGGATGAAGAGTGGGGCAACAACCGAACAACACTGGCCAACAACGCAACGGGCCCCTTTCCTTCGCGAATGTGGGCGACGGCGGCTTTGCTTACGGCAAAGGTTGTAAAAAAGTCTGTTCCATCGTACCGCGCTCTCGCAAGGCCCGGATAGCCTCCCAACATGGGATAGATGGAACCGCCAGCCGTTTGCTCTTTCACTGGGACCGAAATGGCGTAGCCGTTATCCTGAATATGAAACAACGCTGGTGCTGCAGCCCTCGCCGACCAATTGAGCGCTTCGTGAAACGCACCCTGGCTGGTAGAACCGTCTCCTCCAGAGATGTAGGTGATCTGATCCGTGCCATCCCGCTGGGACGCCAGCGCGAACCCAACACCCGGCATAAATTGCGCCCCCACCGAAGAGGACGTCGTCATAATATTGAGATCTCGGTGGCCGAAATGTTCTGGCATCTGTCGCCCAGCACCGTTGGGATCTCCAGCCTTCGCAAAGTGGGCTTGCAGAGCGTTCTCGGGAGTGAACCCGATGGAGAGCGCCATCGCGAGATCGCGATAGTAAAAACAGAACCAGTCATGGCCACCCCTGAGATGAAAGCCCATGCCGACCTGCGCTGCCTCGTGGCCGGACGCCCCAATGTGGAAGAAACCTTTGCCCTGCTTTAGCAAGATCAGCATCTTCTCATCAAGACGCCTAGAGGTCATCATTGTCCGTAGTGCCTCGGTAAGGACGCCGGGCTCAAAATCATTGGGTCCAAGAGGCAATACTTCGAGGTCGCCTTCATAGCCGACGAGAGCAGGTGCCACGCCTCCACCCGCAGTGCTTACTGGAGAGCCGTCTCCAATGTCTTCCGGTGAAATGAGATCACTCGTCGTAAACCGAGCTTCGGATTCGGCGGTCGCTTTGGTCTTATCAGCCTTCATCAATTAGTCGCGGATTTTTGCGCTACAAGTTCTGCTGGGGAGGAACTGCTGTAGCGTCAGAACATCTTATTAGGGCTCATAATATAATCGCTGGCATCTTCCCATCTTCTGCGAAAGCCATGGAATCCAACCCGCCAACTCAAGACGATTCAGGTAACGGAAAACGGGCCGGCCGAATCTTTGCGAAACTGGGAATGGCCGGAGTTCTGTTCTTCCTGATTAAAGGGGTACTTTGGTTGACAATCCCGGCGTTGCTGGTTTCGATGGGCGTCCAGTGCTCACCCTAGACGGCGATGTTCTCGTACGAAACATGCCACGGGAATGACGACGTTTCGACGCATTATCCACGGGTTCTTGCGTTTGGTGCGATATTCTCGCACATTGTCGATGGCAGAATCCCTGGCGCCCGTAACCCTTTTCAGAAATATTATCATGTATCGAATCCAACTCGCAGTCCTTGCCCTGATCCTGGCAATGGCCATTTTCCCCGCAGTTAAGGCGCAAGATGCGTCTAGCGAACGAACGTTGCGGACGTGGGTCACCGACGCCAAATTGGACGACGGATCTGTCGCGCGTTGGACGTGGACCGTTACCTACAGCCCGGAGACGGGCCAGTACGCTGAGACAGCCGTTGATGAAAGTGGTGCTACGGTGCACCAGAATGTCGGCAACGTTTCGATGATGAGGCCGACGGAGGAGGAAATTGAGATGGCACACGCCATCATTTTCGCCGACCCCGAGCTCAACGAACTGTACCGACGGGCAAGTAACCCTGAACTTGAGGGGGGATTCGTGCTCCAGCGCGAAGAAGGCCATCCATGCGGGCCCGGATCGCGGTGCCTCCAGTTCGATATGTTCGATGTGGATACGGCAGCGCGCAGGGTCAACCGGATACGCTACATCGTGGTGGATGTGCGCCATGGGACGATGGTGTCCAACGACTTCAACCCGTCGACCGACGGCAACGCTACCCGCTTTAACGGCAACCCCAATCCGTCTCAATAACTGCCCCCTTGGCCAATTCCTTAATTGTTATGCGCAAACCGAACTTCTTTCTGATCGCGGCTCTGGGGTTGATTTTCACCTCGCTACCGGCGACGGCTCAGGTCGATGTCACCTATACCTGCAACGCAACACCGACAGGACATGCCGAGTGGCCGGCAACCAATCCGCTGTGGACGTTTGATTTTGTCAACGCGCCCGAAAGCTCGGGTTCGGAAGGTTCTGGGCTGGAAATTCGAAACGCTTATTACGATGGCCATCTTGTGTTCGCGACCGCCCATGTACCTGTGCTCAATGTTGAGTATGACCCTGGCGTTGGTTGCTCATGTTATCGGGATTGGTTTGATCAGGAAGCTGGGTATGCGGCTGATGGCATTCAAGCTGGAAGTTGCATAGCACTTTCCACTCCAGGCACAGTGAAGACAACCTGCGATACGAATATGGCCGGTGGGGAAGGCGGTGATCCGGGCTCATTTACCGGCACTGCGTTTGAAGACTTTGGCGACGAACTCGTCCTGACGAGTAATCAGCAAGCCGGTTGGTATCGCTACCGTATGAAATGGCATTTCTATGCAGACGGTCGTGTTTGGCCAGAATTTTCGTTCTCGGCCGCAAGCGCAACCTGTACCAGTGCGACGCACCGGCACCACGCCTACTGGCGCTTTGACTTTGATTTGGATGGCAGTGAGCCCGATGAAGTTCGAGAAATCAATCCCACGGCTGGAACCGAAACCGTATTTACAACGGAAGCCCAGCGCACGTGGGGAAATCCGGCGGACGGCATTTTCTGGGACGTGCGAGACACGTCGACGGGATTTGGCTACCAGATTGTACCAAGTGTCGAAGATCGCCTGCTTGCCATCGATGACTTTTCGAAGTTTGATGCGGCGATCGCCGTCTACGACCCAACCGAAATTGAAGACGGCGCCACGAACCTCGGACAATGTGAGATCAATCTAGATTCGATACCGACGTACGACGGAGAGGATCCTGTAATAAACAATGAGTCGCTGACCGGCGAGGATATTGTGTTTTGGTATCGATCCAGCGCCAACCACGAGGGTGGAAACCCGTGGGAATGTGATATTGTTGGCCCAACACTTAGCCTCTTGTCGCCGGTGGCGAATGATCCGAGCGCACCTGAAGCACTGCCGGATGGATATCTCATCGAGCGGGCGTATCCGAACCCGTTCAACCCAAGCACAACGGTTCGCTTCAAGGTTGCCGAGGCCCAAAACATTTCGTTGACACTCTTCGACGCCTTGGGCCGTCAGGTCGCGGATTTGTACAACGGATATGTGGAGGCCAACCGGTTCGAAACCGTTCGTGTAGATGGCTCCGAACTTCCGAGCGGCACGTACACCGTGCGCATGGAAGGTGAGGCGGTGCAGGGAACGACTCGGATCGTCCTCATCAAATAGCAACCTCCTCGTAGATATCTATTTGAAGAGCCGGGCACCTTCGATGGGGCTCGGCTCTTCCTCTTCTTCCCAAAGTTGTCTAACCAAAGCCGACGGTATGGATCGCCAGTCCCCTACCAATTCGCAAACGGATGCACTAATCTGAACGCTGATCGGTTGCGTTTCCCGAGTTTGTCTCGCATATTGATGGGTCCTTGTAGCACTTCTTCCTAACTCACCCAAGCTCCATGCTACGCTCCCATTTTTTCACTGGTGTGGCTGTGTTTGTGTTCGCACTTACCATCGCCGCCGCACCAGCCGTTGAGGCCCAAGATGCCTCCGGCGAACGGGTTCTCCGTTCCTGGATCGATGATGTCAAACTTGACAATGGCTCCCAGGCTCGCTGGACTTTCACGGTTACCTACGATGCCGACGCTGGCATCTACGCTCGCACTATCAAAGATGCCAGCGGTGCATTAGTGGAGCGGACGACCCAGACAACATCGCTCGCGGGCCCGAACGACGAAGAGATCGAGATGGCACGCGCCATCATCTTCGCCGATCCGGATCTCAGCGAGTTGTACGAACGAGCGGCTAACCCCGTACTCTCGGGTGGCTTCATCCTCCAGCGAGAAGAAGGCCACCCATGCGGTCCCGGCTCACGCTGCCTCCAGTTCGACATGTTCGACGTAGACACAGCCGCCCGGCGCGTCAATCGCCTCCGCTACGCGATCGTCAACCTGCGTGATGGTACGCTCGTCTCGAACGACTTCAACCCAGCCACGGACGGAAACTCGACCCGCTTCAACGGAAACCCTGATCCGACCCGCTAACTGCCCCACGACGTAAACCTCACCTAGTCATGCGTATCTCAATCTATCTATTCACTGCGACGCTGGGGCTCGCACTTTTTGCCCTTCCAACTTCGGCTCAGGTCGATGTTACTTACTCCTGTAACGCCACGCCGACCGGCAGCGTTGAGTGGCCAGCAGGAAGTCCATTGTGGACGTTCGACTTCGTTCGCCCTAGTAACAGTTCTGGATCGGATGGGTCCGGGCTTGAACTTCGTGACGTGTACTACAACGGCGCACTCGTATTCAAACGCGCACACACGCCGATACTGAACGTTGAATACGACCCGGGCGGTTGCGGTTGCTTCCGTGACTGGAGTTTCAGTGAAGTCGCGATGGTCGCGGATGGTGTGCAGACAGGCGGTTGTATTGCACTCGCGACACCCGGAACTGTCGAAACCACGTGCGACACGGGTGTTGGTGGCACCCCAGGAAGTTTCACGGGCGTTGCCTTTGAAGAATACCCAGGTGAACTGGTTTTGACTACGCACATGAGCGCAGGCTGGTACCGTTACCGCATGAAATGGCACTTCTACGATGACGGTCGCATCTGGCCTGAGTACTCTTTCGCGGCGGACAGTGCCACGTGTACAAGCCAGACGCACCGCCACCACGTTTATTGGCGCTTCGACTTTGATATTGACGGTGCCGGAAACGATGCCGCAACGGAATACAATCCCTTCCAAAGCACGTCGACGCCCATAACGATCGAAGATGATCGTACGTGGGGCAATGGGACGGACGGGATCTACTGGTCGGTGAATGACACGCAAACCGGAAACGGCTACCAAATCATTCCAAGTGCTGCCGATTTACTGCTTCCAATCGATCCGTTCTCAAAAGCGGACGCCTACATTCTTCGATATAGCGCAAGCGAGATTGATGACGGAAGCTCGGGTTGCGCGATCAATTTTGATAGCGAGATGAACGGCCAAAGTGTAGACGGGCAAGACCTTGTCTTCTGGTACCGTTCGAGTGCGAGCCATACTGGTGGTAACCCCTTTGAGTGCGACATCGTTGGGCCAACACTCATACCCGACAACGCAAGTGCGCTGGACTTGTCATGCACACCCGTAGATCCCCCAATTGGTATTCCAGCAGGCGGCGGCAATTATCGATTCGTGGTTGACGTGACAAACACCGGGACTGCGGTCGAAGCATTCGATTTGTGGTTTGACATTGCCGCGCCATCCGGCGGTGGTCCAACAAAAGGGCCATTCACGATATCGCTTAACCCGGGACAAAGCTTCGTGCGCACAATTCGGCAGAAGGTCCCGGCTGGAGCACCCGCTGGCGCATACACACACACATGCAATGTTGGCAACTTCGCGACCTCTGCAGTCGTTGCGACTGACGGGTTTGGATTTACGAAAACCTTCGGGCTAGATAGTGGCACTTGGGAGACTGATTGGAGCACGCATTCCGAGATTGAGGCGGAACTCGACATTGAATCCAGCTCGACTGCAGAGCTCGTCGACGGATTCGTGCTTGAGCGCGCCTATCCGAACCCGTTCAATCCGAGCACAACAGTTCGATTCAAGGTGAGCGCCGCCCAGAACGTGGTTTTGACGCTGTATGATGCGCTTGGCCGACAAGTGGCGGATCTCTTCGATGGCTACCTGGAAGCCAATCGATTTGAAACCGTTCGTGTAGATGGCTCCGAACTTCCGAGCGGCACGTACACCGTGCGTATGGAAGGCGAGACGGTTCAGGGAACCACGAGGGTTGTCTTAATCAAGTAGTTCCTGCAACGACTTAGATGTTTGTTAGCGCCGGGCTCCTTCGTTGGAGCCCGGCGCTTTCAGTATCAGGCCCATTTGAAGGCGCTCTTGCGCAAGGGGGGGGCTCTGCACTGGTTTTGCACGTGCGATCAATCTGCAACGGTGGATTGGCTTGCATCCGTTTGCGTTTCCCGAGTTTGTCCTGCATATTGATGGATCCTTGTAGCACTTCATCCTAACCCACCCAAGCTCCATGCTACGCTCCCATTTTTTCACTGGAGTGGCTGTGTTTGTGTTCGCACTTACCATCGCTGCCGCACCAGCCGTTGAGGCCCAAGATGCCTCCGGCGAACGGGTTCTCCGTTCCTGGGTTGATGATGTCAAACTTGACAATGGCTCCCAGGCTCGCTGGACATTCACGGTTACCTATGATGCCGACGCTGGCATCTACGCTCGCACCATCAGAGATGCCAATGGTGCACTCGTTGAGCGGACGACCCAGACCACTTCACTCGTTCGTCCGACGGACGAAGAGATCGAAATGGCACGCGCCATCATCTTCGCCGATCCGAATCTCCGCGAGTTGTACGAACGAGCGGCTAACCCCGAACTCTCAGGCGGCTTCATCCTCCAGCGGGAGGAAGGCCACCCATGTGGCCCGGGCTCACGCTGCCTCCAGTTCGACATGTTCGACGTAGACACAGCGGCCCGGCGCGTCAATCGCATCCGCTACGCGATCGTCAACTTGCGTGATGGCACGCTCGTCTCGAACGACTTCAACCCAGCCACGGACGGAAACTGGACCCGCTTCAACGGTAATCCTGATCCGACTCGCTAACTGCCCCACGACGTAAACCTCACGTACTCATGCGTATCTCAAATTTTCTCTTCGCCGCGACGCTGGGGCTCGCTCTGACCGCGTTGCCCGCGGCTGCTCAGTACGATGCCACCATCAATTCCTGCAGTACAACCACCGGCACGGTTACAGGCCACGTCGATTGGCCAGCCGGAAATCCGCTATGGAGTTTCGACTTCGTACGGCCAGAAGCCAGTTCCGGCTCGGACGGTTCGGGGCTTGAACTTCGGGATGTGTTTTACAATGGCCATAAAATCTTTGCCCGTGCGCACGTTCCTGTCCTGAACGTTGAATACGATGCCGGCTGCTCTTGTTTTCGAGATTGGTCAGATAGCGAAACACCCTATTTTGCGGACGGAATTCGCGCGGGATCCGAGTCGTGTTTTGCAGACGCAACGGCTGGAGCGGTTCAGACCACATGTGATTTCCCAATGGGTGACTCGAGCGCACCGAACGGGATTCCTTTCGAAGGTATCGCCATTGAGGAATTCCCTGGAGAGCTCGTCCTAACCGGACACATGCAAGCCGGATGGTACCGGTACCGGATGAAGTGGCACTTTTACGCCGATGGTCGTATTTGGCCAGAATACTCTTTTGCGGCCAACAGCGCGGCTTGCACTTCTGGTGCGCACCGTCACCATGCGTACTGGCGCTTCGATTTTGATCTGGAAGGCACGGCAACGAACGATGTTGTGACGGAGTTCAACCCGGTATTGGCGACGCAGACAACGTTTACGAACGAAGTCAATCGTACTTGGGGTAACCCTGCCCACGGCGTGAACTGGCTTGTCTCAGACGCTTCGACAGGAGGAGCATATCGCATTGTACCCAGCGCGCAGGATCTGCTCCTTCCCATTGATTCGTTCTCAAAAACTGATGCGCTTGTCCTTCGCTACAGTGCCTCAGAGATTGATGACGGAAGTTCTGGCTGTGCGATCAACTACGACAGTGAGCAGAACGGGCAGAGCGTAGAAAACCAGGACATCGTATTCTGGTACCGCTCCAGTGCGTTCCATACAGGCGGATCCCAGAACATCTGGGAATGCGACATCGTCGGGCCGACGCTATTCCCTGAGGGCGCGATTCCGGTAGAGCTAACGTCATTCGACGCACTCATTCAGCCCGACGGCTCTGCACGGCTGAACTGGTCAACAGCTAGCGAAACCAACAATGCTGGCTTCGATGTGGAACACCGTCTTGGCGACGCCGAATGGAGTTCGGCTGGTTTTGTCGAAGGGCATGGAACGACCACGGAAACGAACAACTACTCGTTCGTCACCAACATTTTGGAGCGTGGTGGAGTTCACAGCTTCCGTCTCCGGCAGGTTGATTACGATGGCCAGTTCGAGTACTCTCAAACTGTGGAAGTCGCCGTCGATGTCCCGGGTTCGTATGTACTCGAAAGTGCCTATCCGAATCCGTTCAACCCGAGCACGACCGTTCGTTTCTCGGTTGCGCAAAGCCAGGACGTCACGATTACCCTGTTCGATGCACTCGGCCGGAAGGTCGCGGATCTGTACGAAGGATTTGCCGAGGCAAATCGTTTCGAGTCTGTTCGTGTAGACGGCTCCAACCTTCCAAGCGGCGCGTATACGGTTCGCCTCGAAGGGGAGAACGTCCTCGGAACAACTCGGATAGTACTCATCAAATAGATTGGAAATCTTCCTGAACCTGTTTCTGGGTTACGGATTTTGAAATGACGCCCCGTCCCGCATTGTCGCAGGACGGGGCGTATTTTTTTCCTTCTTTACGAAACCGCTTTCCCCATCATCCACGATGTTGTCATAGTAGGAGGCGGAATCGTTGGACTGACGACGGCGTACAGGCTGTTGGAAAAGCAGCCGGACATCAACCTCGTCATCTTGGAAAAAGAGGACGAGGTCGCACGGCATCAAACGGGCAGGAACTCAGGTGTACTCCATGCAGGCGTGTACTATCGGCCTGGTTCGTCAAAAGCGGCCTTGTGCAGAAAAGGCAAGAAAGATCTGGAGTCATTCTGCGAGCGGGAGGCCATTCCCTTCAATCGTTGTGGGAAAGTGATCGTCGCAGTATCTGATCACGAGACCACGAGACTGAAAGAGCTGCATGCTCGTGCCCAGGAGAACGATATCCACTGCGAGTTGATAGGCGCCGATCGATTGGCTGAACTTGAGCCTCACGCGACAGCCGTTGCCGCCCTTCATGTTCCTGAGACCGGCGTTGTCGATTTTGGCATGGTTGCATGGCGCCTGGCTGAGCTCATCCGAAACCTAGGTGGCGAAATCCGAACGAACGTTCAAGTCGTCGATGGATCGGAAGGGAGCACGTGTACCCGAGTAGAGACAACCGGCGAAGTTGTCGAGGCGAGGCTGGTCATCAATTGCGCGGGACTTTGGGCTGATCATGTAGCGAGACTCTTCGGTGTTCATTCTCCGGTCCAACTCGTTTCATTTCGAGGTGAGTACGTCGAACTGGCTGAGTCCGCACGGAAATATTGCCGTGGCCTGATC
>JBBKWZ010000176.1:0-4505 GCA_037969195.1 Rubricoccaceae bacterium | reverse complement strand
CACTTAGTTCAGGCAGATTGACGATGAATACCTGCTCGACGAACCGATTCTCCTGGAGGACTGCCGCCTCGAGTTCGGGGGTTCGGAATTCGCGGAACCAGTCCAGCACCGACTCCGGTGTGTTTGCCGACGTATAGGAGACGACGAACGTCTCCATGAACGCCAGGACGCGCGACGCAGCGGGGTGCCGGCTCGCCCAGTCGAAGGCCAGCATCCCACCCCAATCATGCCCCACCAGAATCACCTCGTGCTCGATGCCGAGGGCCTTCAGGAACCCGTCGAGATAGCGGCGGTGCTCGGCGTAGCGGTACCGGTCGGGGTTGCACGCGTCGAGCTTGTCTGAATCGCCCATTCCGATGAGGTCCGGAGCGATGCACCGACCGAAGGGCACAGCGTAGGGAAGGATGTTGCGCCAGAGGTAGGAGGAGGTCGGGTTGCCGGGGAGGAAAACGATGGGTGACCCGGCGCCCATTTCCACGTACGCCCTGTGTTTGCCGAAAACGTCCGCAAAGCGCTTGTCCGGATGGGCGGCGCGGGTGGGAGAGGCGAGCGCCCAGTCTGCGGCGAAGGGGAACGGCGCGAGACCCACCGCGGCCAGTATGGCCGTACCTCGTTTCAAGAGTGTGCGGCGCTTCAGCATGAAGGAGCCGGCCGGTGGCGGCGCATCAATCCTAGCGGACATATTGAATGGGCTCGGCGTGATCGATGAAAAAGAACGCATCTACGATCTCGGTCCAGGGTGCGCGGTTCACGAGCCTCCCGAGGGCGATGGAGATGAATGGTTGACGCCAGGAATGCGTCCGGGGTAGCTGTGCCAGGTCAAGATAGAGGTAGGGCTCGCCCAGCGCGTGCAACTGCGCCTCGGCGCTGCCTGGTGGCGCAGGCTCAAACTCAACGGTCTGTGTCGTATTGGAGGAGCCCTCGGGGAAGACATCGCCACCGGTTCCGCTATACGACGTAAACGCGATGGTGTAGAGGTCGTCGCCCAAGAGTGGGTACAAATGGTTCCCGGCCTCCCATCCTTTCGTGTACCAATCGGGGTGGTCTAGATTCTCAATACGGTTGCTGTGGCGGATGAAGTGGCCGGTCGCGGCCCAGACAATGATCTTGCGATCTGGATAGAGGGTCTCAAAAAGCCAGCTGAAGGTGTTGGCCATCGCCCGGTCCCGTGCGTAGTTGGCCTCGGCACCCTGGAGCAGCTTCGAGCGTTCGCTTTGAAGCGCATCGAGGATGAACCGTTCGGCAACCGCGAACTCTCTCTCGGAAATTGTGCGCCGTAGCGTCGGTCGGTGGGCTCGGAGCCGGGCGAGCAGGCGTTCTAGGACGGCTCGTTCCTGTGTGCGCATTTCAGGGTCGGGGGCTTCGCTGGAAAGGAACCCATACCCCCGAGCGGTTAGGCGCTCAGCGAGCACCCACTCCTCATCGGTGAATGCAAGCGATGGCGTGCGAGCGAAAAGGTTGAGGAAGTAGATTTTCCAGAAGGCGGCTCCCGCGCGCGGCCTCCCCCTATCGAACCCGGCCATTTCCAGGGGTCGGTCGGTCAGCCAACTGGCACGGGCGTAGCCAAAGACCGACTGGATCGCTTCTTCGGTGGCCCATCCGCCGCTCATCAGATAGCTTGCGCCGTCGAGTAGGGGACGGTCCCGGTCGCGCAGGGCTGCATTCATGCCGTAGGCCTGAACGAGGCCGCTCTCCCACGCCAGCACATCGAAGCCCATTCGTTGATGCAGGAAATGCACCATGCGCGCCTTCGCCTGGCTCGTGGTGCCTTCGCTGTGCGTGGCTTCCCCGAGCACCACCACGCGGGCCTCCCCTATCAAGTCGATCAGCGGGAGCAGGTCCGAGAAGTCGTCGTCGGTGGGCTCGATGGAGCGAATCGGCTGGGCGGAGGACTGGAGCGCGTCCTCCTGGCTCTGCACAGAGGAGACCGGTAGCATAAGCAGAGCGAGAACAAGAGCAGCTCGGAGGAGGGGCATGGATGATGAGTGTCTTGGGTGTATGAGGCGAGATGTGCCCTATTCGGTACGGAGCTGCTCGATCTGCTCGCGGGCATTGCGCCCGATATTGCCGTCGGGATCACGCGCGAGCGCTTGCTCATAGGCCGCGATGGCCTCCTCGGTCCGTCCTGCCGCCTCCAGGGTCTCGCCCAGGCTGTCGTATGCGTTTGCTGATTCTGGGAAGGCGCTAACATTCAGCTCAAATACGGCAAGGGCTTCATTCGGCTTGTCCTGGCTCAGCAATGTATAGCCGAGGCGGTTCAGCTGGGACTCCCCCAATTGGTAGCTGGACGGGTCGGTTTCTAAGATGGTCCGATATTGCTGGACAGCCGCCTCTACGCCCTCCTCCTCAATGATCTCGGCGAGCACGGCGGCAATGGACTGCCGATTGATCGCAATGGGGCCAGCGATTTCGTCTCGTCTTCGCTCCAACTCCGCGCTCGGAAACCACTGCCCGCGTACCATCACGCCTTCGATGTCTGCGGCGTTGTAAATGTCCACCAGTGGGTTGCCGCGTACCAGGAGCAGGTCAGCTCGGTATCCCGGCGCAATCATGCCGAACGGTTGAGCTGACGGAACGTATTCGTGAATGAACCGGCCCGCATTGCGCGTACCCGTCGCCAGGGCTTCGTAGGGGGTAAGCCCGGCTTCCACCAACTCCCTTAGCTCAACATGGGCCGACTTGCCAGGAAAGAGTCCCGGTAGGGACGCATCCGAACCAAGCAAGAGTGGCACGCCTGCGTCATGGAGCGCCTTCGTCAGCGACTGAACGAACGCATACTTCGCCCGCTCGCGCAGGTCAAATCGGTCTAGATCAGAGCGTCTCGTCGGATTGTAGAGCTCCCACATCTCGATGACCTCGGAGGAGAGATAGCGCGTCTCCGGATCGGCCAGCACGGTGTCCAGGCTATCTAGTTGGAAGCGCGTCATCGCCACAAACGACAGGTTGGGAATGACGGCCGCACCCGCCTCCCGCGTCAGGCGAACGGCCTCGGGAATGAGCGCTGCGTCACGCCAGGGCACCTCTCCCCGATCCAGAAGGCTATCCGCACCGGCATAGAAGAAGGTGAAGAAGTATTCCTCCCCATGGGCGATCACGTCGAGCCCGGCGTTGAGCGCCCTCTGGAGCGCACCTTCTCGGCCGCGGTCGTCCGGGCGCGGAATATGACCGAACACCACCTTCCCACGCGCGTGAGCAGCCGCGACAATGGCCCTCAGTACGTCGGGTTGAACTCCGTTGTAGACCTTGATGAAGTCGTAACCTGCTTCAACCTGGGCGACAACGGCGCGCTCAGCCTCCTCAGGCGTCGTCACGACGGTGCTCACCGCTGCGAAGATGGGAGGATCGCCGTCGAGAGAAGGACCGGTGGTGTAGAGCGTCGGACCAATGAGGTCGCCCTCCGCGAGCCGGGCCCTGGTGCGCAGAAGGTCGGGGGCATCCGATGTAGCCCCGCTCAGATTTACAACGGTTGTTATCCCGTACGCCAGGTAGGAGAGCAACTCATGCTCGGAGCGCAGATGGATATGCATGTCCACGAGACCGGGCAGGAGGTAGCTCCCACGGCCATCTACATGGAGCGCGCCCGGTGGAATCTCGACCGTACCTGTCGGCTCCACTGCGGTAATCATCCCGTCTTGCACAAGAACGGTCTGGTCGCGGAGAACACGCTCGGTGTCCATGGGCACGACGTTCACATTCGTGAATGCGACCAGCCTGGGAACGTCTGACTCAGGTTCCGCGGTGGTACAGCCCAGCAGGAAAATCAGGCTGAGCAGGAGGGTGGCCCTCGATTCTGGGTTTTTCAACATCTCAGTTTCACCACGCCGCGAAAGGGGTCGGTCGTTTGATTAGCTCGCGCGAGTGAGCGTGAGCGTTCGCAGAGCGGTACCAGTGGCATGCCTCAGGCGGGCGATGTAGACGCCGCTGGGGAGGCCGCGGGCGTCGAAACGAGCTTCGTACGTGCCTGCCGGCTTGGGAGCATCCACAAGCACGGCCACCTCGCGGCCGCGCACATCGAACACCGTCAGCCGGACTGCACCGGCCTCTGGTACGGCGTAGCGAAGCGTAGTGGACTCGGCGAAGGGGTTAGGGTAGGCGAGTTCCAGGCCAAAGCTCGCGGGCGGATCCGGCGTACTCGGCTCGTTGGCAACCGCCACTAGGCCCTCGCCCTCCCGCGCTGACGCTATTCCGCCGAAGAGCGTAACGTCTACATTTTCGTATTCATCTATCTGACCCGAGGGCCACTCTATCTCCAATAAGTTGATAATTTCGGCGTCGCCAAATCCGAAATGGGCGGTGAGGGCGTTCTGCCCATTGAAGGTATTCTGCGCGGAGACTTCGCGGAATTGTGTGATACTCTCACCGAAAATGGTCGCTGTTGCACGCACCTTCGCGCCTATACCAGCCCGGTTGGACGCGATGCCGACCAGCTGTACCTGAAATGAGCTGTTTCCGTTGGCCGTGTCGTTGCGAAAGAGCTGCACTGGGCCCCCGGTCGACAGTTGCGA
>JBBKWZ010000175.1:0-9916 GCA_037969195.1 Rubricoccaceae bacterium | reverse complement strand
GAGAAGGGAGAGGACGAACGTGTCGGGCGCGGCGCGGGGGAGCACGCCGATGCCTCGACAGGGATCGATTGAGCGGTTTCAAGCGTGGTCAGAGACGGGGCGCCGACGTCAGGCAACGGTGTGTTTCGCGGGCCGACACGTGCTCGAAACTGACCGCCCGGCCTCCTGCGGGCCGGCGGCTTACTCTCGGCGTTCTACGTCAGGTACTCCAGCAACGTCGTCGCCGCCAGTTTCCCCAGCTCGTTTGAAGCCAGAGGGCTCGCGCCTGTGATTAGGTGTCGGTCGACGCAACAGGTCTTGTCGCTCTTCGTGTTCACGATCTGGGCTCCCAGCTCTGTGAGCCGCTCCCCCAACCGCCACGGCATTTGACCGGGCAGATAGCCGATCTTCGGCGTCATCTTGTCAACGGAGTCTGGGAAGACGGCCATGTTGTATCCCTTGTAAAGGAACTCGTGACCTTCCAGTGCCGTGGCTAGAAATGAGCCGGGCCCGTGACAGAGGCTGATGGTGAACAAGTCGTTCTCATGCGCCAAACGCAAGAGGGCTCCTACGTTCGGGTCCTGGGGGAGGCCCAGCATCGCACCATGGCCGCCGGGTACAAAGACCGCAGCGTACGATCCGATGTCGTCCAGGAAGCCATCGACCACGTCCTGAAGGGGCCTCGGGTTCTCGAAGCTGGACTTCAGTTCGTCATGGAGGCCGACTACTGCTTTGTCTCCTTTTGGCATGGCCCACATCTCGAAGACGACCGGCTTTCCGCTTAGGGTTGCGATCTCGAATTCGAAGCCGGCGTTCTTCAGATGCAACATGGGCACGAGAGCTTCTACGGGATGGTTGCCGGTCGAGAACTCCTTCCCATTCTGCATCGTCATGTTCTTCTGTTCCGTAAAGACCACGAGGATCTTAGCTCGCTTGCCTTGATAAGCGGTATATGGAATGGGGTTGTAGTCAGAGACGTTCGAGGTCGACAGCTTCAAGGCCACCTTCGACGGGCTGAATGACCCATCTGGCTCTTGCTTTGGAGCGATTCCCAATAGTGATTTGAGCATGGGTTGTTTCTCTTCGTTGGTGGTAGGGTGAATTGCTAGATCCAATTGATTGTTTGTGGGGATAGGATAATCACTTGCGAGTCGCAAGTTATATTGAATGCATGAATACGACTGCCCGCTCCGATTGTCCAATTGCCTCGTCGCTCGACTTTTTGGGCGATCGGTGGACGCTGGTCGTTGTCCGGGACGTACTTCTGGTACAACTCCACTCCTTCTCGGAGATCGGCAGAGGGGAGAGAATCGCAACGAACGTGCTCACCGACCGATTGGAGCGCTTAATAGCGGCGAAGATTATCGAGCGCCGGAAGGACCCGAGGGACGGGCGGCGGCGGATTTACGTGCCGACGGAGCGAGGCATCGACCTGATTCCGCTTCTGTTGGAACTGGTGGTCTGGGGCGACACCTACACCCCGGGACGAAGCCAGGCCGAGTTGGCCAAGGCAGTTCGGAGAGACCGCGAGGCTGTGATCGCACAACTCGAGGTGAGGGCTAGAAAAGCCATCGCTGAGCATGACGAGGAAGCTGATTGACGCTCCAGAAGGGATCCAGAACGTGAGCCATTGGCCATAGGCCGCAGAACCCACCGCTGCAGGCCGACGATGGGCGCCACGGTCTTGCCTCGCTCCATACTCAGCATCTACGTTGCTCCGTTCACCTCGCTTGCCGCGTTTCGCGAGTGAGCCACAATCTGCTACCGCTCCCTCCTTTCACCCCTCTATTCACTATATGGTGCCTCTCATGATTCGACTCATCTCCTTCCTCGCGTGCTGTGCACTTGTCACCCTCGCCGCTTGCACCCAGGATTCGGCGGATCCGACGCCTCTCGGAACAACGACTCAAGCGGATACTGAAGAGGCAAACAAGCAACACGTCCGGCGCTTCTTCCAGGAGGTCTGGAGCACGGGCGACGTCACGCTCCGCGATTCCTTCCTCGCCGTCGACTATCGGGGGCACGTCTCTGGTAACGCCGAGCCGCTTGATCGGGAGGGATGGTCAGCGTGGTTCACAGGATTTCGCGAGGCGTTCCCCGACGCCGAGTTCACCGTTGAAGACATGGTGGCAGATGGGGATCGCGTGGCGGCACGGTTGACGATGCGTGGGACACATCGGGGCGCATTGAATGGGATCCCACCTACAGGTCGGGAAGTGATTGTGACGGGTATGAGCATCGAGCGCGTAACGGACGGTCGGATCGTGGAGGGCTGGAACGAGAATGATGCGCTGGGGATGCTCGGCCAACTGGGAGCGTTGCCGCCGCCGCCAGGACAGTAACGCCGCGCACGCCGCATAACCCGGGGCTGCCCGCCGACGAAACGCACTACGGACTTGCGTCGTCAAGTCGCTGCCCCTGATCTTGCCACGCGCAACCAGCTTATCGCATCCGAAGAACTCGCCTCCGCCCTTGAACTCCCAGATTTCATCACACCTCGACTACTGGGGCCGATTGAACTCCGAGGCAAGGCTGAACCCACTGCACTTGTGGGGTTGGTCTGATCTCGAGCGGTGAATCTGACCGAAACGCCAATCGAGTTTTACAACCGCCAGCGAGACCTTTTCTCATACAATCTGGAGATTCCATGAAGACACTCGTCACAGAATTCATCAGCCTAGATGGCGTCGTGCAAGCTCCCGGTGGAGCGAACGAGGACACCGACGGCGGCTTTCGTTACGGAGGATGGTCGATGAAGTATTTCGACCCTGTGGTTATGGGTGGTATGTATGACGAACTAGCTGCGGAGAGCGACGCGCTCTTGCAGGGACGCCGTACCTATCAGGTCTCGGCCGCTGCATGGCCGAGTCGCTCAGGGGACCCATTCACAGATTGGATTAATCGTGTTCAGAAATACGTGGTATCCGATACGCTCACCGCGAAGGATGTGATTTGGAACCCAACGACAATCATTCGTGGTGCAGACTTTTTGAGGACGGTAACCGAAATGCGCGCTCAACCGGGCGGCTACATCTACATCTATGGCAGCGCAATGATGGTCCGCTCGTTGCTCGCCGCCGACCTTATCGATGAGATGTTGCTCACGATTGAGCCGATCATTCTTGGTGGAGGTAAAACGATCTTCGCCGAGAACGGAATGGCGGTTCCGTTCACACTGGAGTCCACAACCGAAGCCAGCACCGGCGCGCAGGTGTGCCGATATGTGCGCGATCGGTAGTCTTCTTTCGTGCACAGGCTGACAGGTGGCCGCAGCTACGTCTTCCCGGTTGGCGCAGGTTTGATACACTTCCGGTCGCTCTCGTCCGACGGTGTGCGGACATGGCCTTCCACCCTGTCGCAGATTACGTCAAACCCGAGGCAATGTTCAGTTTTGTGAGGGTAGGAGAGCATCGGGGCGGATTTTTCGTTGCCGCAATTTCGCCAAGGTAGATGCGGTTCGACACGAGGTGCATACATTCCGCTTCACGATCATCTTCAAGCCGTACGCAGGGTACGGGGTTACGCATCCTCCCTCCTCCAAGCCGAATGCACTTACCCTCATCGCACGTGAGTAGGCCCTCATTCCTGATCGGACTCTTTTGGCTGCTCGTGCTTCCAGCTTGCGTCGTTACGGCAACAGCGCAAAACAACGCCGTCCAGAGCGAAGAGCAACGCGTTCTGTCTGTTGAAGATGAGTACGTGGAAGCCGAAGTCAATCGCGACGAAGCCACGCTTCGACGGATTGTTGACGATCGCTTCGTCTATAACAGGAGCGATGGCACGACGTCTGGCAAGGAGGAATTGATCGAGCAAGTTCTGAGCTTGAACATGACCGGTCAGACGATCTCGGAGCGGACCGTAGTGATTGAAGGCGAGACAGCAGTGATCTTTGGCACATCGGAGTTGCGCTTCGCTTCCGATACCGGGGAAGACACGAAGCAAATCTTGCGGTATACCTCGGTCTACGCGAAGCGGCAGGGCGCGTGGCGCTTTCTGGCTTTGCATATGTCCGGGCGCAGGAACTAGACGTGATCTTGCCCCCTACGCGGCCTAACCCGCCACTGCACGCGGACAGCACGCGCCATTGTTCTTGCCTCGTCCTACCGCCGGTGTCTACGCTGCTTCGGCTTACCGCTGCGCTGCCCTTCTCGGTTGACCGGTGCACTTTTTACCGCTTTGGCTAACTACACGCTTTGAGCCCGCAACGTGAACAGACCCCCAACGCTCTTGTTGCGGCACTCCACGAGGTCGCAGCCCCGGCGGTCTTTGACGACGAATCGCGACGCTCTTGCGAAGAGCAGATTGGCCACGCCGATGACTTCCAAAAGCTCGGAGTTTCACCTGGCCGCGTCTTCCAGATTGCTAAGCAGTTCACTGGGCTCTCGGCGAAAGACCTGGAGCTGCTCCTCGAGAGCCCAGTTTATGAGGTTCGGCTGGCGGCCGTGAGCGTGATGGACTTCCAGGCTCGAGCGAAGAAGACGCCCGAGGCGACCCGCCGGGACATCTTCGATTTGTACATCCGGCGTCACGACCGGATAAATAGTTGGGACCTCGTGGATCGGGCTGCACCGTACGTAGTGGGCGGTTACCTCGCTGAGCGACCCCGCGATGTACTCGACACTCTGGCTCGGTCCCCCGATCCGTGGGAGCGAAGGACGGCCATCGTCGCCACCTACTACTTCATTCGCATGGGCGAGATCGAAGACACGTTTCGGATCGCAGAAGCCCTCGTCCACGATGACCACAAGTACGTGCAACTCGCCGTAGGATCATGGGTGCGGGAGGCAGGGAAGCGTGACACAGATAGGCTTCTCCGCTTCCTCGATGCCTTCGCCGACACAATGCCGCGGACGATGCTCCGATATGCGACCGAGAAGCTGGAACCTGAAACCCGCGCGAAATACTGCTGATCTTTTTCTCGTCCGAAGCAACAATGAAACTCGAACTTGTCCCCATTCCCGTTGCTGGCATCGACCGCGCGAAGGCGTTTACACCGAGCAACTTGGATTCGTGGCGAACACGACATTTGACTCACAGATAGCGTGCGAGTCGTTTAGCTCACCCCACCGGGCCCCACATGCTCCGTGGGTTAGCGGCCATCTGTTATGAGCTCGCTCCGCTCGTTGTAGCGCGGTGTCTCGGTTAAGCGTTCCGGCTCAGCTTTTATCCCCTATTATGTAGCCGCATAAAGCACTCTCCCACCAACACCCGATCTCGGAGGTTCTATGAAGCGAGTCACTGGCATCGGCGGCATCTTTTTTAAAGCCAAAGACGCTCCGGCATTACAAGCTTGGTACAAGCGGCACCTCGGAATTGATGTCCAGGAATGGGGCGGCACGGCTTTCACCTGGACCGATGGTGAAGGTGAGCCAATTGCCGGATCAACCATCTGGTCTATTGGTTCGGCCGGAGGCGACCAGTTCGCGCCCAGCACGGCAACGTTCATGGTCAACTACCGTGTGGATGATCTACACGCCTTGGTCAAGGTCTTGAAGGAAGAAGGCTGCAACGTTCTAGAGAAAATCGACGATTCCGAGTACGGGAAGTTTGCCTGGGTCATAGATCCTGAAGG
The DNA here is from genome assembly GCA_037969195.1 of Rubricoccaceae bacterium. Classification (GTDB taxonomy): domain Bacteria; phylum Bacteroidota; class Rhodothermia; order Rhodothermales; family Rubricoccaceae; genus JAHEJB01. The sequence continues at coordinate 4,365 of JBBKWZ010000175.1, read as the reverse complement.
AAACAAGGTGGAACTTTGGCAACCGCCTACCGGCCAATGACCAGGGTTGAGCGGCCTCAGCACGAACCTGCGGCCCAACTCAAACGTAATCTGGCGTCAATCCCGCCTGCATCGGCAATGAGCCCGTTCTCCGTTTCGACCAGCCGATTTGGAAGACTCTGGCGCATGCTCGCAGCACTCGGCGCCCTCGTCGTGCTCGCCACAGCGGCCTTCCACATGACCGGCTACGCCGACGCGCGTGCGGCCGGCCAGCGAGCCGGCGGGTGGTACCCGGAAGTCCTCCCCGCGCTCTGGGCCGGTTTCGCTCTCACACTCGCGGTCGGTGCACTGGGCGCGCTTCGGGCTTCCTTCCGACCTACTGCGGGCAACCGCGCCATCCTGGGCTTCAGCGCTGTGCTACTTTGGACGAACGTGGCGCTCCTCTTCGCATACGTCGGTAACTTCATTGGCGCTTGGCTGCTGGCTCTTGGCGCACTGGCGATCTCGTCAGCAGCGCTCCTTGTGCCCAGCGCAACATAACTCGCGGCTGCACGCCGACAGCACGCGCTAGCGTTCTCGCCTCGTTCGAGCGCCGATGTCTACACTGCCTCGCCTACACCGCCAGTCCTCAGCGTGCTGCGGCTGAGCGGTCGCTTGTTAGGTGGCTATCGAACCGCATCTGCTGTGCCGGTTCCCGCGTACGGTTCCTTTTCATCACACTTCAGCAAGCTGAGTCCAATGGACCCGTTCTCGCGTATTCGTTTAATCATCCTCCCTACGCTCTCAGCCTTAGCCTTCTTCTGCGCAGCCCCGAAAGTCTCCTCGCAGCCAGCGCTCGAAGCCTTCGACGGATCATTCCGTCTCCAGTCGGGCGAGGTCATCACGGGCGGCTACTTCGTCGAGGGCGGGCAAGGCCGCTACCTCTATATGGATACGGAGAATCTCGAACGAGGTGGCCTTTTCGAACTCGTTGGCGATACGACCCTTCGCTCGCTCGGAGCGCTCGAACAGGCGGGTGTCGAGATCGTGTTCATCCCCAGCGCCGATGGGTCCTTCGACATCCTCGAATGGCGCGAGGCGGGACAGGACCCGATTCGTGGGGAGCGAGTGTATCCCCACAGCACGCAAGACGTGACGTTCAACTCTGAGGACGGAGCACGCCTGCAAGGACGCCTCCTGCTTCCCGCGTGCGAAGGGCCGCATCCCGTCGTCGTAACCGTCCACGGTTCGGGTCCGGTCAACCGCTACGGGGGCACCTTCGACATGTTCTTCCTGAAGTATGGCGTGGGCGTCCTTGCCTACGACAAGCGGGGCTACACCTCGGACCGCGAAACGTGGCAGGAGCCGGACCTAGCTGATCTTTCCGCTGATGCGGCCGCGGCCGTCCGCTTCGTCGCGGCCCGGCCAGAGGTAGACATCGACCGGATCGGTCTCTTCGGTAGCAGCCAGGGCGGGTGGACTGCTCCGCCAGCGGCGACTATGGCCTCGGAAGTGGACTACCTGATGATCCGTGTCGGTGCTGCCCTTACCTCGGCAGAAACCGTGCTCCACGAAATCCGCCAGGAGCTACGCGCTGAGGGGCTATCCGGGCTCGATGTCGATTATGTTATTGACCTCCGGCGCGAACTCTACGAACTGGCTGTGAGCGGGGCACCGATCACGGCAGCCGATGCACTCGTCGCTCCCTATCTCGACGAGTCGTGGTATCGGAAGGGATTTGGGGAGGGACCGATCAGCGAAATCTGGTCTACGCGCGGGTGGGAATGGAACCAGCGTAACCACGCTACGACCCCAGTCCCTGCACTAGAGGAGTTCGGCGGCCCGGTCCTCTGGTTCCTCGCCGAGCGAGACGAGAATGTCCCGCTGGTCTCGACGCGGGCCGCGCTTGAGCGCGCGTTCGACGCCGCACCGGGCGATGACCACGAGATCGTCGTCATCGAGGACGCCCCACACTCCTTCATCATTGAGGGGCCTGACGGAACCCCCCGGTATGCCGACGGCTTCTTCAACTACATGGGCGAATGGATGACCGAGCGTGGCTATGCAGATTTGGGATGTTGGAGCACCGATTGATCGAATCCCGCCGCCCTTCCGTTACGCATCCTAACCCGCGACTTCACGCCGACGAAACGCTCTGCCGCATTGCCTCGTCCGGTCAACTTCGCATATCCTGCTTCATCCTACCGGTTCGCCGCGTTTCGCGGGTGAGCCGCCAATGTTATACGACCTTGCTACCATGACTCACTGTGAAGCTCCAGAAATCGAGCCTGAAGCGCCTTTTGGTTCGCAGGAGCGTCGGCACAAAACTACCGTTTCTGAAGCTACCGCCACCGGAACCAACCCGTTCATCAGCTGGCTTCCGACTGCGCCCGAGGGGTCACCTTCGCCGACCTCGTGCTCGTCGTCATCCAGCTCCAGCCCAAGGCTCACATGATTGAGAACATGGTTTGGTGAAAGGAATAAACAAGCACAAAGCACGAGTCCATATAGGCTGTTACCAATGCTTTCATTAGGTCATAAGTCGCAATTACCTTAACGAACAGGAATCTACATGAGTAAACTATCATTTGGAGTCATTGGCACTTCAAAAAAAGAAGATGAGCGACGTGTTCCAATCCATCCGGAGCATTTCCCGCGCATTGCAGAATCCGTTCGTCGCCAGTTGATATTTGAAGAAGGGTACGGAGCGCCGTTCGGAATTGCGGACTCGGAGATTGCTGCTCAGACGGGTGGCATCGCCACTCGCCACCATTTATTGGCCAATATTGGGAACGTCATTATTTCAAAGCCAGTGCTGTCTGATTTGGAAGAACTTCGCGAGGGCGGAATCCTCTGGGGCTGGCCGCACTGCGTACAGCAAAGGTCGATAACCCAAACCGCAATCGACCGCAAGCTGACACTCATTGCCTTCGAGGAAATGTATGTTTGGGGACCCAACGGGCAAATTGGCCGCCACACCTTCTACAAGAACAACGAAATGGCGGGCTACTGCGCAGTGTTACATGCCCTAAGACTACGAGGTATAGACGGGCACTATGGGAATCAACGGAAGACTATTATTTTCAGTTTTGGTGCGGTCAGTCGTGGCGCGATATACGCTATCAAGGCACGCGGCTTTAGAGATATTACAATCTGCATTCAGCGTCCCGACCACGAGGTTCGTGAGGAGATCCTTGATTGTCACTACGTCCGTATTCGGGAAGGCCTTGAGGGCGAGGCGCGCATGTTGGTGGCGGAGCACGATGGTACTGAGCGACCGTTGACTGATCTGATCAGCGAATCAGACATAATCATAAATGGCATATTTCAAGAGCCGGGCAACCCCATGCATTTCGTGACGGAGGAGGAAGAATCATCTCTGAAGCCAGGCTGTCTGATTATTGATGTCAGTTGCGACGAGGGGATGGGCTTCTTCTTTGCCAAACCAACCACATTTCGAGATCCGATGATTAGAGTTGGAACCATCGATTACTATGCCGTGGATCATACACCGAGCTATCTCTGGGAGAGTGCGTCGCGATCGATCTCTGGAGCTCTCATTGTCCATTTACCCACTGTTGTGGCTGGTCGTGATGAGTGGCAGCAAAATGAAACCATTCGACAGGCGGTCGATATTGACGCGGGAGTGATCCAGAAACCTAATATTCTGTCGTTTCAGAATCGCCAGCCGGATTATCCCCACGCGCCCATCAAGGTCTAGCGGGCTCACACGAAGCACTCTGCATGTGCGATAGGCCAACAGCCCTGGTTTCCGGAGGCTTGACTGCATACTTGCGACCGTGGCGGGTCCAGTCATTGCCTAGCGATCGCTTGCGCCTGACAATCGCGTCAGTCACTCACGCTGCCGACGTTCGTCTTTCACCAGCGAGTGCTTTCGAGTGAGGCCAAAGTCTTGATCTCCTTTTGCTCTCTTGGAATTTGGTCGCGCTAAAACGGTCTAGCTCAGGAAATCTCTTGTAGCTTGTTGAAATCCACACAAGACAGGAGGAATCCCCGATGACTACAGCAATCATCTTCCACGAGGTCCAGGATGGTACAGTCTGGGCCAAAGCTTGGAAGGAGGGACCAGGAAGTCGACACGAGATGTTTGGAAAGCTCGGAATCAAGTGTCGCAATTTCCGCGACCCCAACAATTCGAATGCAACGGGTATCATGGCGGAGATTCCCGATATGGCGAAATTCGAGGAGTTGCTGCAGTCCGCTGAAGGCGAAAAGGCGATGCAGGAGGACGGCTTGAAAGTCGAGACTATGCGGATGTTGATCGAGTTCACGCCGTAGCTGCCGTACATGATTCTCAACCGTATCCCGGAACCCCTGAGCGGGACCGGGCACGGTTGCAGAAGTAGGGGCAATCATTCTTCGCGCGCCGACTGGAATCGCATGCCG
>JBBKWZ010000174.1:0-3580 GCA_037969195.1 Rubricoccaceae bacterium | reverse complement strand
TTCGAGGTGAGGTCTTTCCCTACAGTTCGAACCAACCTCGCGCGCTTGAGAACCAAGTTCCAACCAAAGCTGGGTACGATATCGCCAACCCGTAGGGAATTCCATTACAAGCCGTCAGCGTTTTCTCCTCTGAATCGAACCGGACTCCATCGACGATAATGAACAATCTGGGTTGGATGCGCTCGGTATCCACCACGAACGCACGCATTCACATCGATATGACGACGGAAAGCAAAGCTGCCCGCTTCCGCGAGAGCCCTCCGACCATCATTCAAGGAGGGATGGGTATAGCCGTCTCGAGCTGGCGACTGGCCCAGCGTGTAGCCCAACTCGGCGAGTTCGGTGTGGTCTCCGGCACTGCGATAGACACGGTGATTGTGCGCGAGCTACAGCAAGGGGATCCCTTCGGTCGGGTCCGAGCACTCCGGGCGTATCCTGATCAAGAAATCGTCGACTACTTGCTCGACCGATTTTACGTTGAAGGCGGAATTCCCGAGAACAAGCCCTTCAAACTGCTTCCGATTCACAAATTAAAGCCCACAATTCGTTCGCAGCGCATCCTCAGCGCCGCGACGTTTTCCGAGGTCTTTTTAGCAAAGAAAGGGCACGATGGGTTGATCGGCATCAATCTGCTTGGGAAGGTGAAACGCTATTCGCTGGCCTGCATCTACGGAGCTATGCTGGCCGATGTAGACGCGATCCTGATGGGCGCAGGTATCCCTACTGAAGAAGCAGAGCAACTGCCCAAGTTGGCCGCTGGTGAGAAAGCGCGACTCCGCTTGGACGTCGATATGTCTATGGCGCCCGATCCGAACGCAACGTACTACTACGAACTGGACCCGGCGGATTTGGTGGCCAATCCTCCGCAGATGAAGCCGCCGATGTTCTTTCCAATCATCGCGTTGGATACCCTGGCACGCATACTGGACAAGAAGCTCGCCGACGGTTTAGTGACGGGTTGGATCGTTGAGGGACCCGTGGCGGGTGGCCACAATGCCCCACCGAGAAACAAGGCGTACGATGAAGACGAGAATCCAATCTATGACGAGAAGGACATCGCCAATCTTGAGCAGATGACGGCGCTCGGCTACCCGTTCTATCTGGCAGGGGGCTATGGATCGCCGGCGAAATTGCAGGAAGCACTTGAACACGGAGCAACAGGCGTTCAGGTTGGGTCTCTCTTTTCATTGGCCGACGAATCCGGATATCCGGAAGCCTACAAGCGCAAACTGATCAAGACAATCCACCAGGGTGATGCGAATATCCGCACCGACGGACGGACGTCGTCAACGGGCTTCCCGTTCAAGGTTGTAGAGATCGAAGGCACGCTCGGAATGCAAGAGAACTACAACGGGCGAACTCGTATCTGCGATCTGGGCTACCTGCAGGTGGCGTACGTTGATGAAAAAGGCCGACTGCAGGGGCGCTGCCCTGCGGAACCAGAGGCGAACTACGTAGAAAAGGGCGGTGATCTCGCGGACACTGAGCGAAGAAGTTGCTTATGCAACGCGCTCATGTCAAACATCGGGCTTGCGCAGTCTCAGAAAGACGGCGTGGAAAAACCGCTCTTCACTGCGGGGGATGAGTTGATGGATCTGAAGCTGGGCTCGGTGGAAAATCCGTCATATACGGCGGAAGACGTGATAGAGTACCTACGCGGACTGGATGGCTCCGCGCCATGCTTGGACAGGATTGAGGTGCGGGCGGCCATCACAAACGTTGAACCGGAGAGAAAACCTCTTGGCGATCTCACTTCATCATCCTCCAACCTCCAGTAGGGCTGCACCCCTTTGGCTGATTGGGCAGATTCTGGGCCTCGTTGTTACGATTGCCCTGATCGTCGGCTTCATTGTCCGGCCCGATGTGGCGCTTCCTGCTCTTTGGAATATGATCATCCCGATTCTGCCGGCAACCTTCCTGGTGGCTCCATCGCTGTGGCGTGGCGTTTGTCCATTGGCTTCGCTCAATATGCTCCCCAACAGCCGAATGGGCCGACGGGCCATCCCCAAGCGCGCTCTCACGACGATTAACGCTTTCGGAATCGTGCTCCTTGTATTGCTTGTGCCCGCACGCCGGTTCCTGTTCAACGAACATGGGATCGCCCTCGCTGTCGTAGTCATCGCCGTCGCAGTAGCGGCGCTCGCACTAGGCACTATCTTCGACGCCAAAGCGGGGTTTTGCAATTCTATTTGCCCGGTCCTCCCCGTAGAAAAGCTCTACGGGCAACACCCTTTTCTTGGGTTAGGCAATCCGCATTGCGCTCTCTGCCTGCTTTGCACTCCGAAAGGGTGTGTGGACCTGGCTCCTAAGAAGGCGGCGCTCCAGGCACTCGGCCAATCGCAGAAGTCATCGGCATGGCTCACGACCGCATTCGGAATCTTTGCGGCTGCATTTCCCGGCTTCATCGTGGGCTATTTCACGACGACGGATGGTCCTCTGTCGATCGCACCGGCAGTCTACCTCAACGTCGCGTTATGGTCAGGAGGGAGTTACGTCGCTGTAACGTTGATCACACGACTTCTCAAGCTTCCGGCTGAAATCATCCTTCCCTTTCTCGCCGCGGCCTCTGTGAGCCTCTACTATTGGTTTGCCGCTCCAACTGTGGCGGCGACAATCGGAATCGCCCCGTCGGGCACCGTGGTCATCCAGATTCTAGCGTTCACGTTGGTGGGCGTCTGGCTATGGCGTGCGATTCGGCGGGTGCGACCACCGTCGAGTAGGATGACTGTGGCAAGTCGCCCGACCAGCATCCACCGTATGGAAGTCAGGTTTAGTCCTTCACACGCCCCACACACCACGTAGTGCATCCCCCGGCAGGGCACGTGGGGACTAGCCGACCGAAGAGTCAGGCAATCAAGGGTGAGCACGCCTGTACCGAACGGGTAAAATGAGCGGATAAGCCTTCAACAAATCTCACCACGCCAAACCCCGGTGGACATGACATCCTCAATGCGCATCCGATCTCTCGCAGCAACGTCTCTCCTCGTCCTATTGTTGGCTGGTTGCGTCGGCGGTAGCGATTCCTCAAATCCGGCACTTCTCGCGCTGGCGCCTGAGAACACGTCATCCGAATTGTATCTGCCTGAAATCGAAGGCGAAGAACACGCCGTACTGACGTATGCACCCAACGTGCCGCCGCCCATCACCCGTGACTATGCGACGCGCGTGATTGTGGAGATGGAGACTGAGGAGGTCGTGCTGGAGCTGGCCGATGGCGTTGAGTACATGTTCTGGACCTTTGGCGGGCAGGTGCCCGGTCAGTTCATCCGCGTCCGGGAAGGAGATATGGTTGAGTTCCATCTTGCTAACCTGCCGACGAGCACTGTCCCGCACAACATCGATCTTCACGCCGTGACGGGAACTGGAGGCGGAGCTGCTGTCTCCATGGTAGTCCCCGGAAAAGAGGCGACGTTTGAGTTCCGCGCGATCAAGCCAGGGCTCTACGTCTACCACTGCGCCACGGCTCCTGTCGGATTGCACGTAGCCAACGGCATGTATGGCCTTATTCTCGTTGAGCCCAAGGAAGGTATGCCTGAAGTGGACCACGAGTTCTACATCATGCAAAGCGAGTTCTACACTG
>JBBKWZ010000173.1:0-21578 GCA_037969195.1 Rubricoccaceae bacterium | reverse complement strand
CTTTACGACCACGCGGTCGGCAAGCGGCGTAATGGATGCTGCCATGTTGTAGGTAGAGGTTTCGTGAGAAAACAAGTTTTGGCACTCTCATAGGAAGAGTGCCAGCGTTGAACACACGTTTGCGGAACTGGATTCCGAGGATCCGTAAAGACTGTGTTAAGGGATAGCGGTACATTGCTGTCGTTCAGGATATCTCTCGATTTGACCGACCACTTCCGACCCCTATCGTGGGCCTTCGCTGTGCTCGCCTGTACACTCGTGCTAGTGCTGGCCGTTTTGCCGCCCTTCGTCGGCCCCGGATTTCGGCACGCATTGATGCAAGGGTTTGACCTGACCTGCCACCAGATTCCGGAACGTTCCTTTCAGATCGGTGGGATACCGTTCGCGCTCTGCCACCGCTGCACGGGTGTCGTGGTTGGGTTGGTGATCGGATCGCTTTCCGTCGTCGTTTTCAGAGGAAGGGACGGTTCACTTTATCGGCACGTACGCGCAATCCTGTATGCTTCGATTCTGCCGATGGCAATCGATTGGGCCATTGACGCGACGGGTATCTGGGCAAACATCCCCAGTTCACGTGTGGCCACTGGACTTGTGTTTGGAGTAGTCGCTGGATATGTTTTTGCGCGAGCACTCGCGATACCGACACCCGCGCCTGCACGTCTAGTCCCAGTACCCACTGAGCCCGCAACAATCTCTCACCCAACTCCCTCCGCATATGCCTAGCAAGACACAATCCATCGTCGTCGGCGCTGTCGTCTATATCGTACTTGGTGTGCTGATTCAATTCTTATTTCAAGGGGGCGGTGCGGTCGCAGGAATCCTTGGATGTTTGGTGTCGCTGAGTGCCGGCCTCGTGGCCGTCTGGCACTACACATCAACACACAGTCTCACAATTGCAGCCGGGCAGGGTGCCGGAATGGGCACGCTCGCTGGGTTGCTTGGCGCAATTGTAGGCGTTGTAATCGGCTACATGCTGATATCTGCGGGGCTCCTTCCGGAACCGCTTGAAGCGGCGCGGATCCAGATGGAGAATCAGGGACTTAGTGACGCGGAAATTGACCAAGCCATGTCGATTGCTGAGAAGTTCAGCAACCCAGCGATAACCGGCATCATCGCTACCGTCGTGGGCGCAATCATTGGTGCCATTAGTGGCGCCATTGGTGCCGTGGTCTTCAAGAAAGGTGGCGACGCCGAAGAATTGGCGACAACGATTTAGGTTGAAGCATCGCTAAGAATGAAAGCGGGGCGTCCCTGATGAGGCGCCCCGCTTTCATTGTGGTCTCTGACAACCGACCAGATCCTGGCAAACGCACTATCTGCCTCCCAACCTTTTCGGACGGTCGAGTATTTCCTTGAGGATGAGTGCTTCTTCCAGTCCACCCGGACGCCGTAGGCGCGCGACGATAGGGTGGGGCTTCTTCCTCATTCGATTGTCTTGACCTGCCCGTCTTGTGGATTTATGCGGATTGTACTCAAGATGGCGCGGAGCGTGAGGCGGCGGAGGCGGCGATTGGGGCTGAAGCTCGAACGCTTCCTCAGAGAAAGGATTTTCCGTTCCGAAGCCGTGCTTGTCATGATCGAATGCGCCGGGTTCCAGAAACGCAGGGTTTGGAGAGAAGTCCAATGCAGGCGGAGCCTTAACTGGGGCTGCGTCAACGGCTAACGGCACATCGGGAAGGCTCTGTTGAGGCCCAGCCTGCGCTTTTTCCGCGGCTTCCTGAATCTGCCGAATTATTTCCTCAAATGGTGTTCGCGCTCGCGGCTGTGCCACGTCTGGTGATTCACTCGTGACGGGCACCGAGCCTTTGGCACGGCGTTTCCTCACGCCGGCAAGGAAGTAGATCAGAAGGAAGAGAAAAGGTAAAAGGGACTCGAACCAATCCACGGCAGGGGGTATTTTGCGGAGTGCCAAGGTACGGCGAATGTGAAACGTCTGTTCGTAACCCTCTCGTGTTCGTATCGTACGGCCTCCAACCCAACCCACCGGATTCTCCAATGTCTATTTCGACCACCGAACATTACCACGCCGTTGTTGTCAGTCTCAAAGGCGAGTTCTTCGGCAGCATCCAAGGCCCAGCTTTTAAGGAGGCCATTGCGGCACATAGGGATAACGGTAAGCACAACATCGTTTTTGACCTGAGCCACACGACGCTCATGGATTCGTCCGGGATTGGTGTGTTGATAGAAACGATGGAAGCGCTTCGCAGTAAGGGTGGCGATCTTCGGCTGGCCGAGCTCGAGAAGAAAATGCGCAACCTGTTTCTCATGACCCGTTTGCTTGGCGATGTTTTCAAAATTTTTGATACCGTTGATGAAGCCGTTGAAAGCTTTGCGGAACCAGTGACTGATTAGGAATATTCGCCCTGTTCTATCATGAGGTGTTCCGCTGGAGCACCTCTTTTTAATGGCGGTGTTCACGGGCGAGTTCGACGGAACGGAAGGCCCACCCCGTGGTAGGTTTGGAACCTCACTGCTGCCTTCCCCATGGCCCGCATACCGGATTCCGTCGTAGATGACGTACGCGCCGCCGTCGATCTGGTCGACGTGGTTGGTGACTACGTACGGCTAAAGAAGCAAGGCCACCGGTTCGTCGGGTTGTGTCCGTTTCACAACGAGAAGACGCCCTCGTTTTCCGTAGATGGTCGGCAAGACCTTTTTTACTGCTTCGGCTGCAAACGCGGAGGCGACCTGTTCAAGTTCGTGGAGGAAATAGAAGGTGTTGGATTTTTGGATGCAGTCCGCCTTTTGGCAGATAAAGCCGGCATCGAAATTGTCGAAGACGGCGGATCTCATCCAGAGGCCGACGAGCGGGAAGCGATGCACGGCGCATTGCGTTTCGCGGCCAAGTTTTTCTTTGATCAGCTCAAGGCACCCTCCGGCAAACGGGGCCTGGATTACCTACTCGGACGCGGATTCTCAAAGGAGACCATCGTTGCTTTCGGGGTCGGTTACGCGCCGGATTCCTGGGACGCATTCCTTCGCGCTGCTACCGACGCTCAATACAAACCGGAATTACTGGAGAAAGTCGGCCTGGTCATACGTCGTGGGACGGGAGAAGGCTTTTACGATGTCTGCCGAGACCGCGTGATGTTTCCCATCCTTTCTCCAGTCGGTAAGGTGCTTGGTTATGGCGGTCGAATAATTCCCGGAGGTAAGCAAGACGAAGACTTCGAACCGGCGAAGTACATGAATTCGCCCGAGACCCCCGTCTATCACAAAAGCGAGGTGCTTTACGGCTTGAAACAAGCAAAAGCGGACATTCGCGGCCAGGAAGAAGCGATTCTGGTTGAAGGCTACGCGGACGTGGTCTCACTTTATCAAGCGGGAATTAAGAACGTGAGAGCCAGTAGCGGAACTGCCTTGGCTCCGCAACAGGTTCAACTTCTATCGCGCTACGCGAAGAAGGTCGTCCTGCTCTACGACGCCGATGCGGCGGGCATTAACGCGGCATTAAAGGCTGTAGAAATCGTCTTGACAGGCGGTCTTGCGGTTTACGTCGTCCAACTTCCCGACGGCGCCGACCCTGACTCGCTCGTGCAGAAGTTTGGTGCCGAGGCCTTCAAGAAAGTGATGCGGGAGGATCGCGTAGACTTTGTGTCTTTCTACGCCGAGCATGCAAGAAGCTCTGGTCGATTGGATACGGGCGAGGGCAAAGGTGCGGTTGCAGAAGCACTAATGCGCGCCGTGGCTCGCATCGATGATCCGGTCGCACAAGAGCATTACATCCTGAGGTCCGCGGCCGAACTTGGCGTCCCCGATGCACTTTTGCGCTCTCAATACTCTGACGCGTCCCGGCACCGTCGCAGGGAAGAACGAAAACCCCCTCCGAGACACAGAGAGCTGGAGGGTAGTGAGGCGGCAGTGCTCCCGATTCAACCAAGGCTTGTCATGAAGCCCGAAGAGGAATCCCTTCTCCGTCTGATGTTCGAGCATGGCCCGCCGATGGTTGAACACATCCTCATGAAGATGGGCGTAGAAGAGTTTAGCAGTGGGATCGTGCGAGATGTCGTTCAACACATCATCCAGCGGTATCAGATAGGTTCGTTCGAGCGAGAGGACTTTCTTCGCGGCGATCTGGGCGCGGAGATTCAACGCTTCGTCGCTGAGGTTCTTTCCGAAACACACGCACTTTCATCCAATTGGGAACTCAAGGTTGGAATTGATATGCCCACGTTGGATTCGCACCCCTACGAAGCCGCCAACAGCGCCATGCAATATCTGAAACTTGACCGAGTAGCCGAGGCCATTGAGCAGGTGCGTCATCAGATATTTATCGCCGATCAAGCAAGGGAGAATCTTACTCCGTTGCAAGAGGAGCTTCAGAAATTGAATGCTCTGAAAATCCAGATTCAGCGAAGCGAATTCCACGAGTGGGGCGTGGAAGCTGCGGGACATGGCACCTGAGATTGAGTTCGGCGTATTCTTTGCCGATATGTAATAAATCCATTCCTATTGCAACCTGTGCCTACAAATCGACCATCCTCCCAACCCATCTTTACAGAAGTAACCCTCGCCGACACTTCTCTGCCTACAGGAGATGGAGCGGACGTGCAAGCTCCGCGTTTGCCCGTCATTCCGAGCGCAACGGTTCCGCAGGACGTGCCAAAGGGAGCTCCTCTCAGCGATCCGTCGCTCTACTTCAACCGGGAGCTCTCCTGGCTAGACTTCAACTGGCGGGTGTTTGCACAGGCTTTGGATGAGCGCACACCGTTGTTGGAGCGCGTCCGATTTATCGCCATCACCGCGAATAATTTGGACGAGTTTTATCAGAAGCGCGTTGGCGGATTGAAGCGCCAGGTCGCCGCCGGAGTCCGGATGATTTCGCCGGATGGCAGAACCCCACGCGAACAATTGCAAATGATTGTTGCTGCGGCGCGTCCCATGCAAGCGGCCCTTTCTGAAACGTGGGAGAAGGTTCTCCGACCGCTCATTGCCGTAGAAGTTGGCATTGTGATTCGGGAATACGAGTCGATGAGCGTCGAGCAGCAGGCCGAGATGAGCAGGCATTTTCTTGAGAACATCTGCCCCATCCTTACGCCACTCGCCGTTGACCCGGGCCACCCGTTTCCGTTTATCTCCAACCAATCACTTTCGCTTGCCTTCATGCTTCGCCACCCTGCGCGCGGCACTGAGCACTTCGCGCGGTTGAAGGTGCCTACTTCGCGGGGGCGTTGGTTAGTCGTTTCGGGCACGGAGCGTCACTTTGTCGCGCTCGAAGACGTGATCCGCCACAATGCACAGGTATTGTTCAAAGGAATGGAAGTGGAGAGCGTTCATGGATTCCGCGTCACGCGCAATGCCGATGTTCGACGCGCCGATGACGATGCCGCAGATCTTCTTGAACTGATCTCCGAGGAACTTCGGGAGCGCAAATTTGCCTCCGTGGTTCGGTTGGAAGTGGAAGCTGATATGCCTGAGCACGTGCGTACCGTTCTGCGCGACGAACTTGAGTTGTCAGAAGAGGATGTTATCGAGTACGATGGCATTCTGGACCTGACTGGCCTTTTCCCATTGGCGGACATCGAATCGCCAGCGCACAGTTTTGAAGAGTGGGAGCCCGTTATCCCATCGGGATTGCGAAACTCCGGCGACGTCGGTGGATCAACAGACATTTTCTCTGTGATTCGCAACGGCGACGTTCTTGTTCATCACCCGTACCAGTCTTTTTCGGCAACTGTTCAGCGATTCATTGAGGAAGCGGCCGACGATCCGGCTGTTCTGGCCATCAAGATGACGCTGTATCGAACGAGCAAGAATTCGCCAGTTGTGCAGGCTCTCATTCGCGCGGCCGAGAACGGGAAGCAGGTCGCGGCCCTTATTGAGGTCAAAGCCCGTTTCGACGAGAAAAACAACATGGAGTGGGCCCTTCAACTGGAAAGCGCTGGCGTTCACGTCACGTACGGTCTCGTAGGATTGAAGACGCACTCCAAGGCCGCACTGGTTGTCCGCGAGGAGGAAAACACGCTACGAGCCTACTGCCATCTTGGGACAGGCAACTACAACCCGTCTACGGCGAAACTGTACACGGATTTTGGGCTCCTCACATGCGAACGGGATATCGGTAATGACCTGGTCAACCTGTTCCACTATCTGACGGGGTATGCGCCCGAACAACACTACGACACGCTGGTAGTGGCACCACGCGACATGCGCGATCGGTTCATTGCGCTGATCCGTCAGGAAGTAGAACACCAAAAGCTAAATGGCAACGGGCGCATCATCGCCAAGATGAATTCACTGGACGATACAGTCGTAATCGAAGAGCTATACCGCGCCTCGCAGGCTGGCGTAAAGATCGACCTGATCGTACGCGGTCATTGCCGTTTGCGGGCCGGCGTGCCCGGGTACTCCGAGAACATTCGATTGTGCTCGATCATTGGTCGTTTTTTAGAGCATAGCCGAATATTCTACTTCAAGAATGGTGGCGACCGAATCACACTCATTGGTTCGGGCGATTGGCAGCGCCGCAACCTTGAGGACCGTGTGGAAGTGGCCGTTCCCGTCCGAGAGAAAAGCTTGCAGAAACGACTTATACGAACTCTCAAGTACTGTATCGATGATAACAGGCTTGCGTGGGATCTTCAAGCAGACGGGCGTTATGTGCAGCGCTTCCCAGCCGACGGGGAGGAGGAACGACCTCTCCACGATCAACTCATGCGCCGTGCGCGCACCCGTGCCATCAATGAAGAGATTCCGTGGGACTTGTAATTGCGAGCCGTAATTGGGGGCATTGGGGTAATAGTAGTTCTCTTTTGACCTACATTCCTGGCATGAAGCACAACGGCTCATCTCTGCTCATCGTGGCACTGATTGCGCTCGCCCTTTCGGCTTGTGGGGGAGGTGGCGAGAATCCGATTCCTCCCGATCAGTTGGCGCTCTTCGCGGAGGCCGTAGATGTTGAGTTGGTCGTGCGAGCGAGAGGAAATGTGATGGAGTATCTCGACACGCGCATCGAAGCGCCGGCTGGAGCGAGGGTTCGTCTCGTCATGGACAACACGGAGACCTCAAGTCCGGCGATGGTTCACAACGTCGTGGTTATCCAGAGCGAATCAGCAGTTGAGCGGGTCGCCCTGGCAGCACAGAGTGCTTCCGGCAATATTCCAGACGATGTGGCCATTCTTGTTCATACGCCGCAGGCCCAGCCCGGTACAAAAACCGGGGTGATCTTTACCATGCCAGCGGCTGGCGACTACCCATACATCTGCACTTTTCCTGGTCACTTCCAGGCAATGCGCGGCACGATGGTTTCGACAGGCAGCTAGCTAGAAATCACCCGTCTTCGGATTCCGCTTCCATCGCAGCTACAGCCGCGAGGGAGTCAGCGACAGCCAGTTCACGATCCATCGCGCGACGATTCGGGACGATGCTCAGCAACGTCTCTGTTGTACCCGCTAGGTCACGGAAGGCCTGCGTGTTCCAAACCGAGCGATGCAAGCGGGCAATGCGCGCCTGAGTTTGGCGGTAACGCGATGGGTCGCGCTGTGCAAGCGCATCCAACTGGCTGACGATTTCGTCGAGTTCCCGTTTATTGGCCATCGTAAAGCCAAAACGGCCAGCCCGCTGAACAAGTTGCTCGTATCGCCGATCCGTTCGCGTGATTTCACCGTCGTCAACCAGATACGTGTTCTCATCGAACGTAAATACGTTTGTGAACACATCGTAGCCGACACGCCGAAGCATTTCAACAGCCCCATCCGGCAAGAAGAAACGAAGCGGGTCGCCGTCGGCTGTCGCAGAAAGGCGGACGTTGCCGTCAATGGGAACGCCTCCGCGCTCATCGCGCGGCAAATCCATGTGCGGATTCAAAAGGCGGAATCTCTCATAGAGAGAGAGAGCATCCACGTCCTGCCCCCATTTTATGCTGTCGTTGCCGCTAAGTACAGTGAGAATTCGGTCCAACGTAATCAGCTCGCCATGGCGGACTTCTACTCGTTCCACCCGCACCATAAGCGCTGGATCAACGAGCTTGTTCTCCGTTGCGCGTAGCGCTCCGTAGGCCTTCATTACGTACGCCTGAGATTCCGGGCCAAAGCTTGACTGCGCACGCACACGCTCGAAGCCTTCTGTAACACCCCACATATAGGCTTCCGAGACGTGACCATTTATCGGTGGCCGTGCCGCATGAGCTCGAAGGTATGCTTGGTACAGACGGAAGATGTTGCCAGGGCCCGTGTGGTAAGCCGAAACGCCAGGAAGCTCATGGCCGACGGCATTTGAGTAAGCCCGAACGAGCATCATCGAGGGCTCCATCGCAAGAAGCGGATGATTCTCTTCGCGCACGCTAACGAAGTTCCCGGAGACCGTCGGGACCATGTACTGCTCCACGTCAAAAAGCCGGAGGTTATCTGGCATCAACTGGTAGCGGCTTCGCGCACCTGCGCTCGAAACTAGCTGGTCCTGGTTGAATGTTTCAACCGTCCCAATCTCCGTTGCCAAGAGGCTAAGGCCAAGGCGTCGGGCAAGATTGATTTCAAATTGAATGTATGGCTCGTCTCGCTCTCGCGATTCAAGGCTCTGGTTGGCGCGGCCCCAACGAACAACGATTTCATCACGTGGAATCCCTCGTGCTTCCCACTTGTCTCTTAGTCGCGCAGAATGCGTACGCCTGTTTGGGAAGTCCACATCATTCCAGTCGATTTCGCCTGTAGCGTCGTAAACGGCCTTCAGATTGCGAAGCGTGTAAACTTCGAGCATTTCACCCGTACGGCCGTCATAGATGCGGATGGTGAAGTTGTCATCCACGCCGTACGTGCGCTCGTACATCTCAAGCCGCCAACGAAAGTCATCAGAAAAGCTCGTGCTGGCATTTTCTACGGCACTACCTGAAAACACGCCGCCAAAGAATTCCGCGAAAAGTCGGTCGGGGTGGATGTCGAGACTACGAATGGTATATGGAACACCAGGATCAGCCAGGGGGGGAGCAGCATGACGAACGTCGATATCCTGCGACGCAGCGTCTCCCTGGCCTGATACAGAACGGGCGATCGGCTCCGTAAGCATCACCACGGCCGCGAGAAGTACGACCATTCCCGATAGGATCAGCGGGATTTGAACTGCACGATGCGATGCAAATCTGCCGAATCGCGACTTCGTTCGTCCCACCTCAACCGGCGAAACCTGTTCGTCGGTCAACGTTCCTGTCTCGGGATCTAGGGGACGGTCCTGCATTAGGCCGGGGGCTCAAGGGCGAAATGTGTCGGGGAAGCCCTTCAAGAACGATTATTGAGGACCCAAGCTAGCGAAGGAAGGACGCGCAAACACAGCCAGGGCTAAAATATTACCCTGTTATTCTGGCAAGAATCACGCCGTTGCGCGTGGGAGGCCCTTATTTGGACGTTTGATTAACTACGTAGGAGAACAACTGGTGACCCGCCTCGCCCATACGCTCGGGATGAAACTGCACCCCGATGAAAGAACCATCTGTGCTTTCGATGGCCTCGATGACGCCATCCGGCGCCGTAGCGACGACGCGCAAGCCGTTTCCAGTACTTTCAATTGCCTGGATATGTCGTGTGTTCACGACGTTCACTGAGGGATTGAGCAGCGTGCTCAGGACGGAGTCTTGTTTGACATTCAGAGCATGTGTTGTCCCTCCGCGCTTCTCGCTGTGGATCGCGGAACCCTCCATTTGTGTCTGCACATCCGCGTAAATGCGTCCACCTCGGAGGGCATTGGCAAGCTGCATCCCATAACAGATTCCTAGCACCGGCCGTCGTGCATCCAGAAAAAGTTGGAGGACGTGTTTGTCAGAAGCGGTTCGCGTGGGGTCGGTCTGAGCCATGTCGTCGGGAAGTTCGCCGATCAGGCCGTCCTCTACGGCGGGGCCGCCGGTGACAATCAACCCGTCAAGTTGCTCTGCAAATTGTGTGGCGGCGTCTTCGTTATCAAGCATGGGTACGATCAGAGGGAGTCCGCCAGCTCGCTCGACGGCGTGCAAATAACGTATATCCAAGCGCTGCTCACCCTCGTTTAATGATGTCGTTATCCCGATCAACGGTCGTTTCATTATCGAAGGTCGAAGAGCGAGAGAGGAGTTGGATCGCGGCGCTGTGAACCACTAAGATTCAGCAACGTCACGTCATCGATGGAGAAGTGAGATGCGACGCCGGTAATGCCCTCGTGAAGGGCAATCTGAACCTCGTGTTTGATTGTTCGATTGTGAGTTGACTCAAAGCTCGTAGAGGACCCGTGAATGATGCGCAAAGTTGATCGGCCACGCTCAGCAGCCAATTCGGCAGCCTTGCGGACCAAGGCGATGGCCTCGTCAACGTAGACGCCATGTACGTCGAGTTCTATGATTGTGCCATCGTCTTTAACCCGAGCCTGCTTCAACGTTCTTCCTCAATTATAGCGTGGCCCGCATCCAGCCAACCACTGAAGCCACCATCCATCGATTCCACTCTGGAATAGCGCATGCTGCGCAGTGACGCCGCGGCAATCGCCGATCGAAAACCGCCGCCACAATACAAAACGATTGGCGCATTTGTGTCGGGCACAACCGTCTCTATATCGCGCTCAAGCACACCTTTCCCAATGTGAATGGCTTTTGGGATTCGGCTTGCCGCCCATTCACTTTGTTCTCGCACATCTATCAAGACGAATTCCTCACTTGCGTCCAGTTGGCGCTTCACGTGCATGACGGTTGTTTCAACAATCTGACTGCGAGCGGTGTTGGTGATTGCGATAAAACGCGGGTTGTGTTTCTTGGCCAACGCTACTCCTCACAATGTCGGATCGGGACGACTTCGCCGGTCTGCTCAACCATCCAGAAGCCACCAAGCGGCGCGTCCTCTTCCCCCAGAATCGGAGACACGAACCCGACGAGCACGGTTATGTGCGGCTCGTCCGGTGCACAAGGATTCGTCAGCGTCGTGTCTTCGCTGACTACAACCTTGAGTTCGCCAAGGACAGCTGACAGCAGTCCGGGATCTCCAAGAGCCACCGGAAATGTCGGGCGTCCAGCGGTTCGCACAATGGCGTCGGGTTGGATGTGCACGACATCCTGAAGCGCGGCCTCTGCGTCTTGGCGTTCACGAAAGGGACCGATGACGGCTGCGTAATAACCAGGTGTCAGTCCGCTGTAAAGATCGGTTCGAAGCGTCCATCCACCAAACTCGCCAGAGTGCGCTTGCGCCGCTGCCTTCGTTGAAAAACTACCCATATAAACGAAGAACGTCCCTCCGTCAGTAAGCGGCAAATCCTGGGAAAGCGCAGGCGTTGCGGCAAATCCGGCAGCAAACAAAAAAACGAAAATGCGCATCACGTCTGGCGGAGGGGCCGGCTTGTGAAGGAGGGCAAAATCGCGTTACTCGTTAGCATCGCGTTCGATGAGGCGGATCGGTCGTTTCACAGCTTCCGCCTCCGGTGAGTTTTGCACGGTGTATGCCATGTCGTGTAAAACCGCCGTTTCGTCTAGAGAAAGCCCCAAAATGCTACGTGCCTGGTGCAGCCCAACGTGCTCGCCCGGTTCGATCAACTTGTCGGCGAGAACGATGTCAATCAAATTGAGCATCAACGCCTGGCGAATCTCCAAATCAGCAGCTTTGAATGCGAGAAGGCATCGTTCGAGCGGTGGTGGGCTTACTGAATGGGCGAATGCTTCTTTCCGTCCACCTTCGGACATGTGCGCAAGGTCGAGCGACTGAAATATCCGGTCGGTTTCCGTCTCATCCATATCTCGGTCGGCCGCGGACATGGAAAACAGAGCACCATAGAACGCAAGGCGGTCAGCTTCAGAACGATTGCTGAGATCAAGGGTCTCGACGACGGAAGTGGTTGTGGGCATAGATCCGTTGGGGGAAGGGGAAATCTGACCGCCAAAGTACGCGAAGCGCTGTCTCTGTGGAAGGTCACCCGGGCTGTTAAGGCGTTTCGAGACCCACATCATCGCTCGTTGCGTATTCGACAAGTTCGTCGGCCGTTTCAGGCGATTTCAAATCCAAAATGCCGAGTAGGATTCCGATTGAGCGGAAGGTGAGGCACCGGAGACGAAAGGGAGTGCCACGAATTACCCCGTTGTGCTCATTGGCACCGTTCTTTTTGCACACGAAGACGAGTCGTTACGACTTTCGATTTTATGATCGTAAACCAACCCAGCACTAGTTCCTAATCAATCCAAACACCGGCCGTAATACAATACCGTCCCTCTTTTCGTCAATCCCGCATAGTGTCAGGGTCGGCGAAGAGTAGGCTTGGTGAATATGTAGATTGTCAAGCGCTCTTTGAAACGTAGAAAACAGCCCCTTTATCGCAGATGCCAGTTCGCTCTCAATTTGTCTCTTCATCTCGATTCCGAGTTCGATCCCGGAGACCTTCAAACGCTCCACTTCGAATTCGACAAGCGAGTCAACGTCGTAACACCGACTGGGCTCGAAATCGAAAACCGCTTTGATACTCGTATTCGGAGTACGTAAGACACTGAGCTTGATAACCACACTGCTTGCATCAATTTCAACTTTCTGCAACTCAAGTCGGATTCCATTGAGGTCCAGTTCGGCTACAACTGGTTCCAACCTACGCCAGAGATCCCTGTTACTGAACTTGCGAGACATCTTTTCGCCAACCATCGCTTCGAGCAATTTTACATCACTGTCGCTAAGAAGGCGAAAGTAAGCAACGTATTTATCAAGTCCCGATGCAGGAAGGTCGCGTGATCGGAACAGAGGCTTTGTGTACACATAATGTCCGGCGGCTCCACGACGCACTGATACCTGCTCAACGTGCATCCGATATTTGCCAGACGATAATCTTGGCAAAGTCGCGCTATGATATTGTCCATCGTAAGTGCTCCACTGATCAGCATGTTCGCCGCCACTGTGAAACATGATTCTCAGGTTTTGTATGCTTCGTGCATTGAGCTTACCCCCTGAAGCAAGTGTCGGGAGGATTGATTTGAGGGGGTATTTGATCTCTCGAATCTTTCCCCGATACTCACCAGTCATGACCTCATTCCTCTTCGGTGATCGTGGTTCTTAAACTTTCATGCAACAGCCGTATGCCCAGGATTGGTAACCGATGCGCCCTAGGATCATAAGATTATCGAACCCGTGAAGCTTGCATAATGTTGTAGACTGTTTTCTCTCCAAAACGTAACCACGAACTACAATCATTTATTTGGTGGTCATGTTGTGCTGGCCTTGGGGAGTGCAAATCAATGTCGCCGTACTGATTCGGATGGAATCGACATAACGGCAGCGTCTACGCCCGATCTCTCTGGCAACTCTCGCCGCCAGCTTATTGTGGCCGAAAGAGGGAACGCCTCATGGACAGGTGGAGGATTTGTAGCTACGCCGGGTATAAATGAAATGGATAATTGTCACATGCGGTCTACGATATGAGCCTTTAGGTGTGTATCAAAAACCGTTTACAGCGTCCAGCGCATAGTTCTGAATCGGTAGCCCAGTAACGTCCATTAGGAAAAAAGCGAGTTGGTTCCCCTTTTGCGCAGGGGTCGCGCTGCTAACGTGATTGTAGCAAATCACTATCCACCACCTACTCGAAAAACCATGCGTAACCACATACTTATAGCCGTTGGCGTCGCCATGCTGGCGCCTGCGGCCTTTGCTCAAGTCACCGACGATGCTTCACACGTCGTCACGATCAATGCACAGCCGATCGTTGCCATTGCACTGGGAAGCGACGTCGACATTCTTCTCGCCGCCCCGACACCTGGAGCGAATCTCGAAGGGACGAACACGTCGACCTACGCTGTCACGTCAAACATGCCTAACAACAAAGTCTCTGGTTATATCAGCGACGTTGCTGGTGGCTATACGGGTGGCGTTCAGTTGTTCGCTTCATTAGCTGCACCTGCAGTTGGTGGTGCATCCGCTGGGGAACTGGAGCTTGTCTCGGGAGCCGGCAACGCCGTAGATCTCGTGACTGGTATTCCACCAGTTCAGGAAGGCGGCCTTGGTATCAGCTATCGCGCTACGGCGCCAGCTTCAACACCCGCTGCTTATAGCGAAGCCCGTGAAGTCACTTTCACGATCACTGGCAACTAATAACGCAGTTGTCACCTCGTCCGGAGCAGCTCTTCTGGTTGCTCCGGACATCTCCCCTCGCATCGATGATTTGTCAGCGGACGCACCTCCCGGTCGTCATGATACTGTGTCTATTTCAGGCCGCTGCCTCGGCCCAGATTTTCGCGGTTCCCTCTGATGGGATGGCACGTATAGGTCCAAACGGGCCTCTATTCCTGACAATTCAACCAGCTGCGGTTTCAATGCAATTGATGTTTGGGACGCCTGGTGATTCGCTCCGTGCTTCTGATCAATCCTCGCTTCTCTCCTGGTACGACCGTCGTGGAGGTCCTCAATTGGATAAGGTCACCGTCTCCACAACCTGCCTCAATCAGCGATTCGTTCTTCGCGTAACGGCAACCAACCCCGTGAACGGAACGGCCATGGCGACCCGGACACTGCAAGACGGAGCCCCAGATCTGGACCTCATCCTCCACATCCCTCATAGAGTACACGGAGGAGCTGCGCTCAAGTACGATGCCTCTGCTTCCACTGTCGATGCATTTGGCTCTGACGTGCATACCGTCACATACACCCTGACTCGACAATGATAATCACCATTCGACCCCTCGTACTCGTAACGATACTAGTACTTGGAACACGGCTAGTATCCGCTCAGATCTATATCGAAACATCTCTGGCTCACGATCAAGAAATGAACGTCGGCAGCTCCTATGAGGGCACAATACCGATAAGTAATACATCTGAGATGGCCATAGAGGTTCGGCTATATCTGACCGACTATAGGTTTACTGCCGATGGACAAAATTGGTACGACGAACAAGGGACGCACGAACGATCCAACGCCCTGTGGATTGGATTCGGTAGTCCAGTCGTAACCGTGCCCGCTCAATCCACGATGGAGGTGGCCTACAGAGTCGATGTACCGGATGACGAGAGTTTACTGGGGAGTTACTGGTCAATGTTGATGGTAGAGGCCATCTCATCCACATCGGTAGAGTCAACCCTTTCCGACAATCCCGCATCTCCACAATTTGGTGTCCGACGGCGACTTCGATATGGCGTCCAAATCGCAACCCACGTGCTGAATACGGGAGAGGCGGACTTGTCGCTCGACGATCCGAAGCTCGAAGAATCGGCAGGTAGTGGCGTTCGACTCAGTGTCGCGGTAGAAAACTCCGGAAGTCGTCTCGCAGAGTCGCATGTCTTTGTCGATCTCTTTAATGCGGATGGAGAGAATGTCGGAAGATTCGATGGCAGTCGCGCCAGGATCTATCCAGGCACTTCGTTTCGGCACAGCGTTCCAATTGGCGACCAGCCAGAAGGACAATACGAGGCGTTGCTGGTCATCGAAACGGGCGATGAAACTTCGTACGGTGCACAATACACGCTGCACTTCTAGGTGGCCGAGTGACCTATGTGTCCGTCCAATAATTTCTGGATTGCGCTCCTTGTGCTGCTTGCGATACAAGAAGCTGCGGCACTAGGGCTGCCAGCTTCTGTGCCATTCCTTGATGACCCCGCGCTGGAAGTAAACGTCTTAGGCGATCTCCGAATCGAATCTGATCCAGGAGCGACCATAACGGTCGCATTCGGTGTTCGAAACGCCCTCGACCGAAATCGTTCGTTCACTGCGTCCCTACTGATCCCAGACGGGTGGTCGGCCACAACTGCCGGCGATGAATTTGAGATCGCTCCGAACGAACGATCCGTGCGACTGATAAATCTTCGAATTCCAGAGTCCTTTCCACCAGGGTCTTATCGAGTGGTATTCACGGCAGTTTCCGTGGAAGGACACGCCGACGCTTCTGCCGAGCTTACTGTCGTTGTGAAAACGTACCGCGGGCTAAGTGTATCGGTGACTGAGTCACCCCGACTCGCTTCAGCATCACAACCCTACAAAATTGAATTCTTGGTACACAACATCGGGAATACGACGGCTATTTCAAATCTCACTCTGAGTTCGACGCCGTTTGCGGCTCAAATGAAAGATGACATCATCACGATCACTGCCAACGGCAGATACCCCGTAAGCGTAATAGT
This sequence comes from Rubricoccaceae bacterium, assembly GCA_037969195.1. Classification (GTDB taxonomy): domain Bacteria; phylum Bacteroidota; class Rhodothermia; order Rhodothermales; family Rubricoccaceae; genus JAHEJB01. The sequence continues at coordinate 5,553 of JBBKWZ010000173.1, read as the reverse complement.
CAAACCAGAGTCCGATATATTGACCCAACGGGCGTCTCGAGTTCGGCTTCAAGCCCAACACGCAGAAGACGCGACAATACAAGGACGCGCTGACGCGCTTGTTGCAGTCATTCCAGACGGAGGGAACGTCCATTCACTTAGACCTCGAGTAGATGTCAACGCACGTGTATCGTCTGCGGGAGATCTTTATCAGAGCGGGCTGCAGTCAGAGATTTCCGGTCGCGTTCCACTCTCAGGTGATGATGCGCATCAGGCGGAATTCTGGCTCCGCACTCCGTCAACGACGAGAACAGTTCTTTCCCAATCGGATGGCTATGCATTTGGTTATCGCGGGCCCAATTTTTGGGCAAAGTTAGGAGACCACGTATTCGAAGTTTCTCCCCTCACGTCTGTTGGTCGGTTCGGCACAGGTGCTGGGGCCGGTCTTTCAATCGGACGCGTATCAGCCCGGGCTCATTCTCGGGGAGCACGGCATGCACCCGCAACCGATCAGGAAGTGGGTGCCTCGTTGTCTTTGGATCTCAGTAGGGCAGGTAGCTTCTCCGTGAACGCCCTTTCTGGAAACGGACTGAACGAGGGATTCGCCGGATCCCTTCGATATGAAGCCGAGCCCATAAAGGCAATCTCTCTGGATCTTGAGGGGGGACTTTCGGGTCGCGAGAACTTTGAGTTTATGTACAGTGCAGGGGCTCGCGGTAGGATTAGTGAGACGGCATATTATGTACGTGCCGCTCATCGCGGCGCTGAACATCCCGGCCAATACTATGGATACACGTCGCAAATAGCAGGTCTTTCTTCGCGCATTAATGAGAATGTGTCGGTCGCACTGACATTAAGCAACGATGCAACTACCGCCGCACAGGTCGCATCACCAATTCGTCGTCGGCGACTTATCAGCACAGCATTCACCGGGGAAAGCAGGTACAATACAGTGATAGCCTCGGGAAGATTGGAACTCCGCGGAGAATCTCTCGAGCAGCTCTATGACGGGACCTCATCCTATTCCCAAATGGCACAGATCAGACTTCGTGGCGGTATTGGTGTTAGGCATCTAAGATTTTCGACCAGTTTCGACGTTGCGAGACTTTCCAATGAGACAGGCCGCAAAGGCGTTAGCTCGCGAATTGAGTTCGAGAGCTCTTGGAGTAGGGATAGTCATCGGATTCAAGCCTCCGTCATCCGTGAGACTGGCCCATCGTTACAGCTGCTTCAACCTAGCTCATACCTGAGTTTTCGCCTTGGTGGTACAGAACAGTTGACGGACCGTTTGAAGTTCAGATTAGACCTCATGCAAAGTCTTATTCAGGCGCCGACAAACCTGTCCACAACGACTGGTTGGGCAGGTCTTGAGTATCGATTTGCTGATGGGAAGCAAATAACGGCAGAGACTCAACTAGTTGTACATGAGGGTTCTCTCATGTCTACACAAGCTAATTATCGCCTGACTGTAGAGATTCCATTCAACGCCACGAATCCGATCCCTATGCAAGGTTCGCTCTTGTCTGGAATCATCATCGACGAAGAGACGGGAGAGGGTATACCTGATGTGCTCGTTTTGATTGGGGACCAAAGCGCCCTCTCCGCTGAAGATGGAAGGTTTTCCCTTAGACGGCCAGCCAGTGGTTCCTATCATCTGATGATCGATCGCGTCACCCTCGGGCTCGATACAGTGCCAACTGTACCCATGCCGATGCTGATTGATGTCCCACCTGTAGGTCCAACTGAGTTCATCAGGATTCCGGTTACTCGTCGGATGGGATTCAATGGCGAGGTGGGACTTTTCGAGATTAGAGGTGGTGCCGGATCGATAGGCGCCGACACGGTTTCCGTGGGTCCAGCAGACCAGGTCGTCGTGGAGATTTCGTCCGGCGATATCCGCCATCGCCGCATTGTCAACGGCAATGGAGCCTTCTCATTCTCTGATCTACCTCATGGACATTGGGTGGTTCATGTCGTTAGACAGAGTCTTCCGCAGGGTTTTGCTTCGGAAGAAGAGCTTTATACTATTGAACTCCCCATGAGGCAGCCCTTGCACATCCGGCTCATCTCGGCACCGAGATCGCTCCGTCTTCTCAACGGGGGAACGCTCGAAAATGATCTAAACTGAAGATCTCCTTTGTGCCGAAGGATTTGAGTGATCGCCGACGGCTCTTCGGGCCATTTCAGTTAGGAGATTATTCGCTGACCTCATCTTCTGCCGCGATCTCCACAAGGTTGTCTGCCAATTCCTCACCCAGATAGCGGTCTATCATCCAGTGGCCCCCGTAAATCGCAGGCGTAATGACAATGGCGATAATCAGCTTGTAGCCGTAATTGAAGAGCGTGATTGCTACAATGTGGGCAAATGGAAGCTGTCCTGCAAATGCGACCGTCAGCACAATGAAGGTGTCGAGCAGTTGCGAGCCGAACGTGGAACCCGTTGCCCGGAGCCAGAGGTGTTTCCCGTTTGTGAGCTTGCGGAGCCAATGGAAAAGACTGATATCCGCGAACTGCCCAACCAGATAAGCCACTAGGCTTCCGAGAATGACACGCGTGGACGTGCCAAAAACGCTGACGAATGCCTCGTCTGGGACCGGAGAAATCGGATCGGTTGGGACGGCCAGCGACGCTTGTAACAGGATGAACTCGAACGCGACCATTGCCATGCCCAGCAGCGTCACGAAGCGAATTCCTCGTTTTCCGAAGTACTCGTTCATCACATCCGTAACGATGAATGTGATGGGGAATGCGATTACGCCCGCCGTCATGATCACACGATCGAATTCAACCCCGAGGAGGTTCAGCGTAAAAGGCAGATGGAAGGCCGTAAAGAACTTCCCGGCCGTTGCCTCCGCGATCACCAATGCGGTCAGGAAAATCGCCGTGCAAACGGCGAATACCTTTTGAGGCCGGGTAAGAAGGTAAAATGAGCTCATGGACGGCGATTGGGATTGCGGAAGTTTACTGCACGAGGCATCTTCGGAATCGAAAGTGGCCATGTCCCGCGCATTCACTTTCGATCGACGGCTTGCCGGGCAGTCATCTTGACTTTCCGTTACGTCATTGAATGACTTTGCGGCTTCCTGTTCACAATGCACTTGGAATATTTCAAAGCCGTTCTCGTCTGCATTTTGATGTTCGCTTGCGGAAGGTCGGCGGATTGCCAGATTCAGCGCATTTCTTCGCCCGACACGACACTGGGCAACCACTTTGGTGCTGCCGTTGATTTTGACAACGAGAGAGTGCTAGTCGGCGCGAGTGGGGAACCTTCATGTGGCGAGAACGCGGGCGCTGCTTACATATTCGAGGCCGCCATAGACGGGCGGTACGAACTCGCCGCGCGCATCGTCCCAGAAAATTGCAAATCGGGGCGCTTCTTTGGGCACGCGGTCGCGCTGAGTGGAAATACAGCGCTCGTGGGAGGGACGCGGGGTTTCTTCGAAGGAAGTGTGCCAAACCCCGTCTACGTCTTCGAGAGGGGTGTTGGCGGAGACTGGAGAGAAGTCGCGCAGCTACTACCAGACAACGAGGACGATGCACTTGGCTTCGGCACTTCAATCGCACTCGACGGAATGCGGGCCATCGTTACGTCAGCTGGAGATGCTTCAGTGGGACTGCCCGGAGTCGCGTTTGTATTCGAGCGCAATTCGGACGGGGCGTGGGCACAAACCGATCGAATTCAACGTCCCGGCGACTTCGGTGCGTTTGCCGTAATTGACGCAGATCGTATGGCTGTAGCGGCGCCCGGTGTTGGGACCCGCTCGGATGGTGGCATCTACATATTCGAAAAAGGCCAGAACGGGCGCTGGGAGGAAATCGGGCGCATCGGTGGGTTGTCCGGCATTTCTTTTCGAGTGGACCTGGAAGGCGACCGTCTCGTGGTGGGGCGAGGCCACACGGAGCGAAAGCAACGGGGCCGAGCAGAGGTATACCAGCGACAATCCGACGGACGGTGGGAATTGAATCAAACGCTTCGACCGATCTCGTCCTACGATTATGGAGCGTTTGGAACCGAAGTGACTCTATCTGGATCTCGTCTCTTGGTTGTTGGCTACGCGGAGCAAATCAATCTTCCCTACAACATCGACCGCGTTGTGTACGTCTTCAAACAGAGCTCAGACGGTGAGTGGCGTCAGCAACACATTATCGATGTTGGCAATACAGGTTTTGGTGTTTCAATTGATCTCGATGGGCAAACGGCTCTCATAGGTGAAGCCAGCGACGCTGACGTCGGCGCAGCCTATTTGGTCAGGCTGTTTTAAGATTGCTTTCGAAAAAGAGTAGTTGAGATTTTCGTTTGCTGCCGGTAGATGCGAGGTCGAGGGCATAGGTATGATTATTGAATCTGCCTAACGACATAATTCCCAGCATAATGAATTTCGAAATCGTATAATCGCGTGCTCCGAATGATGCCCCTCTGTGCACGCAGTCTGGTTTCTGGACTCTCACTCACCCAACTATTTTCTTATGGCAACGTCTGCCACGCCGTCGAACGCCCGCCCCGCGACCGGGATAGAGTTTCGCAGTGCTCCCGCGTTCTGGCTCGGTTGTCTTCTTACGATCGCTGGCGTTCTGCTCCACATGCCGGACTATGCGATGATGGCCCCGATGGGGTACAAGATGGTTGGCATGGAGATGTCCATGTGGATGAATGTTGGGATGGGAGCCATTCTCGTAGGCATGGCGCTCGCCGCCTGGGGACTTATTCCTCACCGCGACCGGCTTGCCGGTTTGGACAAGTCCGCAGTTGAAGGGTACCACTTCCGCGCAATGGATAGCGCCGAACTGACTGGCGCCCACTGGGGCCTCCTATTCGTCCTTGGCGTTGCACTGATCATTGACGTAATGAAGCCAGCTACGCTTGGATTTGTTATGCCGGGGACGAGGGCGGAGTATGGATTGACGACGGGTCAGATTGCATTACTGCCACTTTCTGGGCTAACGGGAACCACGATCGGTTCAATTCTGTGGGGCGTTCTTTCGGACAAGATTGGGCGGCGGTCATCCATTCTGTTGGCCGCCATCATGTTTATTGGGACGTCCATTTGCGGCTTCATGCCGTCCTGGCACTGGAATCTGTTCATGTGCTTTGTTATGGGTCTCGGGGCTGGCGGAATGCTCCCAATCGTCTATGCGTTGATGGCGGAGTCGGTGCCTTCGAAGAACCGTGGGTGGCTTGTCGTGCTTCACGGCGGAATGGGCACGGTGGGTGGCTATCTGCTCGCGAGCGGCTTCGCCGCGCTCTTGGAGCCGACGTATTCGTGGCGCATCCTCTGGTTTCTTGGCCTTCCCACGGGCGTACTCCTTCTTTTTCTAAATCGCTGGATACCTGAGTCGCCTCGCTACTTGCTTGAACGAGGTCGCGTGGACGAAGCCAAGGCCGTTATGGCCCGCTATGGTGTCCTGATAGAGAGAGATGACGAAGTGGGAGCACCCGTACTCGCTCCAGAAATCATTGAACCGATCGAGCAGACCTCACAGTGGGGCGGGTTGATGCGACTCTTTAGAATGCCATACCTGCCTCGAACAATCACCGTCTTTCTGTACGGCCTCGGGTGGGGATTGGTCAACTGG
>JBBKWZ010000172.1:0-11191 GCA_037969195.1 Rubricoccaceae bacterium | reverse complement strand
GATACGCCAGGCCGCTTCGATGGAATGATGAATCGGCAAGGTCCCATTCTGCTTTCAGCGCCCGCTGTCGAGTATGGCTGGAAGCATGAAGATGGACTAAATGTCGTGCTTCATGAACTAGCTCACTTGCTTGACTTCCAGGGGTCCAGTACTGACGACCTTCCGTCTCTGCTCGCGGCGTCATCGGCGGATGCCTGGCGCCAGCTCGTTCAAGATGAGATCCAAAAAGTCAAGACGGGCCAGTCGGTCTTACGTCCGTATGCCGCGACGAATTCTGCCGAGCTTTTCGCGGTCGCCGTAGAGCAGTTCTTCGAACGTCCCAGACGACTGCAAGAGGGTCATCCAGAGCTCTTCTCGGCGCTTGTGGCTCTCTTCTGTCTCGATCCGACGCCACATCCTGCCTAGATGCTAGAAACGCTATGCGGTCTCCGACAGAACGCGTTGGATAACGGCTTCCAGATCATCCAACTTGTATGGCTTCTTAACGACCCCGTCTATGAGCTCGTTATCATCCTCCGCGTCGGTATCTCCAGTCAAAAGAAGGATGGGTATTCGTTTTTGCTTTTTTCGGAGGTGATGGGCAAGCTCTCGTCCGCTCATCTCAGGCATGGAGAGATCAGTGAGGACGAGGTCGTAGCCACCCTCGTCGAAACGCTCAAGCGCTTCCTGACCGCTTTCAGCTTCCATGACGTCGTGGCCTTTAAGTCGCAACAGTTTTGCCGTGACAGCGCGGACCATGGGTTCATCATCTACCACGAGGATCCGAACCGCGTGGTGAACGCCCGCCTCGTGTGCTTCGGCAGGAGAGGGGACTTGCTTAGCAGTTCGGGCAAGTGGAAACGCAAGCCTAAAGCACGTACCTCGACCTGCATAACTGTCAACCTCTATCGCTCCGTTGTGCTCTTGCACAATTCCGTAGGAGACTGTTAGTCCCATTCCGGTTCCGTCCTCACCCTTGGTGCTGTAAAGGGGTTCGAAGATCCGTGACTTCACGCGCTCCGACATCCCTACTCCCGTGTCCTCGACCTCCAAAATGACTCCCTTTGCCTCCTCCTGTTTGGTCCGCACGCGCAGCGTTCCGCCAGCAGGCATTGCCTGGATTGCGTTGAGAATCAAGTTGACAACGACCTCGCGGAGTTCATTCGCAAATCCGGAGATAGGCGGTACGGGTTCCAGATGGGGCTCGACCAAGATCGAAATTCCCTGGCGTCTTGGCTCGTTATACCAGTAGGGGCGGGTCAGGGTGAGGACTTCGTCCACGAGGTGATGTAACTCAACATGCTCGAAATGGTCCAGTTTCTCGTGGCGGATGTATTGCTGGATTTTCTTAACAAGCGCTGCACCGTCCCCCGCAGCCTGTTCGAGGGTGCGAAGTTGTCCGCCAACTTCACTTTCACCGGCAATATCAGCTAGGGAGAGCTGGAGCAGTTCGACGTGGCCGAGAATTGTCGTGAGCAAGTTATTGAAGTCGTGCGCGATGCCCATCGTCATCTGGCCGAGTAACTCCATTCGGCGGCGACGGGTTTGATCGGCGGCCCATGAAACCGGTTCCTGCAGTACCTCTCCGGTAATCACAATCGGGAACTTGCCCGGAGCCGCGTCAGCTAATCGGACGGGGAGAAAGTGGAGCAGTACCGGGCACGGAACGTCCCGACCAGGACGATCCACCAAAAAGACTTGATGGGTAACAAGCAAGCCCCGCCCGGAGTCGGCCAGGTATTCCTTCGCAAAGCGTGCATCTTCCTCGGGTAGTGAACCCCATAGTCCGTCAGTACCGAACACAGAGGTCCAGGCCTCGTTGCAGTGAAGTCGCTCGCCGTCGGGTGTGCAGGTTGCTACTAGGAGTTCCGGGGTTATTAGCGGGAGAAACTGCTGTTCTTCTAGAGGGGCTTCCATGAAGTGAACGCTGAGAGTCCCCGAATAAACCTCACGTGTGCCTGTAGTGCAACCATATTGCGAGATTGCGGGGAATACCGGAGGGACCGAGATGAGCGGCGGAGCGTGGGCGGTAGTTTCGTGGACGTGGGACGCCCAGCCTTCCATTCGACCATGATTTGACGCGTTGTGAGCGTCCTAACAAACTGACCCAGTCTTCCACCATGTGGCACGATAATATTCTCGGCACCGTAGGAAATACGCCGCTCGTTCGGCTCAACCGCGTTGCGGAAAAATTCGACTGCACAGTTCTCGCGAAGCTTGAATATTTCAATCCGGGAGGGTCCGTTAAGGACAGAATCGGAATGGCGATGATAGAGGATGCTGAGCAAAAAGGGCATCTCAAACCCGGTGGGACGATAATTGAGGGCACAAGCGGAAACACAGGTGCCGGCCTCGCTCTCGCCGCCATTTCTCGCGGGTACTCCTGCATCTTCACGACGACAGACAAACAAAGCCAGGCTAAGATCGATGTGCTACGCGCACTCGGAGCGGAAGTCATCGTTTGCCCAACGGCTGTGGCGCCCGACGATCCGCGTTCTTACTACTCGGTGGCGAAGCGATTAAGTGAGGAGATCCCCAATTCATTCTATCCAAATCAGTACGATCACCCAGCGAACACGGAGGCCCACTATCAGTCGTCGGGCCCGGAACTGTGGGAGCAAACAGATGGACGCATTACTCACTACGTTGCAGGCGCGGGGACGGGCGGAACCATTTCGGGGACGACCCGCTACTTGAAAGAGCAAAACGAGGCCATCAAATCCATCGGTGTTGATCCATTTGGCTCGGTCTACTTCAAGTACTTCCATTCGGCAGAGTTCGACCAGAATGAAATATATCCCTACGCCACAGAAGGTGTAGGGGAGGATATTCTCGCTGGAAACATGGACTTCGACCTGGTGGATGATTACGTCCGCGTGACGGACAAAGAGTCCATGCAGATGACGCGACGTTTGGCGCGCGAGGAAGGGCTATTCCTTGGCCAAAGTAGTGGGATGGCAATGGCGGGAGCGTTGCAATGGATGGAAACGAACCGCGAATCACTCTCGACAGAAGACGTCGTCGTGGTACTCATGCCGGATTCTGGCTTCCGCTACCTCGCGAAAACCTACAACGACGAGTGGATGCGACTTCACGGCTTCCTCGAAGAGGAGTCATCCATGACTGTTCGCGACGTGTTAGCCCAGCGAGAACGCGGTGTCATTTCTGTTCTGCCTGAGGCCACACTGGCAGATGCAGTTGTCATGATGACGGAGCATGGAATCTCACAGCTTCCCGTGATGACTGAAGACGGTCATTCAATTGGAAGCCTCACCGAACGGGACATCCTCGGATATCTGGTGGACGAGCCTGAAAGTCGAAAGAAGTCGGTGGAGGATGTGATGACAGCGCCTTTTCCTGTTGTGGAAAGTGACATCACCGTTGCCGGACTCTCCGCCTATCTGGATAATGACGCTGGAGCCGTTCTCGTTAAAGTGGGCGAGGCCAACGAATTCCGCATCGTAACTCGTAGTGATTTGATCGCCGCATTGGCCAAAACGGGTCGCTAGAGAAAACGGAGCGGGTTGCCAAACGGCCCTTCCGGGGACGTCATCCTCCCGTACATTCAGCACTGCATTCCCCAAGTTCTCAACCTGATGGACCCGAAAGACAACAAAAAGAATCAGCCCCAACTCTCGATCGAACTGACCGAAGAGCACGCCGAGGGCATCTATTCAAACCTGGTAATGATCGCCCATTCACCGGAAGAGTTCATTCTGGATTTCATCCGCGTTATGCCTGGAGTGCCAAAGGCCCGCGTGAAGAGCCGCATTATCGTGACGCCTCAGCATGCCAAGCGTCTCCTGGCCGCAATTGAAGACAACATTGCCCGATACGAATCTCAGTTTGGCCCCATCGGTGATGTTTCGCACCGGGAACCCCAGTTCTCGTTCACGCCTCCAGGGGGTGAGGCGTAGGACCAACGGCCACAATCTCGAAAAAAGAAAGGGCTGGACTTCAAATGGAGTCCAGCCCTTTCTTAAAGTTGAAGCTCACAGTGCTACCCGATGCGTACGGCTTCGGGCGTCGGCAGCCCCTGCACCGAGCCGTCACCGGAGTGAATGGTAAACTCCTGCCATACCTCACCAACAGCGATAAGCAGTTGGTCTAGATCCTCCTTCGTGTGCGTCGCCATCAGGCTTATACGGAATCGCTGGCGAGAAACGGGCACAGCGGGGTACTCCAGGTGATTCAGAAAAATGCCGCGTTTATGAAAGGCGTGAGCCGCCGCGCGAATGTTCATCGAGAGTGGTGTTGGCAGGGGAATAACGGCTGTATCGTCTGGCACATCAAAGCCGATGCGCCTCAAACCATTTGTCACATAGGTGATGTTCGTCTGCAATTGTGCGTGGATCTGCGGTTCCTCGTCGAGCAAGTCCAACACGGCGTGTACCGCGGCGACCGTCATTGGCGGGATCGACGATGAGAAAACGTAGGCGCGTGAGAACATCCGCAGGTGGTCGGCGACGGCTTTAGAGCACGCCACGAATCCTCCGGAGACGCTGAATGCTTTTGAAAACGAGCCGAGAATGATGTCGACTTCGCCATGAACACCAAAATGTTTGGCCGAGCCAGCTCCGCCCGGTCCTGATGCACCCGTTCCGTGTGCATCGTCCACAACAAGGATCGCATCGTACTTCTTGCACAGTGCTACGACCTTATCCAGAGGCGCCATGTCGCCATCCATCGAATAGACACCTTCGACGCCTACAAACCGATCGCCTTGAATATCCTGTGTTGCCTGCAGATGGGCCTCCAACTGGACCATGTTGTTGTGCTCAAACGCCAGACTCGTATGTCCACCCAGATTAATGCCGTCGGTAAACGACGCATGACAAAAGATGTCGTGGATGATGACATCGTGTTTTGTTGCGATTGAACTCATCAAGCCCACATTGCCGCTGTATCCACTACCAAAAAGAAGTGCGTCTTCTGTGCCCTCGTAAGCCGCGAGCCGAACTTCAAGATCACGGTGAAGTTGGGAATATCCGTTAAGCAGGGGCGGTCCACCAACACCAACTCCGTGCAGCGCCACGGCCTCTTGAACTCGCCGAACAACATAGGGATGGACGCCGATTCCGAGGTAACTATTCGAGCCGAACATCAACATATCCTGTTCGAACCCCTTGTGGTCCCGAACGCGGACCTCGCGATCCATGGGTGACGTGATGACTCGAAGGTGCAACCCGTCGAGGTTGTTGTCTTTCAGATTACCTAGCCACTCCGAGAAAAATCTGGTTCGTTCCGCGAATCGGAGCTTGCGTCCTTCGACAAGAATGTCTCGAAGATTGAGGGCTGTATTGCGCGAAGAGAGCGTTTTCCGCATGGTTGAGGCCCCAGGGAGATTTACTCGTTAGTGCTTGAGGTACGAGTTGAGCCGATTCGAACAATGATAGCGCTGGATGAGGATGAATGGAAACTTTGAAAGACCTATAAAAACTGGACAACGAGTACAAAATTGATTTTTTAACGTTTAAACGCGCCAAGATTCAGCCCTTTGTCTTCTTTTTGGCTATGGATCGGGCGATTTGGTTTTTCGATCGCATGATTTTCAGTCGCCGTTGCGAATCGCCTTTTTGTTTCTGGCAGTGTGGATCTGGAAGGGGATCCACGAGAAATCTTGGTGACCACATGCGAGTTGCTTTTTTTTTGCGTTGTTAACTGAACTCGGAATTGCCTGCGTCGGCGGGACATCGAGCAGTGCAGATTCGAATACACCAAGTGGGGCGCCAGCCACCAAGTGTAGGACCATGAGGGCTTGGCATGGGCTTTGACGATATACCGGCGACCCCCGTGTTTCGCCCTGATTGCCCCAACGCTAGTGGATGCCCAGTACTTTTCTTCCCACAATGGAAACGCAATCACCGGGAGGTCCGCGCCGGCGGACCCGAGCCCGCTTGGTCTAGCAATTGTAAAGGTGGCGGGCGGAGATCGGGAAATACTGGAGGCACTCCTTGCGGTAGCATGGCAAGCGTACCAGGAAGCGGGTTGCCCATTCGGTGCAACGGAGACTGGGATGGACGAGTGGTGGGCCGAACAACTCAGAGTTCAGACGGTGTAGCACCCGAGAGTACGCAATTGAAGAGTGCCTCCGTATCTGAAACGATGCGCTGAATCTCGTTCGCCGGTGTTGCGAAGAATGGATTCAGAACTGTAAGCGTCGCAGTAAATGGAGTGAGTCGGGCAGCTAAGCGCCAGGCCGCTCTCAGAATCCACTCACCCCTAATCCACCTAGCGTCTTGCGGTGGATCGAACTGAATGACAACCGGAAGAATGGAGACTCCGGCATCCGCCGCGATGTTGAATGCTCCGCGCCGAAAAGGAAGAACAATATCGCCGGGCCCAATCTGTCCTTCAGGTGCGATAACAATTGGGGGAGTATCTCTTGCGAGCAATCGTTGCGTGACTTCTACCCGCGAAGCTGCTCGACTACGCAAGCTTCCACGATGTACGAACATCGTATCCATGCTTCGCACGATCCACCCTATGACAGGTAGCCGTTTAACCCCAATCGTACTCAAAAAGCGCATTGGTGCAAGTGAGTTCACGATTATTGGATCGAGATAAGAAACGTGGTTGATGAACACGAGACCAGCATGATTCCGCATGGCCTCGACATCCGTGCAAACGAGGCGAATCCCGAAAAGCCGAATGAAGAGTCTCGAAAGGCCAACCGCGACCCACGAACTTGGGCGAGCTCCATGGAGACGAACCGGTATCATCGCAGCGAGCGCGACGAATGCCGCACCGAAGAGTATTCCAGGCAAAACGATTGCGAATCGGATCACGCCAACAGCTACTTCGAGGAAATCGGGCTTATGTATTGGCCTCGTTTGCTCGAACTCTATACGCTGGGCCATTATCTGACGACCATGATGGCCAGCTACTTCGGGGCTCGGATGAGTAGGACAATCGCAATCAGAAAGAAAACGGCATGGGGTGCCCACGCTGCGACGGCTGGCGTAATCGTTTCGGCATACCCGAACGGCTCGGCGATCTTTTGCACGGCCAGATAAACGAATGCCACGAAGAGACCGAGAGCAAACTGAATCGCCTGACCGCCTCGCCGTCGCCGCGCCGCCAACGGAACGCCAACGAGGACGAGAATCAGATTTGCGAGGGGATAGGCCAGTTTTGAATGGTAATCGACGAGCGGACGCCCAAGCCTGCTCGCTCCTGCTCTACGAAGGGACGCCACATAATCGCTTGCCTCAGATATCGTCAGGCGTTCGGCATCGCTTTGGGTTCGGGAAATGTCACGTGGGAAAACGGTAAGCGTAGAATCGAAGTTCGCAAGGGAATCGATCTTCTCCGCGCCACCAGGAAGGAAGGTTCTGAGAACCGGCTTGTCCAGCGACCACTGTTTGGTCGTGTCGTTCCACGTCATGTCGGTTGCGTCCAGCCGTCGGACGAGATGTTCTGGGCCTGCTTCACCGTCTGTTGTATCCGCTTCAAAGTCGAGCATGCTCACCCGAAAAGCGCGATTGACTCCCGCGTCGAAAAACCCGACCGCGAGTACGGAGCCCGGGTTTGTCTGCCGGTAGATCTCGCTCGTCTCAGCTTCGTCTGGCGCGTCACGGAAATAGCGATACTGAAAATCAAGAACGGTACCCGTCGATTTTGGGACGATGAAACCGTTGAAGTACAGCATCCCTCCTGTGAAAACGAAGGCTGCCAAAACGAACGGCGCCATCAGGCGGTAGAGCGAGACTCCAGCCATCGTCATCGACGTGAGCTGCATCGACTGAGAGAGCCGCGACGTTGTGTAGATGGCCGCCAGAAACAGCGCGAGTGGGCTAGTCAGTTTGATGATCTCCGGGATGTAATTCAGATAATAGGTCCCGAACACCTCTCGAATCGTTGCGCCCCGATCCATGAAGTCGTCGATGTACTCCACGTAATCCAAAACGACAAAGAACACGACGAGCAACCCCATCAGCAATCCCGACGCGGCTAGAAAGCGCCGCAGTACGTAGCGGTCGAAAGTCGTCAAGTGCAGGCTTTTTGGATTCTTGGAGGGCGTCCGCGAAGAACGAACGAGAATACGAACGATGTCCGCCTGCCGAAGGCCTCCGTGGTAGCTTTCGCACTCATTCTTGCCGCCTTTCTTTCCTGATCACCCAATCCTATGAAGGTCCACGAATATCAAGCAAAAGAGATTCTTGGCCAGTACGGAGTTGCTGTGCAGCACGGCGAGATCGCCGAGAGCGTCGACGAAGCCGTTGCGTCAGCCCAGAGCATGGCCGCAAATGGGGCTGAACTGTTCGTCGTGAAGGCGCAGATCCATGCCGGCGGGCGAGGCAAGGGTGGGGGCGTCAAACTCGCGAAGAGCATTGACGAAGTGCGAGAGAAGGCAGAAGCCATTCTTGGGATGCAACTCATTACACCGCAGACGGGGCCAGAGGGACAGAAGGTTCGGAAGATTCTCGTGACGGCGGCTGAGGACATCGCGCACGAGTACTATATCGGCGTAACGATGGATCGAGTCAGAAGCCAGAATGTCATTATGGCTTCGACCGAGGGTGGGGTGGAGATCGAGGAAGTTGCGGCAGCTACGCCAGAGAAGATTGTCAAAGTGTACGTTGATCCTGCGGTCGGCATTCGCCCATTTCAAGCGGTGGAAGTCGCCTCTAGACTGGGGTTTGAGGGGCCTGCCTTTAAAGAGGCTGTAAAGTTTGTGGTGGCCCTGTACAAGGCGTACGAAGAGTCCGACGCGACGATTGCCGAAATCAATCCGCTCGTTCTAACCGACGACGGTCGCGTGGTGGCGCTGGATGCGAAGATCGACCTTGATGACAATGCTTTGTATCGCCATGCTGATCTCGCCGCAATGCGAGATGAGCACGAAGATGATCCGCTGGAAGTGGAAGCAGACAAGCACAATCTCAACTACATCAAACTTGACGGCAACGTGGGCTGCATGGTGAACGGAGCTGGACTGGCGATGGGCACCATGGATCTGATTAAGCTGGCAGGAGGCGAACCCGCCAACTTCTTGGATGTCGGCGGCACCGCGAATGCTGAGACCGTGGAAGCTGGATTCCGCATCATCCTGTCCGATCCGAATGTGGAGGCGATTCTTGTCAACATCTTCGGTGGCATTGTGCGGTGCGACCGCGTTGCGCAGGGCATCGTAGATGCTGCGAAGAACGTGGATATCACCGTACCCCTGATCGTTCGGCTTCAAGGCACCAACGCCGAGGAGGGAATGGCCATCCTGCGTGAGAGCGGAGTCAAGCTGGAATCCGCGATCATTCTGCAGGAAGCTGCCGACAAAGTGACAGCGGCGCTGACGGCGTAGTCCGTTGACGGACGTCGTGCTGGCCTATCGCCACACGCTTCAATTTGTTTTCCATGGCTGACCAATCTGCTGGTGTATTCGTTGAAAACGTAGCTAAGCGCTACGGCAAGATCTCGGCGGTCGACGGCGTATCGCTCGAGATTCAACCTGGCGCGTTCGTGTCGCTGCTTGGTCCAAGCGGTTGTGGGAAAACGACGCTCTTGCGCTTGATTGGTGGCTTTGAGCAACCGGATAGCGGAACGATCTCAATCGCTGGCGTGAACGTAACGAAGAAGCCACCCCAGGCACGTCCGACGGCCATGGTCTTCCAGAGCTACGCGCTTTTCCCAACCATGACGGTAGGAAAGAACGTGGGCTACGGACTGACGGTGCGTGGAGAGAGAAAATCGATAGTCAAGGATAAAGTGGAACGAGCCCTCAAACGAGTTGATCTCACCGGATTGGCTGACAGGCCTGTGAGCGTACTTTCCGGGGGACAGCAGCAGCGTGTGGCTTTGGCGCGGGCTCTTGCCGTGGAACCCGCCGTTCTTCTTTTCGACGAACCCTTGTCGAATCTCGATTTCGCCCTCCGTGAGGCCACACGAACGGAGCTCAAAACTCTTCAACGTGAGCTCGGCACGACCAGCCTGTACGTCACACACGACCAAAGTGAGGCTCTTGCCCTCTCCGACAAGATCGCCGTCATGCGGGATGGCAAGATTGTAGAAGAAGGCACGCCAGAACGTCTCTACCAGAATCCTAATTCAGCCTATGTGGCGGGTTTCCTTGGAGGCTCTAATGTTATCTCGAACGCAGTCTTGGCGGAACAGCTATCAGGGATGGTTCCACCCTCTGGCAAGGTGCTCACCGTTCGCCCGGAGTTCTTGGAACCACTCTCGGAGAGAATTGAAAATACAGTTCCCGCGCAGTTCATCACCCGACAGTTTCTGGGGACGCACGCCGAGTGGATGATTGAGGCGGATGGCGTTACGCTTCGGCTGTGGACAGCGCCGTCCCGCGCGGTCCCCGAACGGCTGTTTTTGCGAGCCAAACACCATGGTTGGGTGCAAGCGGACAACACGACTGCATCCTCATAGATTTCCGCTAGTGTCCTATCAACTAAAACGCTATGCATCCCGACTTGCCAGACAACTTCAAGCTCCGTGACGGGATCGAGGGCCTCACACCTTCGCGTATCGCTACGCTATACCGAAGGGCTCCACTATTGCGACAAACCGATAGTCCGCAAAAATTAGAACAGGCCTACGAACGTTCACAGCTGGTTCTATCCGTTTGGGAAGGCGAGCGCCTTGTGGGCGTCGCTCGCGTCTTGACGGACGGCGTGCAGGTTTCCTACTTGTGTGACCTCGCCGTTGAGCCCGACGTGCAGGGGAGCGGCATTGGCCGGATGCTAATCGACGAAGTCATGGAACGTTGTAAAGGCACGGAACTCGTCCTGCGTGATTCCAATCTTTCTTCGGGATTCTACGAACATCTCGGCTTCACCCAGGTCGACAATGGATGGGTGAAGGACGCGTAGCCGCTAAGCTCCGGTATGCTTCAGGTGGTCCGTAATGCGCTTTGCCCCGGGCTGCTCGGCTACGAGAGAGAGCACGTCTTCACGCTTCGCATCGTTCTCAATGGTGCCGTATACGTCAACGGATCCGTCGTGTACGTAAACGCTCAAGCCACGAACCTTCAAAGGAGATTCTTCAACGGCAGCCTGAATTCGACGAGTAAGCTCTCTGTCCGTGGATGTCCGTACACGTCGTTCCTGAAGCGTGTTCAGAAACGTGCGCATAACAGGCGCAAGGGCGTTCGGCGCTTTCGATGATGTACGCAACATTATGGAGGTGGGCGACACAGATTCGAACTATCGACTTTAGCAAAGGATATACCAGAACTGAAAATGTACAGCTTTCCGAGTGAATT
>JBBKWZ010000171.1:0-18318 GCA_037969195.1 Rubricoccaceae bacterium | reverse complement strand
AGCTAGCTCCGCTGCCGCGTCAAGGCGGTCGTCATCGTACTTGGGGAACAGCCCAAACGCAGTAGAACGAGCGGTGCCGAGGATATTCAATGCTTCAGTCAGATCATCAGATGCAGGTTCTGCCGGCGACCCCCGAAAAACGAAGGTCTCAAAGGCCTCATCGACGTTATTCAATCCGGCCATCTTCGCTCGCTCTGATTCCAGCTGCCAGCTAACAATGGAGAGCAAACCATAAACGCCAACGAGACCTACGCAAGCGGCCAGAGCCAATCGCAAAGGTCGCAGGATCCGCATCCCCTGTCTACGTGCGATGACTTCTCGATCCGCAGTGGATTTAAACGTCGAACCTTGTTCGGTCGCACTCAACCGCTCGAAGCGAGCTATGGGGTCTTCGGCGGTCTGCGTTAGACGTTGGAGGGAAGATTGAATCGCCTCAACATGAGCGTGAAGTTCCTTGTTCTCGCGAATCGCAGCCTCTATGTGGACATGGCGCTCAGTTACCTGCTTCGGTGCCTCGCCCGCATGCATAGCGGACAACAACGCGTACTCCATTAAAGAAGACTCGTCGGGAGTTGCGGCTTCCGATGCCACAGCGAGCATGGCATGGAGTGCCTTCGATTCGTCCAGCAACGCAGACAATTCTGGATTATCGTGGATCTCTTGCTCGACCCTGGCCTGCTCATCTAGAGACAGATCGAAGTATAAGAGAATCTCTTCTTGGATTGACTTCATGAGAAGTGGCGCGCGAATACGCGATGGGGGACATGGCTCAGATAGACCGTTCGCTATGCAGAACGTAACCTCCTGTCAGCTTGTGATGACCCTGTCTCATTGGCTCATTTTCATAGCATTTCAGCCATCGACATCACTTCGAATCGAAAGGCCGGGTATGATGTCGCGAACGATTTCCTGGACCTCCAGATCTTTACGTAATCGATTTAGGACCTTTGCTGCGTACGTTCTTGTGCTTGAAATGGGAAGCCCTGTGACCTCCGCGATCTGCTTGTAACTCTTTTTCTCAAGAAGCTTCATACGTGCAACCGCGGACAACGATGGCGGCAATCGATCGATTGCTCGCGTCACAACACGAAGCACCTCCGCGCGGTCCACGTCGAGCAATGTCGGCCCCGGGCCATCCATCAGGAGATCTTCATTCAGCTCATCGCGGGGGCGTTCTTTCTTCCGCTCGTTAACATAGGCGTTGCGGCAAACCACATTGACCCAATTGCTAAATCGGTCGGGCTCTCGAACCGTCGTCATTCCTCGCTGAACCTTTGTGAATACCACAGACGAAAGCTGATCGAAATCGTTAGGTGTGGCTTCTGTATCGCGTGCCAACTTGCGCAAGACATACATTTGCGTTCGGCAGTACACCCAAAGCTCCAACGTTTTGAGATCAGAATGCCGTTGCTCTTTGTGCCACCGAAGGAACAGCGCATTGACCTCGTCCACATCTTCCACGTGGAATGGCAATCGCGCCGCCAACGCACTGAGCCTATCCATATAGTCCATTTTCATCACGGTGGGCGCCTGGGATGAATGGTGTCGCGATGCAAAGGGCAGGATGGCGAAGATAGGCTTGGGGGACGTTTCCATGTTTCGGCTTGCCAATCTGGCTGGAGCATGCGTTGAAACGTCAACCCAGCCTCAGAGATACCTCTTTGTGAAGATCGCGTCGTTGACTGGTTCGACGCACCTCCGTAGTTTCCGTGGCTCTGCTCTCATTAGAATTGGCGGAGATTGTCCGCTCGGCAGTTTCTTACGGGGCGGCTCTTTTGTCTCGGGACGCGAAGCTGTTTATAAGGTTGCGCATTCCCTCGGACCTATTCAATTCCCATGGATCACAACTCATTCAAAACGTACAGCGCCAAAGTCGGCGAAGTCGAGCAGGCTTGGTACATCATTGACGCTGAAAACCAGGTTGTTGGCCGGCTCGCATCGCGCGCTGCCTCGGTCCTTCGTGGCAAACACAAGCCAATGTATACGCCGCACATCGACACGGGAGATTTTATCGTCGTTGTCAATGCGGAGAAAGCCCGATTCACCGGCTCCAAGGAAACCGACAAGGAGTATTTCCGTCACTCTGGTTACCCTGGCGGTGTTACGATAACAACGCCAAAGGAAGTCCGCGAGAAGAAGCCGACGTTCATCATAGAGAACGCGGTGAAGGGCATGCTTCCAAAAAATCGTCTCGGCCGTCAGATGCTTACCAAGCTGAAAGTCTACGCCGGTCCTGAACATCCGCACGAGGCTCAGCAGCCCGAACCGCTGGCGCTGTAATTAAGAGATAGTCCACATGGCAACCCCAACTCAGTTTCAGGCGCTCGGCCGCCGAAAGACAAGCGTCGCACGCGTCTACCTTCGGCCTGGTTCAGGCACGATCACTATTAACAAGAAGCCGCTGGAGACCTACCTCCCAACAGAGGTTCGACAAAAGGCACTTACCGGCCCGCTCGACGCAACGGAGAATCGTGACAAGTTTGACGTAATCGTTAATGCGAAGGGCGGAGGCCTCACCGGCCAAGCTGAGGCAATTCAATTGGGTATCGCCCGAGCGCTCCTCAAATATGACGAGGAACTGCGTGGCGTTCTCCGCGATGGCGGTTTCCTTACGCGCGATCCCCGTATGGTCGAGCGAAAGAAGCCGGGCCAGCCCAAGGCTCGGAAGAAGTTCCAGTTCAGCAAGCGCTAGCGTTTGCTGCGGTTGCACATTATCGTGCAACTATCAACACGATCTCACACTTCGCCCGATGCCTAGACGGGTGTCCCGCCAAAAGCGGGATCGTCGCCGGCAGATGACGGCGGAGGCGGTATTTCAACCCTCACAATGCACGTATGCCTCGTATAGAGATAGAAGAGCTTTTACGCTCCGGCGCCCACTTTGGGCACCTGACAAGCCGCTGGAATCCCAAGATGTCGTCGTACATCTTTATGGAGCGCAACGGCATTCACATCATCGACCTTAAGCAAACGCAAGCGCTTCTCGATGAGGCTGCCGATGCAGCTAGTCGCTTCTCGTCCCGTGGCAAGAAGATCCTCTTCGTGGGTACGAAGAAACAGGCACAGGAAGTCGTCCGCACCGAAGCGCAACGCTCTGGGATGCCATTTGTCACGGACCGTTGGTTGGGTGGCATGCTTACGAACTTCCAAACAATCCGCAAGAGCATCCGCCGTCTGGAGACGATTCAGCGCCAGGAGGCCGATGGCACGTTGGCGCAGCTCAAGAAGAAGGAACGCCTGATGCGCCGCCGCGAGCGCGAAAAACTGGAGCGCGTTCTTGGCGGCATCGCCGACATGAACCGTCTGCCGGGCGCCATCTTCGTGGTGGATATCCGCCGCGAGCACATTGCTGTCAGCGAGGCTCGCAAATTGAACATCCCGGTTATCGCACTCCTCGATACCAACTGCGACCCCGATCTCGTCGATTTCCCGGTTCCGGCAAACGACGACGCTATGAAGTCCGTCGCGCTCTTCACGCGTGTCATTGCTGACGCAATCGGCGAAGGCGCAAAGGCCGGAGAGATTGAACGGGAAGCCGCCAAGGTGGAAGCGGAGACTCGCAAAGCCGAAGCTGCAGAAATCGCCGCCGAAGCCAAGGGAGAAGCCGCCGCATCACCAGCTCCGACTGAAGTTGTTTCAGGAAAACGGCCTCGAGCCAAGGGAGCTGCGACGATGGAAGACATGACTGTCGCCGTCACGCCTACTCCGGCCGCAGACGCTGCGGCCTCGGAAGAAGCACCCGCAGCGCCGACCCCCGCAACGGAAGAAGCACCTGCGACAGAAGAGACTCCAGAGCAAACCGAAGCGTAAGCACTTTTCGGTTGTCGATGTTGGGACTGAGGGGAGATCGCCCAACCTCGCTGTTCCCAATACGTATTGATCCAATCCCAAAACTTAGTACGACGATGAACATCACAGCTAAAGACGTCATGCGTCTTCGCGAACAGACTGGCGTTGGCATGATGGATTGCAAGAAGGCACTCCAGGAAGCCAATGGCGACTTTGAAAAGGCCATCGAGTTTCTCCGCACCCAGGGGCAGAAAGTGGCCGCAAAACGCGCGGATCGCGAGGCGACAGAAGGAGTTGTAGCCGTTGCGACTGCAGACGACAACAAGACAGGCGTTATCGTAGAGGTCAACTCAGAAACAGACTTCGTCGCCCGCAACGAAGAGTTCATCTCGTTTGCGGACAAGATGGCAGCGCTCGCGCTCGAGAAACGCCCAGCCGATCGTGCCGCCTTCCTTTCGCTTGACTTCGAAGGAGGCAGAACCATTGAGCAGGCTCTCACCGATATGACAGGCAAGATTGGTGAGAAAATCGACGTTCGCCGAGTCTCAATCGTTGAGACAACCAATGGCGGACAGGTAGTTGGCTATGTCCATCCCGGCTCCAAGCTCGGTGTGTTGGTCGAGATGTCTGGCACGGGTGATCTTCAAGCTGCCGGACGCGATGTGGCGATGCAAGCCGCGGCAATGAACCCGATCGCAGCCACTCGCGAAGAGGTTTCGGCCGAAGTTCAGGAGAAGGAATTAGAGATTGGCCGCGAAACAGCACGCAAAGAAGGCAAGCCCGAGCAAATCCTTGAAAAGATTGCCACGGGCAAGCTTGAGCGCTATTTCAAAGACAACGTACTGGTCGAGCAACCTTTTGTTAAGGACTCTTCTGTCACCGTTAAGCAGATGCTCCAATCTGCAAACGCTGATCTGAAGAAGTTCGTCCGGTTTGCCTTGGGCGACTAGATCACTTGCACATTCCGGTTTTTCTATCGTGGGGGTCCGTCATCTGACGGACCCCCACGATTGTTTTTCAGTCCCCCACTTTGCCCAGCGGCAGATTGCGAGACGCTGACCCCTCGGCTTAACTTCTGAGGCTTTTCGCCCCGCTCCATAATTCTTGAGGTCGTCGTGTCCGGCGCACTGAAATATCGCCGCGTATTACTCAAGCTCAGCGGAGAAGCTCTGCTCGGTAACCGGGATTTTGGAATCGATCACGATATCCTGGATGCCTACGCGGCAGACATCCGCGAAGCCGTTGACGTGGGTGCACAGATTGCGTTGGTCATTGGCGGTGGAAATATTTTTCGTGGCGTCTCGCCTCAGGGAAATAAGATGTCCTCCCGCGCGCACGCAGATTATATGGGCATGCTCGCAACCATGATTAACGGAATGGCTCTGCAAGACGCGCTTGAGGAGCAGGGCCTTGATACCCGGCTCGTCTCGGCCATCGACATGAACGAAATTGCAGAGCCTTTCATTCGGCGCCGCGCCATACGGCATCTGGAGAAAGGGCGGGTTGTTATTTTTGGTGCCGGTACCGGGCATCCCTACTTCTCGACCGACACCGCCGCATCCCTCCGCGCAGCGGAGATGGAAGCTGAACTCATCCTGAAAGGGACCCGCGTCGATGGCATATTCACCGCCGATCCTGAAAAAGACCCGTCCGCCCTTCAATTTCAATCGATCGGTGGTATGGAGGTAATCTCGCGGGAACTTGGCGTGATGGATCTCACAGCCATTACGCTCGCGCGTGAAAGCGGACTCCCACTGCTTGTCTTCAATATGAACCGAAAGGGCAACTTGCTTCGCGTGCTTCAGGGTGAACCCGTTGGAACGCTTGTTCATTGGGATGCCCAAACGGATCCTGTTGTCGCATCGGAGGCCTCCAAAACAATCGCAACCTGACTCTTCGAATTCCTTCCCTGACATGATTGCCGAAAAACTAAAAGCACTTCTAGCAGAAGCACGGGAGCAGATGGACAGCTCACTTCAACATCTTTCTATGGAGTTGAGCCACATCCGCGCTGGTCGGGCGAATGGCAACATGGTAGAAGACGTACGCGTGGACGCGTATGGCAGCATGATGCCGCTCAATCAGGTTGCCAGCATCAGCACGCCTTCGCATGATCTCATCGTTATACAGCCGTGGGACAAAACCCAACTCGGGGCAATAGAACGTGCCATTCAGGTTGCAAACCTGGGCATCAACCCAACAAACGACGGCGAGCTGATTCGCATCAGCATTCCGCCGCTGACGGAAGAGCGACGGATTGAGCTCGCCAAGCAGGCTCATGTAAAGGGCGAAGAGGCCAAAATCTCAATCCGAAATGTTCGCCGCGACGTAAGAAACCACATCCAGAAACTCCACACAGAGGAGCAGATGCCCGAAGACATGCGGTACGAATCAGAAGACCGCCTTCAGAAACACACGGATGAGCACACGAGCAAGGTCGATGCTATGCTGGTCAAGAAGGAAGCCGACATCATGGCGGTTTAGGGTGAAAGGGGACGTTGCGTCCGATTTTGCAAGGACTGCACTGCCGCGACGACCTTTGCACTTCTACCTTCGCCAAACAAATGGAGAGGTGCCCGAGTGGCTTAAGGGGCACGCCTGGAAAGCGTGTGTGCCGGTTCCCGGTACCGAGGGTTCGAATCCCTCTCTCTCCGCATCGATTGATTATTCAGATCGGCTCCCTTTTAACCTAGAACGTGCCTATGCTGCGTAGTATGACTGGATTTGGGCGCGGAAGTAACCGCGTCGGCACTACGGAAGCCACCGTGGAAGTGCGTTCAGTGAACGGGCGATTTGCAGAGGTTTCCGTACGCGGCCCGCGAAGTCTCAATGCCTTCGATCCTACCATTCAGGCACGTTGTAAGGAAGTGCTTGTGCGCGGAAACGTCACCGTGAACCTTACTCTTCAACGCCAGGCGGTGGACTCCGAATATCAGGTGGATGGTGAGAGGGCGAAAGCCATCGTGCGCATGATGAAAGAACTTCGGGACTTATCTGGAATCGCACCGTCAGATTCCCCAGTAACGCTCGACCATGTTCTCCGATATCCCGAGGTGCTCACGCCTGTTGAATCTGATCTGGAAACGGAGGAATCGGAAGCGTGGACAGCCATGGAGCCTGCGCTTGAGGCAGCACTGAGTGCACTGGACGCGATGCGTCTACAGGAAGGCGAGGCACTTGCGAACGATCTCGCCCAGCGCGTTTCGCTTATTGAGGAACACCTCGACGCGGTGGAAGCCCGCGCGCCTCAGCGTGTATCTGAAGCTCAGCAGAAGCTTCGCGATCGACTACGCGAATTACTGGCGGATGATCGTCTCAATCCGGATCGCCTCGAAACAGAGGTTGCTCTGCTCGCGGACAAATTGGATGTGACGGAGGAATGCGTTCGACTTCGATCACATCTATCCCAATTCCGCGATGCGATGGATGAGGAGGAAGAAGTAGGAAGGCGACTGAATTTTCTCGCACAGGAATTCAATCGCGAGATAAACACCATCGCTTCAAAAGCCAATGACTCTGATATGGCGCAGCGAGCTGTCCGAATGAAAGAGGAGCTGGAAAAAGTGCGCGAACAGGTGCAGAATGTTGTTTGAGCCGGAGCGTAAATTTTGAAACTGATTGTTCTTTCGGCTCCAAGTGGTGCGGGCAAAACGACAATCGCGCGACGCGTAGTGGAGAGGGTGCCCGGTTTGCGCTTCTCTGTTTCCGCCACGACGCGTACTCGGCGAGAAGACGAAGTGCACGGCGAGGACTACTTCTTTTTGAGCACGGACGAATTTCGGGAACGGGTTAGTGCAGGCGCTTTCGTTGAATACGAGGAAGTCTACCCCGGACTGTTATACGGAACATTGAAAGACCAACTAGAACTACTCGGGCAAAGCGCAGCGATAGTCCTCGACATCGACGTAGCTGGCGCGCTGAACGTCAAAACGTGCTACGGCGATGAAGCCCTCACATTGTTTATCAAGCCTCCGTCACTAGACGTTCTCAATGACAGGCTCATCGCTCGTGGTACTGACTCGGCAGCCGAAATCGCAATTCGTCTAAAGAAGGCGGCGTTCGAACTCAGCCACGCCAACCAGTTTGATGAGGTTATCGTCAACGACGAGCTTGAGGCCGCAATTGATGAAACCATTACCTACATAGAGGCGTTTTTGGTGAGCTAGGGCAAAACCACTCGATTCAAACATTTTCCATCCATTTCGATATGGCATCCAAGGACATTGAAACTCTCGACATCACCGGTCTCGCCGACATGACTGGCAATATCTACGAAACGGTTGTCATCGCATCTCGTCGCGCACGCCAGCTTGCGGCGAGAACGAAAGAAGATCTTGATGGACAACTCGCCTATTACGACGACCTTGGCCTTGTTGAGCCCGCCGACGAGATTCGGACGAACGAAGACCAACTCAAGATCTCTCTTGAATTCGAGCGCCGCCCGAAAGCACCGGCCCTGGCATTCGAAGAACTCCAGAACGACCAGGTTTACTACCGGAACGCAGGCTCTAATCAAGACCCATCGGTCTAGCACGACCTGCAATGGATTTGTGTAGGGGCAGCGTAGGCGTTGTCCCTACTTTTGTTTTGGACCCCGAGGCGGCGCCATGACAGACCCTCGACTAAAAGGAAAAAAGTTAATTCTCGGCATATCGGGGAGCATTGCAGCGTACAAGGCTGCAGAACTCATTCGGCAGTTGGTAAAGGCGGGGTCGGATGTCCAACCGATAATGACGCCGGATGCGACGAAGTTTATCGCCCCTCTGACGATTGGCACACTCACCAAGCACGAAGTACTGATCGACGTATTTCCTGCAAACGAGAACGGGAGTTGGACAAAGCACGTTGATCTGGGCCTGTGGGCGGACGGACTGGTCATCGCCCCGTGCACCGCCAACACGATCGCGAAGTTGGCCGGAGGTTTCTGCGACTCGATGCTTACGGCCGCTGTGCTTTCGGCACGTTGCCCTGTCCTGGTATGCCCGGCAATGGACCACGACATGTGGGAGCATCCTTCCACAAAGACTAATCTGGATCGCCTTCGTGATTTCGGCTACGCGGTCCTTGATCCTGAGCACGGCGAACTAGCCAGTGGTCTGATTGGGGATGGACGTCTTCCAGAGCCTGAAGTAATCGCCTCCTTTATTGGGGAGTGGTTGGAGCGTAAGGCAGCGGCCAACCAGTCACTTGTTGGGAAAAAAGTGTTGGTGACGGCTGGTCCAACACGGGAATTCATTGACCCCGTCCGATTTTTGTCAAATGGATCGACGGGAACGATGGGTTTTGCTCTCGCGGATGCAGCAGCGAAACGTGGAGCCGACGTCGTGTTACTCGCTGGGCCCGTTGGCTTGCCAACGCCGGCCAATGTGAGCCGGGTGGATATTGTCAATGCCGACGACTTGCGACATGCTGCGCTCGACCACGCGGACGCAGATATTGTCATCGCAGCCGCGGCCGTCGCCGATTATGCACCGGCCTCGTCAAGCGACGAAAAGCTGAAGAAAGCCGACGCTGATTTGTCTCTTAAGCTGAGGAGAACTCCCGATGTTCTCGCTGCGCTTGGCGAACGCAAACAGAATGGACAGCTGCTCATTGGGTTCGCGCTTGAGACTCAGAATGGCGAGGCCAACGCTCTTGAAAAGCTCACCCGCAAGAACCTGGATTGGATTGTGTTGAACCATGCGAACGAAGACGGTGCGGGTTTCGGAACAACTACGAATCGGGTTGTTCTTTTAGGGTCAGATGGTTCTCGTCACGAGCTGCCGTTGATGGACAAGGCGGCTGTGGCTGAGCGGATCCTCGACATCATCACGAGAGAATGATGGGCCACAAGCCTCTCCGGTACCTCGCTCTTGGCGACTCGTATACGATTGGCGAGGGCGTAGAAGAAAACGAACAATGGCCCATGCAAATGGCCAGGAGGCTTCGCGCGGAAGGAGTCCTCCTCAACGACCCAAAGATCGTTGCCATGACCGGTTGGACTACAGATGAGTTGGGTGCGGGCATCTCCGAAGCGGACCCGCACGGTCGTTACGACTTAGTCTCTCTGCTGATCGGAGTGAACAATCAGTATCGCAGTCGCACCGTTGATGAGTATCGACGACAGTTCCGCGAACTCCTCCGTCAAGCAATCGTCTTTGCAGGTGGTAACGCATCTCGCGTCCTTGTGGTCTCGATTCCGGATTGGGGCGTAACTCCCTTTGCGAATGGACGCGAACGTAACGTAATCGCCTCCGATATTGACGACTTTAATCGGACCAATCGAGAGG
Organism: Rubricoccaceae bacterium; assembly: GCA_037969195.1. Taxonomy (GTDB): domain Bacteria; phylum Bacteroidota; class Rhodothermia; order Rhodothermales; family Rubricoccaceae; genus JAHEJB01. Next base: position 8,260 of record JBBKWZ010000171.1, on the reverse strand, counting down.
AAGCTGGGGGAGTAGGTGCCGCGTATGCAGACATCACCCCGCTATCGCGAAAACAAGGACGAATGGTTGTTGGTGATGGCCTGCATCCAAATGGCGAGGCGTATGCGGCATGGACCGACCTGGTGCTGCCCGTTGCACGCCAATTACTTGCCGCGACCGGGACTTCGTCGTAATTCACACAACCCGTCGCCACTGGCCGTTGCGACAGACGCGGGTGCCCAGTACATTTTGATGTGGCGCGAGAAGCGTGATCGGTCACCCTTCTCATCTTTGTAACGAAAGCAGTTAGGCGTGACCGATTTACTCGCGGAGGCACGACGTCTTCTGGCCTTTCAGCGCGACTTAGTTGGGCCGATGCGTTACTTGAACTCGCGCCCCAGCGAACAAGAAAGCGACGCGACTGAAATACCATTCTCCACCCCTTCGCCTACCCGGGACATCATGCCAATCGAACCAGTCGACACGGTTGAACGCCCTGCGGTCGCCGCGTCCCCGTCGCCGTATGATCGGATCGAGGCTTTAATACCATCGGACTCTCCATTGCACGGTATTCGTACGATGGAAGAGCTGGGTGAATGGCTTGCATCCACGATTCTCGTACCTATCGACGAAACTCGGCTCAACCCCGTCCTGGGTGCCGGCAATCCAAACGCGGACGTGATGGTGATTGGCGAGGCTCCGGGTGCCGAGGAAGACAAGCGTGGCGAAGCCTTCGTGGGCCGCGCCGGTAAGCTCCTCGACGACATCCTGGGTGCGATCGATCTATCACGCGAGGAGAACGTTTACATCGGCAACATTCTAAAGAGTCGCCCGCCGAAAAACCGTGACCCTCTGCCTGAGGAAGTCGCGGCGCACATCCCAATGCTCTACAAACAGATCGCTCTGGTCCGGCCAAAGATCTTGTTGGCTGTCGGGAGGCAAGCGGGCAACGGGCTACTGCAGAAAAATGACTCCCTTTCGTCTCTCCGCGGCGTATTCCACGATTTCCACGGCCTACCGCTCATGATCACCTACCATCCGGCAGCGCTCCTGCGAAACCAGCAGTGGAAGCGTCCGACGTGGGAGGACGTGCAATTGCTACGTACTCGATACGATGAGTTGAGCGGCACCTGATCACTTCCTTCATGTCCGAACATATGGAGTCCCCCCACACGCTGGACGGCGGAAACGAGTCGTCGCCAACAAAGCCGAAGAAGCGCCCACCGAACGTGGTTCCGTTTCATGAGCAAGCGGGCCGTGTACCTCCGCAGGCGATGGACGTGGAGCAATCGGTGCTCGGCGCGATGCTTATCGAGCGCGAGGCAATCCCTCAGGCTATAGAAATCCTCCCGGCGGATTCCTTTTACGATGGGCGCCATCAGAGGATTTACGAAGCCATCCAGGCGCTGTTCGAACGCGGAAACCCGGTCGATCTCGTAACGCTCACGGAGGAGCTCAAACGCCGCGACGACTACGAACAGATTGGCGGTTATTACCTCTCCGAGCTAACCACGCGTGTAGCGAGCGCCGCGAATGTAGAGTACCACGCACGCATCATCGCGGAGAAGAGCCTTCTACGGAAGCTCATTTCGACCATGACGACCGTCGTCGGTCAGGCCTACGATCCAACGACGGACGCTTTCGATCTACTCGACAACGCCGAGCGAGAGATTTTTCAGATTTCGGAAGCTCAGCTTCGAAGAGGCGCCATCCCCATGAATGATGTGGTGAAGGCAGCGTTTCAGAAGTTGCATGACCTCCATGAACTCGAAGGTGGAATTACGGGCGTAGCGAGTGGATTCACGCAGCTCGACAATCTCACGGGCGGTTGGCAAAACTCAGACCTCATTGTCATTGCGGCACGGCCATCCATGGGAAAGACGGCTATGAGCCTTGCCATGATGCGCAATGCGGCAATGCACCACGAGAAGCCCGTGCCTGTCGTCATCTTCTCTCTGGAAATGAGCGCGGGACAACTTGCGCAGCGGCTGTTGACATCAGAAGCCCGGGTCGACGCACAAGCTGCGCGTACAGGCCGCCTTAGTGAAAGTGACTGGCCCAAGCTGGCGCGTGCGGCTGGAAACTTGTCGGAAGCCCCCATATTCATTGACGATACGCCGGGGCTTGGAATATTGGAGCTTCGGGCCAAATGTCGGCGCCTCAAAGCCGAACACGATATCGGTTTGGTTATCGTCGATTATCTCCAATTGATGCACGGCACCACACAGAGCAAGAGTGGCAATCGGGAGCAGGAAATCGCGCAGATCAGCCGTTCTCTTAAGGGACTGGCAAAGGAACTTGACGTACCCGTAATTGCTCTGAGCCAGCTCTCGCGGGCGGTAGAAACCCGGGGTGGAGACAAACGCCCACAGCTTTCCGACCTTCGGGAGTCTGGATCCATTGAACAGGATGCCGACGTGGTTGCCTTTATTTATCGCGCCGAACGCTATGGCATCACGGTGGATGATCATGGTAACTCGACGGAGGGATTGGCGGAAGTCATCGTGGGGAAACAGAGAAACGGCCCAATTGGCAACGTGAAACTTGCCTTTGTGAATCAGTACGCCCGCTTTGAGAGTTTGACGACGTATCTCTCGGGCGATACGGATGGCGGCTGGGATAGGGGAACTGGCCATGGCCACAGCACGGAGCCGCCGCCCCCAATCACGCCCGTGACCGACGCGCCATTCTAGGCCCCCGGATACGCGTTTGCTATTAATACGCGTGCTTCGATGCTTGACTGACGAGTCGCCGCGTGCAAGGTTCTTGCTTTGAATTCCAGAGGTTCAAGTTTGGAAAGATCCTGCCGATAATCAGTTGTGATTCATCCGGTCGACTTTATGCGAAGTACTCTATTCATCATCATCCTTATCGGCGCTGTGGCGGCTGTCGTTGCGCTCCCACGCATGGATCGCAATCCTTCCCCCGGCGAGGTCTACCTAAACAACGAAACCGGCGCGCGTATCGTGATTGACGACGTTGGTACAGGCCGAGAAATTGCCGCCCGCTACCGCGAGCATAACCGCGAGCTGGACGACATGGGCCTCTCTGATCGTGGTACGGTTTCGAGCATCATCGTACCCGTGGCCAACGAAGCCGACTCGCTGCGCAATTCGTTCTCCTATTTGGCAGAAGAAACTGTGCAAGCCGAGCCTGGAGAAGTCTACATCTTCGATGGCGTCTGGCATGCCGAAGTGCCCGTTACCGTCGCATTCGTCCACTCGGTTGACTGGTTGCATGCGAAGTACAAACGCGTAGCCGCGACGCCATAACCTACTCTTTTTGCTGTTGAGATTTACCGAGTACGCCTCGACGCTACCCGGCAATTATTCTATTGGAATAGAAAAGTGAAGGGGTACTTGCGTCCCCGGAAATCCAACGCTAGTCTGGACACAGTCGAGCAGCGCGCTTGCGGTGCGTTTTTCATCGAGTGATCCAGAGTCTGCTATGGGACGGGCCTTTTACTTCCGAGCATGCCTGATGGCGGCTCTGTGGGCCTTCGGCGGAATTGGTTGGTTAGCGAACGCACAGAGCAGCTCAAGCCGAAGTCGTTCCAGCGGAGACGTTACGCTGGACTTCCCGACAGAAAACACGGCTGTTCTCAACGGCGAGCCTGAATATTATTACATGGGCCTCGACCGACTCATTGCCGGAAGGCGCGAGTGGTCGTGGGAAGGGGGGACATATGGCTATGTCCGCAATGCACGGTCAACTCCCGTCGGCTACCGCTTCACTCGTTTTCACGAAGGCGTCGACATCGCGCCCGTTTTCAGGGACGAGAACGGAGAACCTCTTGATGAAGTCAGAACCGTGGACGATGGCCGCGTCGTGTATGTAAACCGCAGCCCGAGCGGCTCCGACTACGGGCGATACATCGTGGTACAACATATTTGGGAGGGATCGCCCTTCTATACCCTTTATGCACACCTGGCCGACACGACAGTCCGAGAAGGAGAGTTAGTTCGTCGGGGCGAACAAATCGGTGTGCTTGGTTACTCCGGCAATGGACTCGACCGGGCTCGTGCGCATTTGCATTTCGAGATAAACCTGATGCTCAGCGAACATTTCGACGCCTGGCGCGACGAGCGGCGGCCGCGTTGGCCTTCTCGTCACGGGAGATACCACGGTTTCAATTTGGCTGGCCTTTCTCCGATTGAGTTGATCATGTTCAATTTCACACGTCCGCGTGCATCCGTTCTGGCAAAACTTGCGAGCGAGGAAGCAGAGGTCACGGCCTACGTACCCGCCGGTCCTCCGCCCGACATTCTTAACCAACATCCGTGGCTTTGCCGTTCATGTACAGTTGAGAATCCCCTGCCCGAGTGGGCCTGGTCATGGGAAGTCGGCTTTACCGTCGCTGGTCGACCGGTAAGTATCGAACCTTCCGAGCTGCACATGACGACGATTGAGCTAGGCCGTATCGACAACTTCGTACGGGCAGACTATTTGGACTCGAGGATTCTCACGGCCCGAGGCCCCGGGAGTACGCTGAACTCTACGGCTCGATTGCTATTGTCTGTCTTGTTCACGCGGGACGACCATGTGCCGATTTGGTAGCGGCGGTCGATCCAGAATACAGGCCATCCAAACGGATTGCCTGGATGGCCTGGTGCCCCCGGAAGGGGAAGACTAGCGTACGTTTCTTTCTCGAATCGCCACACACAGTAACTAATAGGCCGATTCTTACTATTGGGTTACCCGCCACAGCCTGTCTTCCAGCGTATACCCGGCCTACAATCGAGCCTACACACATATCGTAGCGTAAATGCAACGCCAACACCAATCCATTGAATGCGGGTGCCTACTATTCAAATGGTTCTACGAGCAGTAGATCCGCTTCGATCCGGTCGATCTGAGCAACGAATACTGCATCACCATCGGGAGGGAGCGTCAGGCCCGGCTCGCCCGGCGCCACATCGCGGACTACAAAGGGAAGCGGTGTGGGCTGCCAGGTGGCCAGACTGAGGGCGACGAGTCGCATCTCGTTGCCGTCCCGTTCAAGGACGATTACCCCGCGCGCGGTCACCGCCCAGTTGCCCCAATCCCCCGGTGCGGGCAACGCAGCCACTTTTTCTTCCGCCCCGCTGGACACACGCCAGAGGCCGGCCTCGGCGTAGCGCGCTACCAGAAGGGCGCCGTCCATTGTTTCTTCAGCGGTGTAGCCGCCGTGTTCTGTCACCTGAATGGCCTCACCACCTTCCACTGGAATCCTCCATACCTGCCATGCTCCGCTCCGATCGGAACCAAAGTAGATGAAGTCTCCGTTTCGCGACCAGCGCGGAGCCACCTCATCGGCGGCGTGCGTAGTGAGACGACGGGGTATTCCGCCGTCAGCATCTAAAACGTACAGGTCGGACTGCGTTTCCCTGCGTGCCTGGAACACTATCCGCCGGCCGTCCGGGGAGAAACGAGGATGCTCGACGGAAGCCCCACCAAAATTTGTGAGCCGCATTGGCCGGCCACCGTCACGCCCAGTGATCCAGATTTCAGGCGGACCCGTACGGTTGGAAACGAAAATCAAACGCGTGCCATCCGGAGAGACATGGGGCTGCTTGTCCCAGAGTGTGGAAGCGACGAGTCGTTCGACTTCGCCATTTTCCCCCGCTTCCCAAAGGTTGATTTCGAACACCCAGTCCTCGACCACCATCCGATCACCAGCAGGAGCGACGGCCGGTCCACCCGGATCGCGGACGGCAGGGCCGGTTACGGGCTCAGGATCACCGCCATCTGCAGGAATCCGCCAGAGAGCGTAAACGCCCGCTCGGTTGGACGAGAAAAGGATCGAGCGCTCGTCGCGGCTCCACGTATGTCCTGCAATGGCGCGTTGATCGAACGTCAGTCGTTCCGGCGATCCATCCGGAAAAGCGATCCGGTAGAGATCGTCGCCGGCGTTGCTGCGGCGGAGAAAGACCAGTGAGGCGCCGTCGGGTGGAAACCGAGGTGCAGAGTCACGATAGCCTTCGGCTGGATCCGTGATTGACCGACGGATGCCCGTGTTGAGATGGAGGAGGGTAAGGCCTTGATTACCATCGGGGGGAAGGGATCCGGACAGTACAAAGGCCTCGCCATTGGGCGTCCATTGACCGCCTTCCCAACTGACAGGTTCATTATCCAACTGCTTTACCTCACCACCCAAAGGGGAAACGGCGAAAAGGCGGCATGGAGCAGGTTCGCAACGTACAAACGCGATGGTAGCTCCGTCGGGCGACCAGGCTGGCGCGCCGTCGGAAGGGCCGTCAGTTAGTTGCAACGGAGTATCTGCCCCAAGCAAACGCACATAGAGCCGCCGTGCCCCTTCGGCGTCGCGATGCACGTAGGCGAACTGTGTTCCCTCGGGCGACCACGCCACCTGGGTCTCGACTCCGGGATCGGAGGTGAGCGGCCGCGTCATGACTGAAGGCGCTTGAGACTGCGTCAAAAGGGAAGCAGAAACGACGAGGACCAGTACGAGGGCCGCGCCTCCAGACAATGCCGCCCATAAAGGGAACCCTAGACGCTCCTGCGATGGTCCCCGAGTAGGGGCAGCCGTAACGCGCATGTGCAGGGCGTCCACCGGTGCGGCGGCACTATCGCCCACCCGCTCGATTGGCGCGATAAGCCTGTAGCCAACCTTCGGAATCGTCTCTATCACCCGTGGAGTATGCGCATCGTCGTCAAGGAGCTTGCGCAAACTTGAAACACACCGGTTGAGGGCATGCTCGGTGACATAGACACCGGGCCATGCGGCCCCCATCAATTCTTCGCGTGAGACAGCCTCACCTGCATGCGACGCCAAGTAGAGGAGCACCTCCATCGGCTTGGGCTCCACATGGACGGTTTCGCCCGGCCGGACGAGTTCGTTCGCACGCGGCACAACCATCCAGCCTTCAATGCGAAAGCCGTCTTCAAGAAGAAGCAGATGGGAGGAATCGCCGTTCATCTGGCTGGCCGGTGTGTGCCCTGATTGTAGCCGTAGCCACGAAGCATAACAAGGTACTCTGGATGCTCCTTGTTGGATTCGCCCCCGTTCCCGTACAACGTCGGCATTACGCAATCGTCAGGGTTTCATCAGGTCCCTGCTCGGGGTAATCCCGACGTTGAGAACCCCATCGTCGATAGCGGCGATCCGACCTTTCGTTCCCCTAGCACGCGATTTCCATGCGAACCGCTACACTTCTAGCCCTACTTGCACTTGCCACTCCTGTCTCAGCTCAGTTTGTCTTTACCGATGCGACGGACGGAGATCTCCTGACACCCATCCGATCGTGGGGGGCGAGTTGGGTGGACTTCGACGACGATAACGACCTCGACTTGTTCGTCAGCCGGCAGAGCGCGACGGGCGGCAATGCCCTCTTTCGGAATACCGGCAGTGGCTTCGAGGCGGTGGACGCCGGAGATCTCACCGCGGACACAACGCCTGGCTCACTCGGCCACACATGGGCCGACTACGATAACGACGGCGACCTGGACGTATACGCAGTCGGTGGCTGGATTAGTGGGGTCGGCCACCTGTTTCGCAACGACGGCGGCACTTTCACTATCGTGGACGAGGCGCCAATCGCACCGGGAGATGACAACCGAGGCTGGAGCGCAGCATGGGGAGATATCGATAACGACAGCTACGTGGATCTGGTGGTGGCGCATCCCGCGGGATTTGTTGGAGCGACTCAGACCAACCATCTCTTTTCCAATGATGGCGGCGGGACCTTCACGCGCATCAATGATGGGCCTATCGTTACAGGTTTCGATCCATACACCATACCCTCGTGGAGCGACTACGATCTCGATGGCGATGTCGACCTGTTCATCGGCAGTGGCCCAGCGAACGGCACCACGGCTCCCGACAACCTCTACGCTAACGATGGAACAGGCACCTTCGCGCGCATAACGACTGATCCCATCGCCACCAACCCGCGTGACGGCCAAGTGATGAATTGGGTGGACTACGACAACGATGGTGACCTTGACCTCTACGTTACCAACTTCTCTGGGACACCCACGAACGACCTCTACCGAAACGACGGCGGCACCTACGTGACCGTCACCGGTAGTCCACTCGTCACGGATACCGGAGGTTTCTCCCTCGCCAATACCTGGGGCGACCTCGACAACGACGGTGACCTAGATGTGCTCGTGACGACCGGCGGTGGGGGCGTAGACCGCCTCTACGTCAACAACGGCGATGGCACCTTCACCCGCGTCACTGATCAACCCCTTGGAAGCGGATCCACAACGGCCTCGGGCGCAACTCTAGGCGACTACGACGGTGACGGTGACCTCGATGTGGCTACGACCTCGCAAC
>JBBKWZ010000170.1:0-16679 GCA_037969195.1 Rubricoccaceae bacterium | reverse complement strand
CGAGGTTCTGGATGGAAGCGATCTCCATGAACAGCGGCTCATTGGCGATGACGAGGTGCCGGAGATATGCCTTTGAGAACGTCTTTGCCGCGTAATGGTCCAGGCCGGGATCAATGGACTCGAAACAGCTCTTCCACTTGGCATTGGTGATGTTGACGATGCCTTCGGTTGTGAAGAGCATGCCGTTGCGTGCGTTGCGCGTGGGCATCACACAGTCGAACATGTCGATGCCGCGGGCAACGTTCTCGATGAGGTTCGCGGGCGTTCCGACCCCCATCAGGTAGCGCGGTTTTTCGCGCGGTAGCTCTTCCGTGCAGATTTCAACGATGTCGTACATCACATCGGCTGATTCGCCAACGGAAAGCCCACCGATGGCATAGCCCGGCAAATCAAGGTCCACCAGCGCCCGAGCGGACTCGCGTCGGATCTCAGGGAAAACGACGCCCTGCACAATCGGAAAGAGCGCCTGACTGTGGCCGTACATCCCCTCCGTTTCTTGCCATCGGACGTTGCAGCGCGTCGCCCATCGCACGGTCAGCTTGTTTGACGTCCGCGCGTAGGATTCTGAAACATCCGCCGCTGGGCATTCATCGAGCACCATCATAATGTCGGAGCCGATATCGCGCTGGGCGTCGACGACAGACTCCGGGGTGAACGTGTGCGCCGAGCCGTCAAGATGACTCTGGAATTGGACGCCTTCCTCGGAGATCTTCCGCAATCCCGACAATGAGAACACCTGAAAACCGCCCGAGTCCGTGAGGATCGGGCCATCCCATGCCATGAACCGATGCAATCCGCCTGCCTCGCACAGCACGTCACGTCCCGGTCGCAGGTACAGGTGATACGTGTTCCCGAGGATAATCTGGGCCTGCACATCCCCGACGAGCGCCCGCGGAGAAACGCTCTTGACCGACCCCACGGTGCCGACGGGCATGAAGATGGGTGTTTGGATTTCGCCGTGATCGGTAGTGAGTAGGCCAACACGAGCTTCTGTCGCGCCGCACTCTCCCTGTACCTCAAACGTCATTCGTCTTCGCCACGATAATGCTCGGTTCGGGTTCGATATCGATGACGAAGTCATCGCGGTACGCCTTGTACACCTGTACCAGCAACGCTGTGACGGGCACGGCAATCAGCAATCCAATGAATCCGAAGAACGCGCTGAACACGAAAAGGGAGAAAATGATGAGCACCGGATGGAGCCCAACCGATTGGCCCATGATGTTCGGCGTGAGCACACTCTGTTCGAGGAACGACTGCCCGACGAGCACGCCCATCACCAGGAAAAAGTCGCCAACCGTTCCGAACGCAATCATCAATAACCCACCGATGAGGTAGGTAATGATGGCGCCAAGGTTGGGGATCATGTTGAGCAGCCCCGTCAGCAATCCGATTACCAGCGCGAAAGGCACGCCGAAAATGACGAGAGGAATCGTGACGATGATTGCGCCGATGGCGGAAATCGTAAGCTGCCCGCGCAGGTAGTTGCCGACCACCTTGCTCGTCTGGGAGAGGTAGTCGCGGCTGCCGCGAAACCTGGGGAACAGGTTGATGATGCTTTCGCGGATCAGCGTGTAGTCCTTCAGGACGTAGAACAGAAGGACCGGGATGAGCGCAATGGTCGTCAGCAAGCCGAAAAGCGTACCCACCGATCGTGTCAGCGTACTTACGGCACTCGGGATGCGTGCAGCAATGGAATTTATCTGGTTGGGCAAGAACGTCGTCAGTTGCTCCATGAGCGCATCTCGCTGGATCAATCCCGTGCGTTCCAGTGAATTGAGAACGTCCGTCTCAGCAACCCATTGAGGCAACCCGGAGATCAAGTTGATGATCGCGGTCGCCAAGCCCTCGATCTGCCCGACGAGGCTCGGAACGATCAACAGCGCAAACAAAACAAGAACGCCAACGAACGCCAGGGTGAGGAGAAGCGACGTAATCCAGCGCTTTACTTTGAACCGTTCGTGCGCCCTCGCGACCAGTGGATTAAGCAAGAAAGCCAACAGGAAAACGAACGCAAACGGAGCGAGGACGCCGCCAAGTCTGTTAAGCGTCCAGATCCCCAGGACAAAGCCGCCGGCGAGCAGCAACGCGCGGATGGCCTTGTACTCGCGAAGAGGCCAAAGGAGAATTAGTCCAGCCGCCGCAATAATGAATGGGCTTGACGCTTCTCCCTCAAAAAAGAGCAGGTAGAGGAAGGCTGCCAGCCCACCCAGAACAACGAGGCTCTGAAAAACGACGTTGAATGCCGTGTTGGGCGAAGTACCGCCGATCTCTGCGGCTGGTGATTCCTCCGAAGCAGGGTGTTTGCTTTCCACGTTCTCTAGTTGGATCCGTCCGTCGCTGCGGGACTAGTGCCACCCTCGCCGCGTTCTCGGCGATCCATCTCAAGTTCGCGGAGGTACAACTGCCGCTCCCATCGCTGGAGATCCTGGTACGTCTCCGAAATGGCCTGTTCACGAATCTCGAAGGGCGCCATCTCCAGATATCCGCGGTCTTCGAAGTAGCCCTTGAAGAGGAAGTTGTGTTTGAGCGCCTCCATATTCTCGGAGAACCGGAACGCACCGACCGCCATGTGGCCCGCCGCTGTTTCGAATCGTTCAGTGATGGCACCAAGATCCGCCGAGATCGCCTGGAACTGGTCGGCAGATTGCAGGAGGGCGACGTACATCCCGTCTTCGTTGAGTATGCGGGAAAGGGTGCCATCACCCGAATCCACCTTTTGGATGATGGACTCCAGAGCACCGGCACCATCCGCGGCTATCGCCACGAGCTGATCCGCGCTGGTTCCGATGTTTCCGAGCGCACCGCGAAGTTCCTGAACTGTCACGACGGTTTCATCGTAGAGTTGTGGGTCGTACATGAAGCGCCCAAGAGAGCCCTGTCCCGATTGAACATCCCGCATGATATTCGTCAGCGTAATGGTCACCGAATCAAAACGTGCGACAGACTCGAACATCTTGTCCGTGACTGTACTGAACTGAAACGGATCCACGCCGGTTATTCGACCGTTTTCAGCGACAATGGGCTGGTTGGGAGAACCAGCCGTGAGAGCCACAATGACGTTGCCGACAAGGCCATCGGTTTGGATCACCGCGCGGGAATCTGTCCGGATGAGGTGCTTGGCTTCGTCCTTGATCTGCATCGCCACAGAGATCGGCATCTCTGGCGAAGCGGGTAGCTGGATTCCCTCTACGCGACCGACAGAAATTCCGTTGTATAGAACACGCGCGCCCGTTTGAAGGCCGGAGACTCGGTTGAAATCAGCCCGGATCGAGTACGTATCCGAAAGAAGGAACGTACGGTTCGCCAGGATGAAGAGCAGGGCGATAAATAGCACGACGCCTGCCAGAACGACGAGACCGAGGCGAGCTTGGCGTGACATGGGGACGGGGTTACACGATTACGGAAACGATAGCGCCAATACCACTAAAGGGCAAGGCGCTACGGGGGTGTTAGGCTGCGATGTAGGCCTCGGCGCCGTGAAAGAACTCGCGCACGATGGGATGATCGGAATTTCGCACCTCATCCAATGTGCCACTGGCTACGATCTTGCCGTCGGCAATAAAGTTGGCACTATCAGTGATCATGCTTGCTGCGAGAAGGTCGTGGGTAATTGCAATGGAGGAGATGCCGCGTTCGTCGCGGAGCTTCACGATGAGGTCGGCAACCACGCGAACCGAGATGGGGTCGAGACCGGTTGTAGGTTCATCGTACAGAATGATTTCAGGCTTGAGGATGAGCGCGCGGGCAAGACCAATTCTCTTCTTCTGTCCTCCGGATAGCTCGGCCGGGTACTGAGGTCCTTTATCGGGGAGATTGACGGCTTCGAGAACTTCCGCAATCGCGTCGTCCTTCTCACTCTTTGGCCATTTCGTATGGCGATCCAGGTAGAAGCGCATGTTCTCGTAGACACTCATCGAGTCGAACAGTGCGCCGCCCTGAAAAAGGAACCCGATGCTGAGGCGTTGCTTGTCGAGCGCATCGCCATCCATCAAATCGAGGCGCTGGCCCTTCACCCACACCTCGCCTTTGTCAGGGGCGAGCAGCCCGACAATGTGCTTGATTAGGACGCTCTTGCCTGATCCTGAGCCACCCAGAACAACGGCGCTGGTTCCTCGCTCAAGTTCCAGGCTGACACCCCGAAGCACGCGCAATTCCCCGAACGCCTTGTGAACGTCGCGGAAGGCAACGATTGTGTTCTCCGGGGGAGGTGTAGATCCACCCGTTACGGGTTCAGTCGATACCTCTTTGCTGAAAAAATCAAGCATAGCTCACTGCCCCGAGACATCTCCGAAGACCATTAATGAGATCCGGACTACCATGACATCCGCCAGGAGAATGAACAGTGACGAGAGTACAACGGCTTGCATGGCGGCTTGCCCAACTTCTCGCGTTCCTCCGCGAACGCTGTAGCCGAGGTAGCAACTGACAATGCCAACAATGAAGCCAAATATCGACGTTTTCAGCGTATCCACCGTCACATCTACAAAGCGCATGGTTTTGAAGGCCTCCCCGATAAACAGGCGGTAATCCATATCGGAGGAAAGCGTGGACTCGATGAAGCCTCCGGAGAGCGCGATGACGTCGGTCAGCATGGTCATAATTGGGAACATGATGACGCAGGCGATCACGCGCGTGACCACGAGGTAATGAAACGGCTTCAGCGCCGCGACTTCGAGTGCGTCAATTTGTTCGGTGACTTTCATGGATCCCAATTCTGCGGCAATGCCAGCACCCAGCCGACCTGCGAGAACGAGACTGGTCAGCACCGGGCCAATCTCTTTGATTATCGAGAACGACAGCATGCTTGGGAGGAACGCTTCGGCGCCAAAACGAGCCAGCGTGCCACGGCTCTGCATGGCCAGCACTACGCCGATGGAAAGGCCGACTACAGATGTAAGGAGGAAACTTTTCGATCCCACCTCATCCATCTGGTTAATCGTCTCCTTGATCTCGAACGGCCTTCGCCAGAACCGCTTGAAGAACTCCGCGACAAACAGGATCATCGCTCCGGTTTGGTCAAAGAAATGGTATGCCACGCCCTGCGACGACCGAAGACGCTTCATCGTCCGCTCGCCGAACGAGATATCCTGCAGAATTTTCTCTTCCTGTCGAACCCTTCGCACACCTCGAAGGCGCTTCGAAAGCGACTCCTGCTGGGTGTTGTCCTCTGATTCTGGCGGGTTGGGCTCCATGTCGGGAAGGTACGGTCAGGAGGAAGTACTCGGCATTTCGACCCCGCTCGGTTCGACAGTCAAAAGTATTAGTACGCGTACTCGAAAATCAGGCCGCCGCCGACGCCGTTCCTGTACTCCAGTTGGAGTAGCAACCAGCGAATCAGCGCATACTCCAGCGTGAGCTCCGCATTGTTCTGCTGGAGCAGATTCTGTCCACTTGTGTTTATAGGCAGGCCCAGCGAAACGAATGCTTTGCTGGTGAGGTACTTCCCGAGTCGGATGACGAGGCCGTTCGGCGTCTGGTCGATCTGAACAACGTCAAGGCTGAAGCCAATACTCTCGCCGAAGCTGCTTCCCAATCCTTCCGCGAGTCCAGAAATCTGGCCCAGGAAAAAACCCTCACCCGCTCCAGCCAAAGCGCCTCCACCAAGTGCGTTCTCAGCAAGCTGGCCGGTCACGATAAGCGAGACGATGTCCGCATTGTCGAGTTGGGGTGTGGATGAAAGTGTGATGGTCAGGTCATTCCCGAGGCGCCCGCTTACCAGCAAGTTGATCTCCACTGCGGTTGTCCCAACTGTCGGGTCGGTACGAATGCCGAGAACCGCTTGCAGATCAACGAGCGTTTCGTCCATGGGGCCATTGAACACAAGGGTCCCGCGTTCAATTTCGAAGCGGCGATTCAGCGTTTCTACCCAGCCGCGCGTCACGTCCACGGTGCCGAACATGTTCGTTTTATCAGCTAGCGGAGGTTTCACGGCCTGAATATCACCTCTAAACTCTGCGGCGAACGGCATCAGCCCGGAAGTAGAACGCAGCCAAACGTCGCTGCCGATCTCGACGTCAATGTCGAGATCGAGTGCTTTGTAAAAGCGGGAGACCGACGTATCGCGCGATGTTATTCTCCGCCCAAACCGGCTTTCGATGATGCGCAAATCCGCAACGGACAGCGTGACATCCTCCAACTGCCGGGCGATGAGGTCGTCCGTCATATTGATCGTCCCTGGAGTCAGCACAGCCGAGCCTCGAAGAACGGGGTCAGCAATGGTTCCGGTTAACCGAAGAGGACGCGATCCACGGTTGATGACCAGCCCGTCATACGTTGGGGTTTCCATCGCGAGCAGGTTCTTTGGGACGACATCAATGCTCAGTTCGCCGAGGGACAGCTTTTGAAGGGTCACCGTGCCTTCGGCGTGCATACGTTCGGTGCCATCGGGGTCCGCGAGAGCGGCACTCTGAATGATCACCTGATTTCCTATGAAGCGCAGGGAAGCGCTTAGCGTTTCGAACACGCGTCCTGCGAAGGCGAGCCCAATCCGCCCTTCGGCCAGGCGAGCTCTTCCCTTCAGTTGAGGATTCGCCTGTGTGCCGTCCACGGTGATGTCTGCATTGAGAATGCCTGAAACAGCTGTATAGGTCTTGGGATTGAGGAATGGCTCAATCCAGCCCACCTGAAACGAGTCGGCGCGGATCGCAAGGCTCACCTCATCGGCATCGGAGGCCTCCGAAATTGAGGAGACGCCGTCGTCGCCAACATCAGCTAACGAGAAATGGAGAGGGATGTGGCCTCGGGCCGTTAGTGCATTACCATCGATATGATCAAGTCGAGCATTGAGATCAAGCCTTTCGTTCGAATAGTCGACGCCGACATCGATTGAACCGACCGCTCTACCGTCGGCGGAGAAATCGTACAGCGATGCTGTGCCGGCAATCTCGGGGTTACGCGCCGAACCCGACATCAACAACGTTGTCGAAAACCGGCCTCCCAATCCCTCGAATCCAATTAGATCGGCGACGGCTTCTGCATTGAAATCCTCCATGCTGAGAATGAAGGCCTGCTCGCCTCCTCTGTCGATGACTCCGTCGGCTGCAATCTGCTGGGTTCCGTCCTCAGCTTGCAGAAGCAGATTTTCGAACCGGTAACCCTGTCCGATGGAGATTCGGGCAGGCTGAACCAACGACCAGACATCGCTGTCCAGGCTCATGTTTAGTTCTTCGACCAGAATGGCCTTCTCTTCATTCCCAAACTCATACGTCGTCGCAAAATCAAACGAACGTTTCCTATCCAACCGCACCGTGCCTCCGACTGTAAGCTCTACGCCATCGAACGTCATGTCCACACTACCGCGTTCAACGAGTAGCGCTGGCCGAGACAGGAACTTGAAGGCGAGCTGGTTGCGGAGGTTGAGCGCACCAGTGGTCACGTTCAGGGTGCCTGAGAGGTGGTTGGTGACCGCACTAAGGGCGGTCGAACCGTACGAAAAACGATGGGCCAGGAGCCTCGAGTCCAGGCAGAGCGGCGCACCCGGCTCACCCGTTATCACAAGTTTGAGTTCGCCTTCCGAGAGTGAAAGGGGTTGCGCTACGTAGGCGTTGAGAGGGGAGAGATCGTAAATGACTGCGTCGATGGTCAGATTCGAGAAGTCATTGCCTGCTTCTTCTGTCAACGTGACGCTTCCACCGCCGTATGCGTCTGCGATATCGGAACGCAGCAGAAGCGTGTCCAACACGACTCGGCCTCGGTTGAGGTCGAACCTTGCCTGAAGCGTATCCAGCGTCGCCGACCCCAACTTCGACCGTCCAGCCGAGATTTCGCCTCGAAGCGACATCGTCTCGAATTGCAGGCCCTCACCGACGAGGTCGAAATTCACTGTGATCGGTGCGGCTTGCTCGGCTTCGAGCCCCGCGAGTGCCACTACGTCGATATGCCTAAAACTGCCGTTTGTCGCGTACGTCGGGATTTCGTCGAAGGGGCGACCATCGAGGTGGAAACTCAATCCACTTTCAACGGCAGCAGGGTCCGTCAAAACGAGATCGGCGTTGGCATCCACCAGTCCCCCCCGTAATGTTAGATCGATCGTCCCACTTTCCACCTCTGCGTCGTTGATGGTTGACGGCTGGAGCGTGACGATTCCCTCCGCGCTTAATCTTGCCAAGTCGAATCCGTCAATCCTTCCTCTGAAGCAACCGTTCAACCGTGTGCGCAGGTCGGGATTGCCCGTCAATGTTGCCAGGTCGATGCCACCGAAGCACATTCGGTCCCCAAACGATAGCGTCGGATTTGTATCGAACGGGCGCCCAGAGACATCTAGAGCGAACGTGCCTTCCGGGGTCTCAAGCGTGCCATCTGCAATGAGGTTTCCCTCCTCAAGGCGTAATGTCAGCCTGCCACCCGTGACTTCCTGGGCTCCGTAGCTCGAATAATCAAGATCGAGCGTGGCATCCAGTGAAAGAGAAGCGAGGTTGCGGCCACTACCCCGCGCCGTGAAAGCCGAAGAGATGTCGCTCTGCCGGGCGGGGTTGTTCAGGAGTTCTGCTAGGTCGAGGTGCTCTACTCGACCATTCAGGTCGTACGACAAGACATTGTCGAAGGGTCTTGCAGTGCCCGTGATCTCCGCAAATCCAACTCGACCAAGATCTACAGAACCGTCGAGGGAGAGGAGGCCACGTTCCAGCCGGCCATCAAAGTCGGCGGCAACGATGTCGTAATCACCAAACCGTGAATCACTGAGCGAAGCTGTCAGGTCGGCGACGATAGAGGAGAAGTCGGTTCCTCGTCCATCAAGTGTAAATGCACCTGTAAGGTCACTTTCCTGTGCAGGATTGCCCGTGAGCGCGGCCACGTTGAGGTTGCGAACGTAACCATCCGTTACTCGGTAGGCCAGAGGAGTGAGAAAGGGCTCGGCCTCCCCGGTCGCTTCAACCAAGCCACCACCATTCGCCAAGTTAGTTTCTGCTACGAACCGGACGCGCCCTTGCCGAATCTCAGCAACTCCATCCAGATAGTCTAGATCCAGTTTTCCGAAATGGACGTTTTGGAGGTCCACAATGGCTTCCGCGATCATCGTTTCGGGGTCAATCCCAACTCCGCTTACGTCAAACGTTCCGCTGAAGCGTGCGCTCTGATTCGGGTCGCGAAGTAGTCGGGCTAGATTCACGTCCTCCGCAACACCGCTGATCTCGTAGATCGGCGTTTCATCGAATGGACGTGCATCGCCTTCGGCGTGGACACGAAGGCCCGGCACATCCGCGTCGACTCCAAATTCTATCCGTCCTGTTCGAAACGCTCCATCAAAACGAAGGTGATCGATGGGCTGATCGCCAATCCGCGTATCCGTAAGGTTAATGGCGAAGGGGCCATCAAGCGTCCGCGTCGACGTGCCGGAAAGGTCGATTCGCAGATCGCCCGTGAGATTGGCGGAGTGACTCTCATTATGCGTGAACTCGGCAGGGTTGACACCTCGAAGCTGTCCCTCGACGCGGTAACGCAAGCCGTCTGTATTCTCAAGCGAGCCATCTATTGAGATGGTCGCGCCGGCATGGGGCGTTCCCTGAACGGTAAAGGCTAGGCGGTCATTCTCGTTATTGGCGGTCAGCCGGACGCGCGGGTTGCCGTAGAGTTCGATGCCCGAGAACGCCCGTACATCAGCCAGTGCAAAAGGCTCGGCAGTGAGATCCGCTGTGAGGTCCGGGAGGCGTCCGCCGGCAAACGAAAGCCGAGCTGTTCCGGAAACGTCCGTGCCTGATGTCGATGTCAATTGGAGATGATCGAGCGTGAGTTCCTCAAGCGTAACCGAACCCCCCGCTGTCAGGTTGAGTTGTGTAACGCCATCCGGCGCGACTGCCTGTGCGGCAAGCTCGTGAAGCTGCGCCTCAAGTCGATCTCCACCCGAGTAGAAATCTGCGGCCGTGAGCGTGATGTTGTTGAGAACGATAACGGAGTCTCGTTCGAGCGAATAAAAATGAGCCTCCATGTACCCCTGGCGCACCATCGCTGAATCGAGAATCACAACAAAGGGTGCGGCCGAAGTATCAGCATCTGCTTCGTCCATCGGTTTGAGCAGATGAGCGATGTTAAACGTCGAATCGGCCCGTTGACGCGCGTACACTGCTGGACCGACCAGCTCAAGTTGGTCGGCAGAAAACGTGCGCCGAAGCAGCGTTAAGAGGTTGTATCGCACTCGCAGCGTATCGATAGTCGCCGTCGTGTCGTGAGCCTGAAGGATCACCACGTTAGTCAGTTCTGCGTTTGTCAACACGTTGCCGCTGAGACCTTCGATATCGATCGTCGCTCCTTCCGCCAGCAGATCCTGGATCTGACCAACGGCGATTCCGCGAACAAAATTTCTGCCCGGACTCGTTTGCAGGAAGAGCACGAACAGGATGACGATGGCGAACACTCCCAAAACTGTGAAGACGAAGCCGCGCAACAACGAAACGCCACACCCACGTTTTCCCTCCACGGGAAGGGTCGGCGCTTGGCCTTCTGGGGAATGGTTCATCGGTTCAGCCACAGATTAGAATCGCTGAGCGATGAGAAAGTGGAACTGAAGGCGACGTATCCAACTCGCTGGCACGGCGTCAAAATCTGGTGCCGAGCTTGCGAGCCCTTCGATGTCTGCAGCGACAAGAATGTCTTGCGGCGAACGAAGGTCGAAATAGGACGGATTCAGCTTGGTCCCAACTGCAAAATTTAGATAGCCAACGGGCGTCAGATATTGAATCCCCGCGCCCACGCCGTAGCGAATGGTCTCCTCTTCCTGCCGAAACTGAGTGATAAGCGTGGAGAGATTTGGGAAGTCAGGTGCTGCATTTTCGAACAGGTCATACAATCCTTCGGCAGGGCGCCAAACGCGTCCGGCGTCCATAAATAGGCTCGCGCCCCAACTCTCGCCCAGCGGCAACGGGAGATTAAGCTGGATCGAAGCCGTCGCCTTGGACTCGGAGCCCACGGGTCGATAGCGGACCCGGTAACGGGCATTGTAATACGTAGCGACATCATCGCCTGTGGCGAAGACGATCGTAGAGTCTATGCTGGAAAAATCGAGGAACTTTGGGCCGAGGAGGTTGCCGGCCCAGCCTCGCACATCCGTCGTGCCACCCGCAAAAAACAGTTCGTTGCGCAGCGCCAGATAGTCCACCTCGTTGGCCGGATCCGTCGAACCAGCGGCAAACAAGGCGCCACCTGATCCGCGAAGAACTAGGCCAAGACGATCGCCCAGGGGAAGGAATGCTGTGGCTGAAAGACCGAGCGCTCCGTACGTTGCATCCGTAAAGAGCAGCCCAGATGCCGATGCAGAAGGCCGGATTACGTAGCCGCTCCGCGGATTGAATGGACTGTCTAAGACCCCGAATACGCCTGAAAGCCGCAGCTGGCTTCGTGCGATGGTGAATGCGTCGCCGGGGAGCAACGAAGACGGATCAACCAAACTGGCTGTGTTTGATCCGACCGACCTCGCGGATATTGTAGTCGAAAGCGTTGCATTTCGAACAGGTCCCAACTCGTAGAGCAACGAGGTGGTTACGCCGTATTGCGTTGCAACTTCTACCACATCATCCCGGTAGCGAACAAACGGTTCAATGCCGCCAGAAAAGCGCCGATGAAGGACATACGGTTGTCGTAGGGAGAGCCGCGCTTCGTAATCCACGATCGGGTAAGACCCCACCGCTCCAATACCAGATTGGGCGCTGAGCGATGCGGTGAACGATCGAGCTGCGCCCAGAAAGTTTCGGTGCGTCCATTGGGCAGATCCTGTAATCCCGCCGTCTGAGTAATAGCCAGCGAGCGCATTGATGTAACGGGGTGGACCCTCACGCACCCGCACGATGATATCCACCGTTGAATCCGCCGGTTGGTCGGGCGCGATGTTGACGGAGGCGAGTTGGAACAGGTTCAGGCCGAATATCTGCCGCTGACCCTCTGTAAGCTCGCGCTGCCTGAACAAGTCGCCCGGTTGAAAAGGCAGCTCTCGCCGAACAACGATCGGTTCAACGGATTCAGCTCCGTCCACTTCTATGCCTGCAACTTGGCCCCTCGGGCCCGCGTTCAGTTTGATTCGTACATCGGCTTCAAGTGCAACCGTGTCCACTCTGGTTTCCGCAGAGGCGTCGGCGAAGGCATAGCCCCGATCGCGCAACCATCCAATCGTACGGTCTTGAAGGTTGATCAGACGGTAGTCGTCGAGTCGCTCGCCACTCTGAAGGATGATCTCGTTGCGAAACGCAATCCACTCCTCTTTTATGTCCTCTTCGAGTTGCTGAACGGCGGTCCCTCCGCCCGGTCCGGCAAACCAGAGAGAATCGATCCGGAGCGGCTCGCCTTCGCCAATGGCAAATGTTACGTCGACATCGTTGCGCGACGTATCAAGCTTCACATCGTAGTCGACGATTGCGTTCAAGAAGCCGTTTCGATCGTAGTAGCGGCTTAGCCGAATAAGATCCTTCTGCAGTTCAACAGGGCTAAACGGGAAGACGCCCGGTTCGGGAATGATCGGGAGGGCGGATAGAACCGAAGCCCTCCATCCGCTTTGGAAGTAGCCTGGTGCTGTCGTCGCTATCTGCGCCTTGAGTACGGAAGGCTTAAACGTCTGGGTTGTCGCAAATCGGAATTCGACCCGGCGTACCTCCGTCGAATCGTTGACGAGATAGAGCGGAGTCTGCGCGCTGACTGAGCCCGAACAGAGGACAGCCAACAAGCAAAGCGCGAGATGCTGCAAAAGTCGGGCGTTTGTCACCGAGGCCAATGGGGAAGAGGGCCTGCAAAATACCCTGATTGAAATTCCAAATCTTGTTCTAGGCAGAGGCTGCACCGGACGGGGCACGGACTTCGGCTCCCTCGCCTTCGTCCGTCTCTTGGCTTGCATTTGGGCCCGTTGACAAAACTTCAATCGTCGGTTCGTGCTCACGCGAACGAGGAATCGTACGCCAAAGTCGCCGAATCGCTGATCGACGGGGTTGATGGCGTTGTTCGTGGAGCGAGGCGACCATCGCACCAATAATCAAAACCAGTCCTGAGATATACGCCCACACGACAAAAACAAGGATCAGGAAGAACACGCCTTGCAGGCCTCCCAGCGCATCATTCCCATCGATTGGATCGACGCGAAATGCTTGGCCTGAATATCGAGCATAAAGCGTAAAGCCGTTCTTCGCGCCCTCGAACAGTACCGCCGTCACGGCCGCGCCAATGGCCGCACTTCGCAGAGGCGGCTTTGGGCGCGGTATGAAAAAGTAGAGTTGCATAAACATAGTAACCGAGATCGCCCAGGGAACGAGCAGCGCGGTTGCCGCCAGGATGAACCGCCAGCCTCGGCGCAGGGTCTCTGGGTCAAGGCCTGCGTCTGTGCCCCAGGCGGTCGTTTGAACCTGAAGTGTATTGACAGCGAACGTGACGCCAAACGAAAGAAGGAACAGCATTCCAACCTGCAAGGCCATTCGGAAGTCAAATCCGAAGCCCTGGAGGCGCGACCTGAGGACGTGCCGGTCGGTGCCCATTGCGCTGGAGATCACAAACCGAAGCGTCCCGAAAAGTGTAATTACTGCAAAAATGAATGTGATCGAGCCTAGGATCGTAAGGGCACCGGATGCTTGTTGAAGATCCTGCATCAGCTGGATCAGTGGCTCCGTCTCTACCGATGGCAGGAAGTTCCGGAAGTAGACCGCGACGCGTTCATACGGGTTCTCCTGCTTCAGTATCAGTCCGAAGATGCCGGTAGCCAGAAGAATCAGCGGGGCAAGCGTAACCAGCACCTTGAAGGCGATGGCCTGGCACCAGATAGGCACCGGGTTGGTTGCAACCTTGCGTAACAGTCCACCCAGATAATATCTGGGCGCGCTGACCGCCTTCTTTAGATGCTGACTGGCTTTGCTGAGCATAAATGACGCAACTGACGATCTAAGCTACTCTCCGGCGAAACGTATGAAGGCCCTAAAGCTCCGAGGGCTTAAACCACAGCATTGACGACACCCCAAATCGGCCCAACGGCCGACGTCTACGCCGACGCTTTTCTTTCTTCAAATACGGCTTTGACGCGATTTTCTATCACGTCGGCCGAGATGTGGCACGCTGCCATCCCGCTTTGGGATGGCGCTTCGAACATAAGGTCGAGCATTGCGCCTTCAAGCACGGACCGAAGGCCGCGCGCGCCAGTTCCGAGGGCCTTTGCCTTAGCAACGACGGCGTCCAGCGCGCCATCGTCGAAAAACAGATCGATCCCATCCATTGCAAAAAGCTTCCGATACTGCTTGGTGAGGGCATTTTTCGGCTCGATCAGAATGCGCCGCATGTCTTCCTCGGAGAGGCCATCCAACGCTGCAACAAGGGGAAGGCGGCCAATGAGCTCAGGGATGAGGCCGTACGAAAGCAGGTCGTCCGGCTCTACGTGTTGGAATATTGCTGGGTCTCGTTTATCAAGGCGAATAGCATCCTCCTCTGTAGAGAACCCAATGGGGCTTGACGAAAGGCGGTGCGAAACCAACTCGCCCAATCCGTCAAATGCGCCGCCGCAGACGAACAGGACGTTGCGGGTATCAAACGAAATCAGACTCTGTTCCGGGTGTTTCCTCCCGCCCTTAGGCGGAACGCCAGCCACCGTCCCTTCCAACATCTTAAGGAGTGCCTGCTGCACGCCCTCGCCGGATACATCGCGGGTTATGGAGGCGTTGTCGCTCTTTCTGGCCAGCTTGTCGATTTCGTCGATGTAGATAATGCCGCGTTCGGCACGCTCCACATTGTAGTCTGCCGCTTGAAGGATGTGGCTCAGAATGCTCTCAACGTCCTCTCCGACATAGCCCGCTTCAGTCAGCGCCGTCGCGTCCGCGATGGAAAACGGGACGTCCAGCACGCGTGCCAACGTTCGCGCCAAAAGGGTCTTTCCGGTTCCAGTCGGCCCAACGAGCAGAATGTTGCTCTTTTCCAGCTCCACATCGTCGTATTCATGGAGATAGTCTTCGGCTTCAATCCGTTTGTAGTGATTGTAGACCGCGACAGACAACGCTCTCTTGGCATGATTCTGCCCGATTACGTGCTCGTCAAGCGCGCTTTTGATCTCCGGCGGTGTGAGCCGATGTTGCCGCATTCCGGACGAATGGCGCTTACCAACGGACTGGACGGGCGCTTCGCTCTGAACGATACCAGAAGCATGCTGGATACATCCATCGCAGATGTAGACGTCGCTCGGGTCAGGTCCGGCGACCATGGAGGCCACTTCGTGCGCCGTACGGCCGCAAAAAGAGCATCGAATTACGTCGTCGCTGCCTGTGGTATCCATGGGTTGAAGGGATGTTGGATGGGGTAACTAATCGAATAGGTGGGCACGATGCAACGACAATCTGCATCTGCGCCTCAATTCACGTTAGCCGTGGCACAATGGATAAGTTGCGATCTAACCAAAAACAGCCTTCTCAGTGCCTCTTCCGGATCTATTTCTCGAACGCCTTCGACTCATAATTCCTCCCGCACAAATTGGACAGGTGCTGGAGACGTTTGCAACGCATTCTTGCGTCGGCTTTCGAGTAAACACCCTAAAGGCCACGGAGGAGGATGTGCTGTCGAAACTGCTTGCCGTGGGGCTGGCTCCGGAACGCGTTGCCAAAGTGCGGGGCGCCTTTACACTTCCGTACGAACAACGGGCGACACTGCTTGAGTCTGAGCCCGCAACGAATGAGCTTGTCTACGTCCAGAACGTATCGAGCCAGCTTCCACCGCTGGTTCTTGACCCGCAGCCGGGCGAACGCGTCCTTGACCTCTGTGCCGCACCGGGAAGCAAAACCAGGCAACTGGCCTGCCTGATGCATGACGAGGGCGAAATTGTGGCTGTCGAAAAAGTGCGGAAGCGCTTTTACAAACTCAAGGCAAACGTAGCCTCACAGGGCAGTACAATCGTGCAGCCGGTATTTGCCTCGGGGACGGCGTTCTGGCATCGAGCCCCCGAATCCTTCGACCGCGTGTTGGTCGATGCGCCGTGTTCCAGCGAAGGTCGCTTTCGTATCGACAAGGCAGAAACCACGCGATACTGGAGTCGCCGGAAGATCAAGGAGATGCAGACCAAACAGAGGAAGCTGCTGTTTGCAGGAGTTCAGGCGCTGAAGCCCGGCGGCACCCTCGTGTATTCAACGTGCACATTCGCACCCGAGGAGAACGAAGCCGTCGTTTCTAAGGCGTTGAAAATGTTTGGCGACGCCATTGAACTGGTGGATACTGGGCTGGATGATCTGGTGGACGGAATGACCCACCCGGCCTTGCTCGGTTGGAACGAAAGGGATTTCAAACCGCCTACTTCAAACGCTCGTCGCATTCTGCCCAACGGCACGTTTGAGGCCTTCTTCGTGGCATGCCTTACGAAACACAAGACTACGTTGCGCGAGCAATAGAAGAGGCTCCGGCAAGCAAGCTCGCCGGAGCCTCAAATACGTCATGCGGATATGGACGGGGGTATCCTCCACCCTGGAAAAGGATGAAGGACGATCCCAGTCAGACTACTTCAGCAGCGTAACCCGCTTCGATGATGTGAAGTGCTCACCTACAACGCGGTAGGTGTAGACGCCGCTGGCAAGACCCGACCCATCAATCGTGAATTGGTGAGCGACGCCGGAAGCAAGCTGCCCATCGTGGAGGAGCGCGACCTGGCGGCCGAGGACATCAAACACCTCAACCCTCACGTCCTGCGCCTGTCCAATGCTTAGCGTGAACTGCGCTTGCGGGTTGAACGGGTTGGGATAGGCCTG
>JBBKWZ010000169.1:0-10704 GCA_037969195.1 Rubricoccaceae bacterium | reverse complement strand
ACGAGCGTGGCGCTCCGCGATGCCATTGCCGCGATCGGAACTCCAGTTGTTGAGGTGCACATTTCCAACGTCCACGCCCGCGAAGAATTTCGACACCAGTTGATACTTTCAGCGGTGTGCAAGGGTGTGATCACGGGGCTTGGTCAGCCAGGCTACCACCTCGCAGTGCGCTCAATCATTGAGGATAACGCGCATGTCTGAGCCGACCGGTTCACTTGAGGTCGCCAACCCCGTCGTCGAAAAGCCTTCGGAACAGAAGCGCGGCGGTAGCGCTGCGTTGTTGATTGCTTCGGGCATTCTATCCAGCCGGCTCTTAGGGCTAGTGCGGGAGAAAGTGGTGGTCTTCTTCTTCGGCCTCGGTGCCCACCTGGACGTGTACCAACTGGTCATGAAGGGTGCGAATCTGCTCAACAACCTCCTCGGTGAAGGCACATTGTCCGCTTCCTTCATTCCTATCTATAGCCGGATGCTGGAGGAGGGCCGCGAACGGGACGCCGGACGATTCGCTGGTGCCGTATTCGGGTTGCTTCTCGTCACAGTGACGGTTCTTACGATTGTCGGCGTCGTCGCCGCGAAGTACATCGTTACGCTGATCGCGCCGGGCTTTCTAGGAGATGCTGCGCGCGTTGCCTCGGGGGAACTGCCGATCAACCGATTCGATCTGGCCGTTTACGCATTCAGGATTACGCTTCCGATGGCTGCGTTTCTAGCACTCTCCGCGTGGGCGCTTGGCATCCTTAACAGCCACCGACGCTTCTTCCTGCCGTATTTCGCGCCGACGCTGATGAATGTTGCCGTCATCGCGGCGCTCTTCGTGGCCGCGATGATGTACTTCGAGGATCCATTTGCATCAGGCGCGCTCGAGGTCGTTCCTGTGCCGATCCTGAATAAGCTCCTGATCGCCGCCGTCCTCGGTGCGCTCGTTGGCGGCTTCCTCCAATTTGTCATCCAGCTTCCACTTGTTTTCCGCCTGATTCGGGGATTTCGATTCTCGACATCGACCGCGGTGGAGGGCGTGAAGGACTCGATCAAAGCTTTCGGGCCAGTCGTAGCGGGACGCGGGGTGGCGCAGCTTTCCAGTTATGTAGATGTCATCCTGGCGGGACTCGCAACCGCAGGCACGCTGGGTGCCCTGCGGCCCGCGCTGGTTTTGTACATGCTCCCGATATCGCTATTCGGGATGAGCGTGGCTGCGAGTGAGCTTCCAGAATTATCGCGCCTGAGTGCGGAGCGCCTCGCGGCCTTTCAGGGTAGAGTCCTGCGCTCGACGCTGCAGATGCTCTACCTCATCATCCCGACCGTTGTGGGTTATCTCGTCTTCGGAAAACTGATCGTAGGTGCTTTGTTTGGCGGGGGCGCATTTGATGGCAACGACACGTGGTTGGTCTATCTCATCCTTGCCGGCTACACGCTGGGGCTCGGAGCCACCTCCGTTTCGCGCCTCCTCCAGAACAGTTTCTATGCCTTAAACGACACGAAAACGCCCGCCAAGATTGCCGTGTTGCGCGTCGTTGTGTCAGGCGTCATCGGCGCGTTTCTGATGTTCTGGCTGGATGGCTTTTCTTTGAATGAAACGCTTCGGCTACCACCGGTCGTTCATTCGCTCACGCTGGCCGCCGTGGGTTTGGCTGCGGGTGCCTCCTGCGGCGCGTGGGTGGAACTCGCCGCGCTTCGAGTTGCGCTCGGTCGGCGGGTGGAGGGTTTTCATCTTCCGGTAAGCCGAACGCTCCAAATGATGGGGTTGGCGGTATCGGCGGCCCTTCCCGCCTCTGGTCTTTACTGGTTGCTGGCTAATTCCGGAGTGCCCAGCTTCCTGAAAGCATTGGTAGTTGTCGGCGTCTACGGCTTCGCCTACCTGATTTTTGGACATCTCCTCCGTTTCGAAGAAGGACAAGCGTGGATCGGTCGCTTCGTTAAGCGGAAGAGCAGCTGATGCGTTCGTCCTTGCTGAGAACCACCCGGCACGCGACGGGATCGTCAGCGACAGTGACTAAACGACCGCGGGCTCAAGCATCCGCAGCATTCCCATAGTGGAATCTGTGATTACCGGTATACCAATGGGTAGCGTGTAGACGGGAGAAACGTGGCCGATAGGCGCGCCCGTCCATGCTGGTTTTCGGAGGGGAAGGAGGTGGTCGCGAAGTAGCCAGGTCAGGCCGCCAATGCCCGAATCTCCTGTACAACGAGCGCATTGACCGAATACAATTGCCGCGCAATCTTTGAACGAACCGGCCAGAACAAACTGCGTCAGCAGTCGATCCACACGATAAAGTTGCTCGCTGACCTCTTCGAAAAAAACAACGTGGTTGGCGAAATCGGGCATGTACGGCGTGCCGATCAGCG
The DNA here is from genome assembly GCA_037969195.1 of Rubricoccaceae bacterium. Classification (GTDB taxonomy): domain Bacteria; phylum Bacteroidota; class Rhodothermia; order Rhodothermales; family Rubricoccaceae; genus JAHEJB01. The sequence goes on along the minus strand of JBBKWZ010000169.1, from coordinate 8,361 downwards.
CCGAAACGACGGAAAGATTTCCGCCGACGAGAGGGCCTTCTGCGATTCCTCCACGGATCGGGTGGATGGGATCGGCACTTCGCCTACGGGTCCCATCTTCGTAAACGGGATCAAGGTGAAGGCGCTCGCCGCGCATCAACACATCTTTGAAGGCTTCCACCGTTCGGTCATTCCACGTGCTTCGACCAACCGGCCCATGGAATGTTACCAGGCCGCTTTTTGCATAGATCGCCAACAACAACGCCGTGATATCTGAATATCCGATCAGCGCTTTTGGGTTGGCCCGGATCACTTCGTAGTTGAGGAGAGGAAGGATTCGAGCACACCCCCAGCCACCGCGAAGCGCTAGGATGGCGTCCACATCCGGATCGGTGAACATCTCCATGATGTCTTCTGCCCGCTCCTCATCGGTACCGGCCAGGTATCCGTGTCGTGACATCACGTGCCGGCCCGACTTCGACTGAAACCCCATCCGATTCAGTTGCTCTTCCGTTTCTTCGAGCTGGCTAATCCTGTCCAGATGGCCTGCCGGAGCTACCAGGCCAATTCGTGCACCTCGGCGCAGACGGGGCGGACGAAGCAAGGGACGCGCGCCGGTCGATGGCCCACCTGATGGAAGATCACTTGTGGGAATGCGTTGCGCGGCAGCCGAAAGCGCAAGAGGTGCTGCCAAGGCACCAAGACCCAGCGTCCGAAGGACGTTGCGCCTGGAGAGGCCAAGATCAAGAGTTTGCTCGTCGGATTGAGACACAGGAGCTACGATGCAAAGTGGGGGACGCGGCATGCAGCGAAAAAGCCCGCCAAAGCCAAAAGCAAAGTAACTGAAATCGCTCCGTTTCACACGGAAACCGCCATCTATCGGTTCTTTTCTTCCCCTGCCAGTGAGCGTAGCTTTATGGCACGTCAGCTTGCTACAGAGGATGAGTCGGATTATCAACTTCGGCGATACGCCGGCCAAACGCCGCAATGCCCATTTGAGAAGCTGCGCAGAGGTGCTACGTCTTCTTGCCCAGAACCAGAGCCTCGCTTCGAGCACATTCGACGAGGAGGCGAAGGACATGCTCGCGTTTCTTGTTTACAGCCTGCGCGGAATCGAGGAAACCATTGAAACCAGCGCCCAGGCCTGGGACGATCGGAACTATTGGAAGAAATCCGAGAAGCTTCGGGACGACTGGCGGTGGACCCGTCAGGTTGCCGAGCAGTTTGAGAGCCTCATGCTCGAAGGTCGCTGGTTGGAGATCCCGCCCGCCCTCATTGGAATCATCCCACGCTTCCAGTCCATCACTGTGACCAAAATGATGCGCGACAGCGATTGGTGGGTGGGTGCGTATGGCGCGATGGTCAAGCAGGCGAACAAAGACCGCGCGAGCGTCTGATGGATGGAACTTCGAGCGTTTCCGAGCTACGCGTTCAAAACGCAAAAGCGGGACGGCAAGCCATTCGTTCTAGACGAGATCCGGCAGAAATGGGTTCGGCTAACGCCGGAAGAGTGGGTTCGGCAGCATTTGCTTCGGGCCTTGGCCGACCTCGGATATCCACGCGGGCTGACCGCTGTGGAGAAGGGGTTCAATTTCAACGGCCGCACTTGGCGCGCGGATGTGGCCGTGTTCGGCAGACACCAGAAACCGGTTTTGCTTGCGGAGTGCAAAGCTCCGAGCATCCCCATAACCGAATCCGTTTTCGATCAGTTGGCGCGGTACAACGCAGTTATCAAATCGCCAAGCCTATTGGTGACGAATGGACACGTTCTCAATTTTGGAGTCATCGAAGAAGGGTCAGTACGATTTCTTGACGCGATACCGCCCTACTCTGCAACATCAGTTCCATAGCGTTTGCTGCTCTCACTGATAACTCGTTTCTTCAAAGGCCGCACGCTTCGGTTGGCGGTGCATTCACTTCTTCGCACTCAATGAGTAGTCTCTCAATTCCCGATCGCCTCGCAGACCTCCTCGAACGGACGCCACCGTTTGGACTTTTGGAGGATGCGGAACGTCGCGACCTTTTCGGTGCGATGACAATGGAATTCTACGAGCCCGGTCAGGTGATCCTCGAACAGGGGGTTGATGTCCACCGCTCGCTCTATCTGGTTGAGGAAGGCCTTGTTCGATTGATGAACGTGGAGGAGAAGCGGCTGATCGACATGTGCGGGGCGCCATCCCAATTCGGATCGTATGGAATAATTCAAGGTGGCATATTGCCGTACGAGGCGAGGGCCGTCGAGCAGACGTCCTGTGCTCTCATCCCGGCGGAACGATTCCGCGAGCTGTTAGAGGAGAACGAGGAGTTTGCCGCGTACTTCGACGAAGACATAAAGCGGTATGTCCGGACAATAGACACTGCCCTGGATCCGTCGGGGGCGTTCCTCCTGTTCGACACGGAGCTCTCTCAGTTAAGTCGGGAAGCTGTTGTTGTGGCGCCTGACACAACGATTCGTGCGGTGGCTGAAGCGATGAGTGCGGCAGATTCGGATACCGTGGTAGTTGTGGAAAACACCGTCGCTCTCGGAGTCATCACAGAAGGCGATATCGTTGAAAAAGTGGTCGCCAAGGGTGAATCCGGTGATCTCCGGGCGATGCAGCTCGTAGACAGGCCCGTTGTGGCGTTGAATGGATCTGAGCGCCTCTTCGATGCTGTTCAGGCAATGATGCGGCATCGTATAAGACGAGTTGTTGTGATTGAGAAATCCCCGGAAGACGGCGAACCTGCACTCGGAATTTTGACGGCGGACGACGTCAGCCACTACCGTGGTCTGGATCCGGTAGCCACCATCGAACTAGTTGAACGCGCCCGTTCGGTGAAGGCGTTGGCAGCGTTGCGGAAGGAGTCGAATCGAAGATTGTTTCGCCTCTACCAGCAGGGCGTTCAGAGCGAAGACCTTCAAGGCGTAATAGCGGAGATCGACGATCAGATCAAACGCAGATTGTTGCATCTCGTCGAAGCCAGGGTCCGCGAAGAACACCCCGGCGAAGCGGTTGACATACCGTGGGGGTGGCTCTCGTTCGGCACGGCGGGTCGGAAGGAATCAACCATTCACGCACGGCAGCACAACGGCCTAGTTTATGCGAATCCAGCGGACGTAAGCGAGGCGGAGCGAGCCGCGAAATGGTTTAACCTCCTTGCCCAAGAAGCTTGTGAGGCGCACGCTAAATGTGGCTTTTCTCCGTCAGGCACAGGCATTCTTGCGATGAATGAGGCATTCTGCCAACCGGTGGACAAGTGGGTGGAGATGTACACGCATTGGGGGCAAGGAATCGACGCGTCGGTGACGGCTCGCGCCGTTTCCGCATTCGATTTTCGGCTGCTAGATGGTGACGACGCCCTTGGCGAAACGCTCCGCTCGACGATCAAGGAGCACACCCCCAACCCGCGCTTGCTTTCAATCCTGATCGCCCAGGGTGCCGAGATCAACGTGCCGATTTCCGTATTCGGTCGCTTCCAACTGGAACGCAACGACGACGACCAGGAAGGCTTCAACGTTCGGTCGCGTGGTCTGAGGCCTGTCGTTGATCTAGCCCGTGCGCTGGCGCTTGAGATCGGCTACCACAAATCGGCTAACACGTTTGATCGGTTGCGGGCTGTTGAGGCGTCGGACAGTTTGTCGGTTGCGGAAGCGAAAGCGTTGCTTCCTGCATTTCGCACGCTCGCCGACCTTCACCTTCGCCTCCAAATGCAGGCCGCCGAAGTAGGCGAGGCACCGACCGACTGGATGGACCCCGGTACGCTCCACAAGAGTCAGCAAAACCTACTAAAGGAAACTCTGAAGGCCGTTCAGCGCGTGCAGCAGTCGCTGGCTAGCAGGTATGTGCAGCGGTAGAACGCCGCACCCAGACAACCTCCAGAACAACCTGAATCGGACGCGAGGAGCGGATAGTGGGTAGACGGGCACGATTAAGGCGACATGGACGCCGAAGGTCGGACGTGGCAAAACGCTGAAGCGTTGTGTCGGCCTGCAGCAGCGGGTCAGGCGGCACGAGCACCGCGCTGCGTGTCTACTCTAATCTTCGGAACAGCACTCCAATGGTTCGTCCTTCCGTGACACCAAAGCCTGTGACACGCCCGGTAGTGTCGCGTTCGAAAACGATTTCGCGCAGCGGCCAGGATCCGCTAAAGACATTGGCTGCCAATGGTGTGAGTTGGATCGTGCCCAGCCGGCGGTGGACGATAGCAAGGGCGTGTTCTTCAACGGTCACGTCGTAGAACGTCTCCGTTTCGGGGCTGAAATATCGTCCAGCGAAAGCAGAGAGATCAGGCTCCGCGCGAGCGGACTCCACGCGGGTGAGGCGCGTTCCGCCGCGGCCGATTTCATGCAGCGAAGCGGCACCCAAGGTGGGGTAGAATCGGAGCGAAACCCCGTCGAAGAGACTGAAGGTCGAGTCGTTGAGGGCAACGAGGGGTCCGGCCTCGTCCGCAGGCTCCGTAAGGGTGAGCGTATGGCCCGCGCGCTCGAGCGAGAGGATGCCCTCCCCGGGCTCCCAGTAAGAGCCCGCATACTGATCCAGCAGACCCGGCTCAACATCCACGCCGTGAAGAACGTCGCTTGGTGTGACGGCGTGAGGAGGAAGGTCATTGGCAAAGAACACGGCGGCAGTCCGTTCGGCGACCCGGGTGACGGGGACGGCACCCGTGTTGGCGAGGACCACGACACCAGCGTCGAGGGCGGGATAGTAGGCGACGAACGAGCGGTAGCCGCCCGTCGAACCGCTGTGCTGGATGCGCTCTAGACCAAGGTGCTCGTCGAGCACGAGGCCGAGCGTATAGTCGAGCGTGTCGCCGTAGGTAGACACGCTCCGCTGAAGCATCCTGCGCATCACGCCAGGGCCACCCAACTCACTGGTGCGGAAGTTGCGCATCCAGCGTGCGAGGTCGTCCACGGTGGTGTAGATGTCCGTCGCGCCGTAGTACGCGTAGGCTTCGAAGTCCTCGCGGTAAGACCCCCGGTCTGTCGTCGTGTAGCTCGTGGCAGCGCCAGCGATCACATCGCCGGCCTCGCGCTCGATCACCGTGTTCATCATTCCGACCGGGCCGAAGACGTGTTCGTCCATCCAGTCCGGGTAAGGCTGATCCACGATCCGCTCGGCAACGTCAGTGAGGATGACGTAGGCGGTGCTGTTGTAGAGGCGGCGCGAACCGGGCGGAAACTGGAGCGCGGGCTGGCGACGCACCACGTCGAATGCATCCTCGCGCTTGAGGCGGTCTCCAAAGATCGAACGCCCCTGCATGCCGAGGACGCCGTAAACCTCGCGGTAGCCGCTCGTGTGGTTTAAGAGGTGGCGGAGCGTGACCGTCGGACCAAAGTCCGGTAACTCGGGGGCGTATCGCCGAACGTCGTCGTCGAGCGAGAGCCGGCCTTCCTCGGCCAGCATCGCGAAGAAGATGCCCGTGAACTGTTTGGAGACAGACGCGATGTTGAACAAGGTCTCCCGCGTGTTGGGTACGTTGAAAGTGAGATCAGCCATCCCGTATGCTCGGGCGAAGGTGACTTCGCCGCCTTGGACAACGGCCACGACACCGCCGGGGGAGTCACTATGATCGAACGCTTCCATGAGGCTGTCAACCGTGGCTTGCTGGGCCCAGACCACGCCTGTCGCTACGAGGACTAGTGCAAGGAGGGCAAGTAGGCGACTCATGGCTTTGGGATCGAGAGGTCGCATAGGTAGTCACCAAACAGGATTGCTTCACCGCGGCCCCAGTCCGAGCGAGCGAAGCGAGTTCAAACTACCGTTTATCACTACTTCGTATGGGTAAGTGCAAGCTCGCGCAGAAAATACATCCCCACGTCGTGAAGCCGAGCACGACAGTTGGCCTAAGCGTTGAAACCGCGTTTACAGGCGCAACCATTTGATCACCCAAACAGCGTCCAAAAAAGCCCGAACCGAACACGGTGGGCGGGTAGGGGGTAGACAGGCACGATGAAGGCGCCGTCATAGACCCGAGTAGAGAGGACGTTTTCGTAGAGGAGGAACAGCGTGGCGCGTCGTTGCAGCCGCGCTTCTATCACGAGGTCCAGAACGCCGCTCGTCGGGACTTTTGGCGACGACACCGCCGGTAGTGCAAACAGCGCAACTTCGGGGATGTAGCTACGACTTCGGAATCCGCTCCAGGCGCGACCCTGTGCGGCCAAGTCTAAATCGAGGTTGTTGTTGAAGAGCTCTGTAGCTCGGAGGCCTAGTCGACCGTTGGCCCAGACAGAAGGAAGCGCGTCGGCTTCGCGGCGGTGAAGGTCGGATTCACTGGAGTTGAGAACGGCTGCCGCGCTTGCCGTGCCACGTGCGTAGAACCCCCGCTCGGTTTCCGCCCTCCATGCCAGAGAGAGGGAGCCGCCTGCTCGCTGCACCTTCCCGGCAACGTCGATGAAGGACGCGCCTCCCAATCCGTCGGCGACGAATGCGCGGGGGTTGTTAGTCGAGCTGGCAAAACTCCTGAAATCAATACCGATGGAACCGAAGCGCAGGGATCCACCCAATTCAGCCGAAAGAACACGTTCTGTTGTTGCCGTCGAAATCCTGACGAGCAGACTGTCGTATCCGATCGCCTCGATACGCCCCGGCACGTGGCCCGCGTAGGCCAATCCAAGGAATACAGGCCCCCGCGAGAGGCGGAGCTGGCCCGCCGGGGAAACTTCGCTGCCGACGGAGTGAACGCCAACCTCGCCGTTTACACCCCAATTGGCGATGGCGAGCGAGTCGGAAAGTGTTGCATGGAGTTGGGCGCGTGAATCGCCGCCAGCATATGGATTCCCTCGTCCGAGCGGGGCGTCGTCCAGCCAGCCATCGAGCCGGAGGGAAAGCGCATGTCCACTCGTTCGGAACGGAACGGCCAAAGCGCCGCCATAGCGATTGCCTTTGGCCTCCAACGTGTCGATTCCTGTCGGCGAGTATCGTTCGTGCTGGCGCGTCCAGTAGGTCGTCGCGGAAATCACGTCGCTGCCCATCGGCACGCGGACGTTCACCGTGAGGTCGTTGCGGATTGTTTCGCGCTGGGCCGACGGATCGAGCACGATGGCCTGTGCTGGGTAATAGGCCGACGGAAAATCCGCGACAACGCCTGCTCTAGCGCCGACGGTATGCTTTGCATGGAACTCCGTCAGCGTTGCTGCGAACCCGGGGCGGGTAAGCGAGATCCGCCCTAGGGCCTGCCAGGCCTTCAGCGCACCACCCGCATACAACCCATCCGATTGGGAACCGGAAACGTGTCCCAGGATGCTCAACCTTCCGTTATCTCCACCCAGCAAACCCGGAGGCTTCCGTGTTTGGGAATGCGAAGCCGAGACATATTGCAGGCCTTCCTGTCCGGTTTCAAACTTAAGCTCTGTGATCGGCGTGCTGCCTGAGAACGGTCGAACGTACGCGTTCACTCCACCTGGGCGCCCAAATCGCTGGCCTTCCAATCGAAACTGACTGAGCGGGGCTGCGGGCAGCAGTTCGAAGTGCGGCCGCTCTGTAAAGAGGTCACTGAACGGAATTCCGCCGACTGAAAGCGATGGCCGTTGAGGCGATTGTCCGTCCAGGCTCACGCCGTCGGCCCATCCCGTATCTCCAAAGTCGTAGAGAAACGAGCCGGGGATGTGATTGAGAATTGGGAGCGCGTCCTCGTAGGGCGATGTCACGGGAATCGCCCCGATCGCTCGCCCGATTTCTGTTCCCAACGGGCTGACCAACGAGTCGAAGCGAACCGTCAACGAGTCTTGCGCGCGTGTAGGAAAGCTCGCGGCAAACACGACGAGAATCGCGAGCGTCCTTGTGTATGACGGCTGCCAGGTCATCAGCCGCATGTCCCTAGCGAGTGACCGGAAACAGCCCGAAGAGTGAGCTTTCAACGTTGCTCACAATCTGGAAACGGTCTTCGTCCTGGTTCACAAAGTCGAGCTTGTCGGTCTCCACGATGAGTTTTGGGTGGGGGTAGCGATCAATCCAACTCTCGTAGAGTTCATTGAGGCTCTCCAGATAATCGATGCGGATGCCTGATTCAAAATCGCGACCGCGGGCCTGTATTTGCCGGACGAGCGTCGGAACTGAGGCGCGCAAATACACGAGCAGATCCGGGGGTTTGAGGTAGCTCGTCATGATCGAAAACAGCTCGACGTAATTCTGATAGTCGCGCGGCCCCATGAGATTCATGTCGTGCAGGTTGCGGGCGAAGATCTCCACGTCCTCGTAGATCGATCGATCCTGCACGACGGACTCTGGCGCTTCCTCTATTTCTCGCTGATGTTTGAAGCGGCTCGACAGAAAGAAAACCTGCAGGTTGAACGACCACCGCTTCATATCGCCGTAGAAATCGGACAGATACGGGTTGTCGTCAACACGCTCGAAGAAGGCGTTCCATCCGAAGTACTCCGCAAGAACCATCGTAAGCGAACTC
>JBBKWZ010000168.1:0-3560 GCA_037969195.1 Rubricoccaceae bacterium | reverse complement strand
CCGATCGATCGCGCCGTGGAAACGTACTGCGGGGGCTAGTTGCCGCCGCAGCCGTCGTCGTTGTAATTGCCGGTTTGCGAGAAGCTCGGCCGGTAGTGGTACCTATGCTGGTCAGCGCGTTTGTTGCGTTTGCGTGCATTCCGGCGATGAACAAACTGCGCTCGTGGCGAGTCCCCAAGGTGGTGGCTGTGCTCATCGTGATGCTGGGATTGGTGGCCGTTGTGTCAGGCATTGCAGCGTTTGTTGGTTCGTCGCTCACTTCCTTCGTACAAACTTTGCCGGTTTATCAGGCTCGTCTCGGCGAGCGATTGAGCGACCTCTTTGCGTGGTTTGCCGCTCGTGGTTTTCAGGCCCCTGACAGCACACAATTGCAGGACACGATCGACCCGGGTGCGGCGCTCGGACTTGTCGCAACGCTGCTCAACGGTGTGGGCGACACGTTGACAAACGGTGTGCTGATTCTCCTGACTGTCGTTTTCATTTTGCTGGAAGCCTCCTCATTCCGTGTAAAGATGCAGCGAGCCTTTCATCGAGAGGGCGCTACGTTTCCGCAGATAGCGGCGTTTACAATGGCATTAAAACAGTACCTCGTTATCAAGACGCTCGTTAGCCTCGTCACCGGAACGCTGGTCGCTGTGTGGCTGGCAATATTGGGCGTCGACTTCCCGATCCTCTGGGGCCTGGTGGCGTTTTTGCTCAATTTCATACCTAACATTGGTTCCATACTCGCCGCTATTCCGACTTCGCTGCTCGCACTCGTGCAAATCAGCCTCGGTGCTGCCATACTAGTCGCAATCGGCTATCTCGTGATAAACATTGTGATGGGCAACATTGTCGAGCCAAGGTGGACGGGGTATGGCGTCGGCCTCTCGCCGCTAGTTGTGTTCTTTTCGTTGATCTTCTGGGCTTGGGTTCTGGGTCCGATGGGGTTAATTCTCTCCGTTCCGCTGACGGTCACCGTTAAGATTGCGTTGGAGAGTAGTGAGGAAACCAAGTGGGTTGCCGTATTGCTTGGCCCTGAGAATGTGCCACCAGATGCTTTTGACAACGCAGCCTTGGCGGATCCGACACCCACTACTGGGTAGCGAGAAGTGTTCATGGTGGCTCAACGAATCGCCCACTAGCTTTGAGTCAATCCAGGCAATCATATTGTGACGTCAAACACATCTACAGATTCGCTCGTCGCGTTCGCGACAGACCAGATTGACGAAAGTGTCCGTGTCCATGCGGCAATCGCCGAACTGGCTCCAGTAATCGCGGATGTTGCCGGGCAGCTGGCTGCCTCTTTTCGAAATGGAGGCCGCGCCTACTTCTTTGGCAACGGCGGCTCAGCGGCCGATGCCCAGCACTGGGCTGCCGAACTCTCCGGGCGATTCTATAAAGACCGGCCGTCTCTTCCGGCTTTTGCGCTGACGGGCAACTCTTCACAGGTCACGGCCATCGGCAACGACTACGGATTCGAGGAGGTCTTCGCTCGACCGCTTTCCGGGATGATACAACCGGGCGATGTCGCGATTGGGATTTCAACAAGTGGCAACTCGGCGAATGTTGTCAGAGGACTGGAGGTCGCGCAGGGGAAAGGTGGGCTATCGGTGGGCTTCACAGGTCAAAATACCGGAGGCATGCGGAGTGCCTGTGACGTGATCATTTCAATTCCCAGCACCGACACTCCGCGCATCCAAGAAGGTCACGAATTGTGCGGCCATATACTGTGTGCTTTGGTCGAGCGCATTCTATTTGACGAAGCCGATGGCTAGAAAAGCCGCCTTTCTGGACCGTGACGGCACACTAAACGATGAGCAAGGTCTCCATTATGTTCACCGGGTAGAGGACTATCTCTGGATTGAAGGCGCAAGGCAAGCCATACTGGAATTGAACGTAGCTGGCTTTCTCGTCGTCGTGATTACTAACCAGGCGGGTATAGCGAGGGGGCTCTACACAGCCGAAGACGTGAATCGTCTTCATGCGTCTGTGCAAGCTGATTTAGACGTCATCGGCGCCCACGTCGACGCCTTCTATTTCAGCCCCTATCACCTGAACGGAGTTGTTCCTGAGTTCACAATCTGGCATGAAGACCGTAAGCCAGGGACGGGTCTCTTCGAGCGTGGCATCCAAGAGCATGACATTGATCCTTCTCGTTCGTTTATGGTTGGAGACAAAGCGTCAGATCTGATCCCCGCGAAGAAACTGGGGATGAAGACAGCACTCGTGCTTACCGGGCACGGGGAAAATCATCGAGAGTCAGCGGCGGCGGACGTCGTGCTGCCGGATATCGGCGCTGCGGCGAACTGGATCGTCAATCAGGATTCTCAGCGCCGGGTATAGGCTATCACCCACAGATCCGACCACGTTTCGCCGTCGTCCGTTGACGACTGCCAACGCCAGGTCAATCGGGCACGCGTAATGTCTTCCCAGATCATGCGGTTGATTCGCTGATTGCCCTGCGCGTCCGAGAACGCTGCTGTACGAAACTGCATAACGCCGTCATCAATGACGCCTGTGAAAGAGATGTACCCACCTTGATCGTCAACCCACGTCTGTTTCCATTCTTCCGAACGTGCATCGTAGATCGAAACACTCTGACCGTTAAAGCCATCGCCATTAAACGACTCGTGTATAACGCACGAGCCCAATTCCCGTGTAATCGTATTCACACTCTCGCCGGTCTGCCCCTCCGGCGTTCCGCCTTGTCCTCCCGGCCACGATAGCTCCCATTCACCAACCCAGAAATCAAGTTGTCGGAACTCTGAAGAAGAACACGGACCTTCGGTGTCCTGGGAAAGAGCGGGGAACGCGATACACGTGAGCGCGACGAGAGCAAGAAAGTGCATGACTGGGCAATTTGGCGGGTGCGAAAGAATTAGCATGATTTACGGTAGAATGCAAGTCCTTTCAACAAGAACGGAATCCATGAAAGCAACGTGCGTCAGCTAATTCGACCCGCTTCGTTCGTACTTTGCGGAGCGAACGCCTCTACGACTTTCATTCGTTCGCCATGGCCTCCTCCGCACCCGTAAAACATTTATTCGTAACGGGCGGAGTTACCTCTTCGCTTGGGAAGGGGATTATCTCTTCGTCGCTGGGGCGGCTGCTTGAGGCTCACGGACTACGGGTCACGATCCAAAAGTTTGACCCCTACATCAATGTCGACGCGGGAACGATGAACCCGTATGAACACGGCGAGGTTTATGTAACCGACGACGGCGCGGAGACGGACCTCGATCTAGGCCACTACGAGCGTTTCCTGGGCGTTCCGATGAGCCAGGCTAACAACGTGACAACGGGTCGCGTTTACTCTGGCGTCATTGCCAAGGAGCGTGCCGGCGTTTATCTCGGCAAAACCGTGCAAGTCGTCCCGCATGTGATCGACGAAATCAAAGGGTGGATGCGCCGCCTTGCGGACACCGGGGACTACGATGTCATAATCACGGAGATTGGTGGTACGGCTGGCGACATTGAGAGCCTGCCTTATCTGGAAGCAATCCGGCAACTCTCGCTTGAAAACGGCAGGGCCAACGTCTGCCTGGTTCACCTCACGCTGGTTCCGTATCTGGCGGCGG
>JBBKWZ010000167.1:0-4305 GCA_037969195.1 Rubricoccaceae bacterium | reverse complement strand
ATACTGGTACGTTAGGTGGATGTCGAGCATGTTGTAAGCGCTCTCAGAAATACCCCATGGAAGGCTTTTGCGGTCGCCGTAGGCCTTTTGGAAGCCAATAGCTCCGCGCACCGTCTCGGACAACAAGGTGCCGTCGTAAAGGCGCGTGAAGAGCACAGGCATGAGATATTCAAACATGGTTCCGCCCCACGAGAGCAGCGCTCTATAACCCTCGGCCAGCGTCGTCGGGCGGCCAAGGCGGAACCAGTGTTCGGCAGGAACGTCGCCTTTTCCAATCGCAATCAGCGATGCGACTCGGCATTCTGAGGCGAGCAGGTCGTACGTACTCGGGTCAACCTGCCCGCTGTCCACATTGTATCCGATTAGAAAGAGTCCACGACGTGTGTCGTAAAGAGGTTTGAAGTTGTGCTCCATCGCCAGCTTTTCGCAGATTTCTGCCAGCCCCCAACTTCTATTCACAAGGTCTGAAATAGCGGCTTTTTGTGCTTCGAGCTTCTTGTCCGGAGACACCTGCGTTTCCCGTAAAAGGCTCTCCAGGGAATCGCACACATTCAATCGTCCCGGCGGATGATCCTCAAATGCCCACGGTGCGAAAATCGCGATCTCGTCCAGCATCGCGTGGATTTGAGCCAGTGGTTGCTCGGACCAGTAAGCCACTTCCTGCCCAACCGTGCTTGAAGCGTCGTCCGCATCCCCTCCAATCTTCGCGAGGGCATCTGCTAGACTTTCCAATTGCAACAGGACATCTACAAAGTCAGCGGGCGAGGAAGGTGCGGTTTCTGGGAGCGCATCCTTAAATGACTTTGCGGCAACCGAGCGCGCCTCAAACGCTTTGTCTTCTGACGCTTCGTCAAGCGATTCCATTAGGCAGACCAACGTATCCCGCAATCCGTTGAAGAAAGCAGGGTTCGGCCACGAAGCGTTGGGAAGTTCAAGGAGCGCTTGCCGGAGCGTCACCAGGGACGCAACGAGGTTGCCGGAATCCACAGTGGAAACGTAGCGGGGTAGAAGCGGCTCGGTGGTAGCGGTATCGTACCAGTTAAAGAAGTGTCCGCGGTAGCGCTGCAGGCTAGATAGTGAGTCAAGCATGGACCCCAGCCGATTTATCGTCTGCGATGGCGTCGCGTAACCAAAATCAGCAGCGCTCTGAACGGCCAGCAAACCCATTCCAATGTTTGTGGGCGACGTTCGCCGGGCGAGGCCATTGTAGGGGTGCTCCTGGAAATTATCTGGCGGAAGGAAGTGGTCATCGCCGGTGACGAAATCGTCGAAGAAACGCCAGGTTCTTCGAGCTACTGCCCGCAAGCCCGGTCGATCACTGGCTGTAATCTGGAAGGCTTGATCGTCTGGCAAGGGCTCGCTGATGCGCCTGGCGATCCACGGCGCCGCAATCCACAGCGCAGCGAATGGAACAGCAAGGAAAGCAGCCATCGGGTCCATCAGACTTACCATCGCAAGCACGAGGACGCCCCACGCCGGGGAAAGCCAAATGCCCGGCGCATCGCCGCCTGCCTGTTCCGTTTGGTAAGCCGTCGTCCACTCAAGGAGGCGCTTTCGACTGAAAAACATCCTCCAGAGGGTCCGCGCGATCGCATCTACCATGAGGATGGCCTGGTGGGCGAGAAAGGTCACCGACAGAGCAACCTGAAGCGTCGAGCGTCGCGCATCTCCAAGGGCGTTACGCAGGTACCCGCTCCACTTTACGTCTTGAGGACGTCCAAGAACTGCTGTCGCGAAGGGAGCATAGATGGGGAAGGCGAGCACACCTACACCAAACAGCGTCCAAAGGAAAAATGAGCCGGGTAGGATGGTCCAGCCGAGGAGCAAGAACGCAATCAACGCCGGTGGCACAAGCGATCGTCGAAGGTTGTCGAACGTTTTCCAGCGACCCAACAACGGCACTGGATTGCGCCGCCGCTTCCCCTTGTGCGTGCGAACACGTGGAAAAAGCCAAGGCAGTATTTGCCAGTCGCCGCGCACCCAGCGGTGGAGGCGCTTGGCGTACGACGTATAGCTCGTTGGGTACTCATCGAAGACAACCACATCGCTTAGCAGCGCCGCGCGAGCATAGTTGCCTTCAAGTAGGTCGTGCGAAAGCACTTTGTTTTCGGGAATAGCCCCTTCCAGCGCAGTATGGAACGCATCAACGTCGTAGAGCCCCTTTCCAGTAAAAATGCCAACGCCGAAAAGGTCCTGATAAATATCTGAAACCGCCGTCGTGTACGGATCCACGCCAACATTGCCTGAGAAGACTTGCGCAAACGGGCTTCGATTTTCCGCTGTGGCCGAAACGCCAACACGCGGTTGGAAGATGCCAAAGCCGCTACCGACGCGGCCCTTGCGCCTATCGTACTCAGGCCGATTTAATGGATGTGCGGCCGCGCGAACAAGGTCAACCGCCGCGCCGGGCGGCAGCTGCGTGTCGGCGTCCAGCGTGAGAACATAGCGGACTACATTGCCCTTCGTGGCCTCGAGAAAATCGCCCTCGATGACCGAATAGGTTGTCTGCGCCTCCGGTTGGCGCAGGAGTTTGTTAAATTCTTCCAGCTTGCCGCGTTTGCGTTCCCAGCCCATCCAGACACCTTCTTCGGGATTCCAGAGACGATCGCGGTGGAGGAAGAAGAAGACATCGCCCGCGTTCGATTCGCCACTTGGCGGATTGCGGAGCCGCCACCTACGATTGAGTTCACGGATTGAGCTTCGCGCGGCTTCCAGAATGGCCTCATCCTGTGGCGTCGTCTCCTCTGATGCGTCCGTGAAATCGCTTAAGAGTGCGAAGCTGAAGGCTGGATCAGGGTTTGAGAGAGCATGGACCTCCAGATGATCGATTTGTGCCCGCACGTTCTCAGGCGAGGTGACGAGCGTGGGTACTACGATAAATGTTCGGCATTCAGGCGGTACACCATTCTCGGAGTCAAGCTTTGGGAGTCGGTTGGGTGGGAACGCCCGCGTAATGAACGTATTGGTCAAGGAAACCGCGAGATCGAAAGCTGGCAGGAAAGAGGCAACCAACGCCAGAGAGAATTTCCATCCGAGCGCCCCGGCCGACGAGGCGAGCAACCAGGCGCCAGCCATCAGCATTACCAATAGCGACGTCACAATCCCGATGTAGGTAAGCCCCGGCCGCCGCCTGCCGAAGCGGACAGGACGCCACCGAAGTGGAGGGCGATAGCCCACCTCAGCCTCCAGACTGCGTCGACCTTGGCCTACAAGCCAGTATCCAACATGTGCCTCAAGCGGCGGGACCTCACTCGTCAACGTGGAGGAAACATCGATTTTACTCTCTTCGGCGGTCGATGTGCGGCGAGTCGCTGTCTGAGCCATTAGAATAGCTCGTTCCGCAACCCCGACTTCGGTTGCAGAACTGTATCGTGCAAGATCCTCCACAACGTGGCGATAGCGGTCGCGCGTTGGGAAGTCCATTTGCGAATAAATAGCAGTAGGGTCCTGTTGGAGTGTTCGGGCTACAATTGAGAGGCTCTCGATCAGGGCGGACCAGTCGATTTCCGACGCGCGCCGAAGCGAGAGAACGGCGTTGGCGACGCTGGCCTGTTGGTGGGTGAGTCGTTGCGTCTCTTGCCGGGTGACCTCTTCGAGTGTGGTGTTCTGGTTCGCAAGTCTGCGCTCCAGCCACTCCAAAGCGGTAGTGGAGGCAGGCCCTTGCGCACGGAGCGCGCTCGTGAGCGTGACGACAAATGAGCCCGGAAGCGGCGCAAACCTTTCGGCCATGGCGGCCAAATCGAACACAACCTCCGATGGGTCCTTTGCAGCCCGTTCGACAACCCGTTGAGACCAGCGCTCGGCTTCATCACGCTCTTCGAGTGTAGCGCTCACCTGAGCGGCCAGTGCGCTGAGCTTCTGAAGTAGCACAAGCCGCAGCATGGCTGGGAGTGCCCACAATTCACTCAGTTGCAGAGGAACGACTTCCTGGAAGGCGCTTGTGAACGCCCACAGGTTTCGCTCGTTGAGGACGTTGTCAGAAAGATCCGTAAGGTGGCTGACGAGAGAGAACACGCGCGGTCGCCCTGAATACGAGCCTCCTTCAAGTTTCGGCAGGACGCGGTAGTACGACCACGGCAGGTCATCCTGAAGTTGCCTGGCGGCGTCCTTGATAACGTAGAAATTGTCGAGCAGCCAGTCGGCGGCGGGCGTC
Source organism: Rubricoccaceae bacterium (assembly GCA_037969195.1). Classification (GTDB taxonomy): domain Bacteria; phylum Bacteroidota; class Rhodothermia; order Rhodothermales; family Rubricoccaceae; genus JAHEJB01. The sequence continues at coordinate 152 of JBBKWZ010000167.1, read as the reverse complement.
AAAGACTCTTGCTCTCGAGCGGCCTGCACAAGTCGCTCATAAGCGGCGCTCAGTCCACGGAATGACTCGCGAAGCAACCAACGTGGAGGCCGCGCCAACCGAACGCCCATACGCACCGACTGCGAACGGGCGAGCCGCCGGGCCTCGTTCGC
>JBBKWZ010000166.1:0-2577 GCA_037969195.1 Rubricoccaceae bacterium | reverse complement strand
AAACGGCCATTGCTGCTGGGTCATCAGCCGAACTTCTGCGTCGCCGCCAATCTCGTCGCGGTAGTCGGTCAGGATCTCGATCAGGTTGTCCAGGGTCATGCTTGCGTCTCCGTGTGGTTGGGGAATGGGAATTCATTCGTAACGACACACATGGAGCCATGCGGTTTGAACCGCAGCAAGCCGATTTGAGCAGATTTTCCAAGGATTCCAGTAGGTTTTGAGAGAGTCGCGATGGTGCGCCACGATGGCCCGTGTGGCTATGTGTGGGCGCTGCCGTTGCTGGTCGGGGACGGGCCGGAGAACGCGATGGGTGGTTATCCAAACGCTTGCCAAGGCCACTTGCGTTACGATAGACTGGTTCAAAGCAGACGCCAATTCACTACTATCTGCATAACGCGTGCGGAGCGAAGCGTCTCAGTTGAACGGACAATCTATGTGCGAACTGGAAATGGTTTGATGACAAGCGGGTGTGAACCCCGCCTGGGTAGTCGTTAGCCGCGAGCCCCGTATCGAGTGTTGCAGCTTGGCTATAAGGAGTCTTACTCCGAAGTGCCTGGTTGAAGCGTACACAGAAAGGTAGTGAGGATGAATGGACGGGCTGGCTGCCCGTCCGTGAATGGTATTGAGCCCCGAAATGTTGTTACTGTTGGATTCTGCCCAAAGTTTATAGATGCTGGAAGGCTATATCGGATGCCGCGTCACCGGCGAGCGACATCAGAAGACCCGGGGTCGAGGGCCCATTCGCGCTACACATTATGTCACCAAGGCAACCAGTGAGATCCCAGATGTTCTTGTTCGACGTGGAAACCAACCACGTCGATGCGAGTATGCACGTACAAGCCGAAGAGGCGAGGAGTGCAAATGACGCTGGGAAGTCGGATAGTCGAATAGTACCGCAGAAACCAGCAGACCAAGCTGGCGGAAGGAAGCTCGGTAACTCGAGTGGAGGGAAGGCGGCTAAGCTATCACGCGAAAGAGACCGAACATCGACCGTACCCAGCGACGGAGCGTCGGTGCTAAATCGGCTCGATCGCATCACCACGAGGGCGGAACAGCATGCCGAGGAAGGGTTTACCAACCTTTTCACACTGCTCAGCATCGAGCTGCTATGGCACGCTTTCCGCAGACTCAAACGAGAGAAAGCGGCGGGAGTAGATGGCGTAACGGTGGATCAATACGAAGCGAACTTGCGGGACAACCTCAAGGACCTCGAGACCAGATTGCACCGTCAGACCTACCGACCCCAACCCAGTCTGCGTCGCGACATCCCCAAAGGGGATGGAAAGACACGGCCACTGGGCATTGCAACCGTGGAAGACAAGATCGTCCAACGGGCGATCGTGATGATCCTGGAACGAATCTACGAAGTGGACTTTTGTGACACTTCGTACGGCTTCCGTCCAGGGCGTTCCTGCCACGATGCACTGAAGACGCTCGGTCAACTAATCGTCACCAAGAAAGTGAACTGGATTTCGGACGCAGACATCAAAGGTTTCTTTGACCACGTTTGTCACGAGCAACTTATTGAATTGCTAGCCAAGCGGATCAAAGACTCGCGGATGCTCTGGCTGATCAGCCGCTTTCTAAAAGCCGGTGTGATGATCGATGGTCGTCGCGAAGAAACGGACGCAGGAGTGCCCCAAGGCTCAGTTCTTTCGCCTTTGTTGGCCAACGTGTATCTGCACTACGTGCTCGACCAATGGTTTGAGCAGCAAGTGCAACCACGTCTGGACGGCGAAGCACATCTGGTTCGCTACGCGGATGATTTCATCTGTGCGTTCCAGTACGAAGAGGATGCCCGACGGTTCCAGTCCGTGCTGCGTAAACGACTCGCAAGATACTCGTTGGAGCTAGCCGAGGAAAAGACGAAGCTGATTCGATTTGGACGGTTCGCCGAGCTGACTACCATCCGCATAGGTGAAGGTGCTCCAAGCACTTTTGACTTCCTTGGTTTCACACATTACTGTGGACACAACCGTGCAGGCACTTTCAAACTGAAAAGGAAAACGGCGAAGAAGAAACTACGAGTGAAATGTCGGGAGCTGAAGGAATGGTTTCGAGCCAACCTGACGCGCCCAGCAACGGCAGTCTGGGCTGTGCTCAACAGCAAGCTTTGTGGCCACTACCAGTACTATGGGATCAATGATAATTGGCCCTCACTAGTGCGGTTTCGGCGCGAGGCCGAAAGGATGGCGTTACGCTGGCTGCGACGACGCAGTCAAACGTCGTTCATGAGCTACGCCGATTTTCGGACATATCTAACTCGTCATCCAATCGCTTTTCCGAAGAAGTTGCTAAACTTGAATGCGTGGTGACTGTTCGCGAGATATTGCTTGGTGACAGGTGATAGCTGGGAGCCGGATGCGTTAACAGCGCTCGTCCGGTTCTGAGAGGGGTCGCAAGTACAATTGAGCATGGCCGTAATATTGTGACACCACAATGAGGAAACTCGTGGCAACCGATGAACACAAACATCGACCTAAACTTGAAAGACTGCTTCCTACTCGCCCCCCCTGCTTCCTACAGGCGGATAGATCGCAATTCGTTATAGAATGCTTCGATGGACACTGTCTACAT
>JBBKWZ010000165.1:0-24784 GCA_037969195.1 Rubricoccaceae bacterium | reverse complement strand
CTTCGGGGCCTCACACTTTCGTCTTCGTCACGGGATGTCCAACTGCGGATTCGCTCGCCGACCGACGAACCGCCCGAAGATGTAGAAGAATACCCGCCGTAGTTGCGCCGGGCATTTGCAAACAATGGCTGCGCCCACGCTGCGAGATCCACGCCCTGCTTCTGCGCATAACCAAACAAGAAGCCCATTGCAGCTCCACCAACATGGGTTGGATCGAAGCCGAACAGAACGTCAATCACAACGAACCCGATGGCAATCCACTTGAGCGGCACAACACCGAGGAACATCAAGCCCATTCCTCGATCTGGGTGCAGCGTTGCAACGCAACACAGTACGCCAAGAGCAGCTGGCCAGGCACCGTACATCGCCAGTAACCGCAAGCTTTCATGCGGCTCCTGGCTAAGCAGGAAGAACCCGATAGCGGCAAGTGCCCCTGCTAACGTCGTCAGTATGTAAAGGCCGAACAGTCTGTGCGCACCGTGAAACTCCTCATACTGGCGGCCCATCCAGTACAACCACAGCATGGCGAAGATGACCCCAATGAGGCCCCAAATCGAGGCCTCCAAGTTGAGAAAACCGTACGTGATCAATGTCCACGGTTTCAGAAATGCATCAGGTACAACCGGGTGCAAAGCCAGATACGTACGCACAAAAGCGCTGACTGGCGGAATGAACCGTAAAAACACCCACGCCACGTACGCTGCCATATTAATGGTCAGTAGCAGACGGAGAGCCGGTGGAAGATTGGCTCGCCAGATCTGAAATCGAACGACTGGGGATTGAGGGTCGGCCATTGGCCTGGAGTGCTCGAAAAGATTAAACGGCCTGGCGCTGTCCGGGCTTAAAGGGCAATCGGCCACGCCAGTACTGAATTAAGAGAAAGCCCGTCAGCAAGCCACCAAGGTGCGCGAAGTTGGCAATTCCTGCTTGCGTACCTGTTATCCCGTAGAAGAGGTCCAATGCTGCCATTCCCAGAACAAGCCACTTGGCAGGGATTGGAACAAAAAAGTAGAGGTAGATAGGCTCGTCTGGGTAGAGCAACCCGAAGGCAGCCAGCACGCCCAACACCGCGCCTGATGCACCAACGGTAGGAAATATCGCTGGCGTGCCAATCCCAAACAAAAATGGAGCAGAGACGATCAGGAGCTGAAGGAAACTCGCTCCGGCCAGACAAACGAAATAAAAAAACACAAATCGCCTTGACCCAAGTACGTTTTCAATTCGCATCCCGAACATCCACAACATGAGCATGTTGATGAAGATGTGCCCGAAGCCGCCGTGCAAGAATCCGCAGGTAATGATCTGCCAGGGGTAAAACAGGACCTCTGGAAACTGTCCTCCGGTAACCGGCCACAAGGCAAACCATTTTCCAACAAACGTATCGAACGACATTTGCGCCAAGAACACCAACCCGTTCACAATCAAGAGATTCTTGACGACGGGCGGCATCATCGAAAACGCTGTTGGGGGACGGTACGCGCTCTGAACCACAGAAAAAATGCTGGAATGAATACGTTGATCCGCTCGAACGGATGGGAATGAGGCAAGTTGCAACCTCCCGTTGCTGGCCCGTGTTCGTCTTGCGCGAAAAATCAGGAGATGAGACGAACACCTCTTCATAACCGTTAATCTTCCGGTAGGAGTCGAATTCGGTTCAGTTTTCGACTTATTGTAACAGGCATAGCACTTCCCTCATTGACACTCTTTCTGTCGGATCTCCACCTGGGACGCGGCTCGGCTGAAGAAAGCCGGGCGGCAGAGAACGATGTCATCGCGTTGCTGAGATCGTACGAGGCCCAAATCCTGGAAGAGAAGGGCAGTCTCTTTTTAATCGGCGACGTGTTCGACCAATACATCGAGTACAAGCATCTTGTGCCAAAGGGGTTCACCCGGCTCTTGGGCCTGTTCGCCGATTGGACCGACCGCGGCATACCTATTACTTATTTCATCGGTAACCGCGACCCGTGGCATCTCGACTATTTCGAGCACGAGCTTGGTATTAAGGTCAGTCGCGAACCGCTAGATGACGCCGTCGAGGGCCTGCTTATCCACGCGGCACATGGAGATGGCCTTGTTCCACACGAATGGTTCTATAACCTAATTCGTCCGGTTCTCCGCAACCGGGATGTCGCTCGGCTTTACAGGATGTTGTTGCCCGGGGACAGTGCGTTTGCTCTCGCACGTTGGGTCGTACGGAGATTTAGTTCCGACGGCTCATCAAACGACGCGACGGTGGAGGCACTGCGTCGATACGCAGAGGCATCTTTAGCACGCCCTGAGACCGAGCTTGTAGTTCTGGGCCATTGTCATCGCGCCGCGTGCATCTCGATGGCCGGAGGTACGTACTTGAATCCCGGATACTGGTTTGCTGATCGTACATTTGGATACCTTGATGCGTCCGGGCCCGCACTCTTTCGCTGGACTGGCAATCGAGCAGAGCCATTGGTCGCGTCAGAGCCGGCGAATCTCTTCGCACTCGCTAACTGACCGTCCCCCACATTCCGCCATTTGCAGGCCTCTGCTGCATGGACGACCAATCTTACTCCGACGCTGAACTGGATCGCTACTTCCGCGATCGTGATGCTCGCCACGCTTCTGAAGGCGACGGTACGGCCGCTGTTCCGCCTGCGGTGACACCCGCCATCGGCTCGAACAGCAAGCCTCCTGGACCACCACTTTCTCGAGAGAGCGACGTAAGCCAACGCGTTGCAAAAGTTTTCAAAGGTTTAGCGGTCGGAGCAGGCGTATTCGCAATTCTTGTTGCCGTCTGGCTTCTTTGGCTGTCGCGTGATCTGCCTTCATTCGAGCAAATCGAGAATCCGCGTAACCTCCTCGCCACCGTCGTCTTTTCTGCAGACAGTGTTGAGATCGCACGGTACTACGATGGCGAAAACCGCACGTGGGTACCGTTGAGTGAGATCTCGGAGCACGTTGTAAACGCACTAATCTCTACTGAGGACAGGGATTTTCATAGCCACTGGGGCGTCCACATGAGGCGCACCCTTCAAGCACCCTTCTTGACACTGGCCGGGAAGGCCCAGGGCGGGTCTACAGTTTCTCAGCAACTCGCTCGAAATCTTTACCGAGAGGTTGGCTTTGAGCGAAGCGTGACGCGAAAGATCAAGGAAATACTTACGGCCATCCGAATTGAGCGAGCCTACACCAAAGACGAGATTTTAGAGGCGTATCTGAATACGGTCCCGTTTCGCTACAATGCATTTGGTATTGAGTCTGCGGCCAAGACGTACTTCAATTCGACAGCGGCGGAATTGAACCCCGAGCAATCCGCCACATTAATCGGAATGCTTGCCGCGAACACGTATTACGATCCGAAGCGGAACCCGGAAAACTCGATGCGGCGGCGGAACGTGGTTCTCAGCAATATGGTAGCCGTAGGCGTGCTCGATGAGAGCTACTACGCCCAGGTTCGGGACGTGCCAATTGAACTTGAGTTCGAGCCCTATTCCTTTGAAAGCAATCCTGCTCCTCACTTTGCCGAATACCTCCGACAGTGGTTTACGAAATGGTGTGAACAGAATGGCTACGATCCCTACGGCGACGGCCTGATAATCCATACAACCATCGACTCTCGTATGCAGACACTGGCCACGGAAGCGTTGGAAACGCAGATGTTGGGCCTGCAGGCGGTCGTAGATATCGAATGGAGCCGAGCAGGAGGGTATAGCCTCGGCAGTACGACGGCGCCTTACTTGCGTCGTTCAAATCAGGGTGGTGTGGACGCTTTTGCCTACTGGTGGCAACGATATGCGAATGTTGTGGATGTGTTCGTCGCAGAGACGGAGGATTTCCGATTACTTCGCGAGAGCGGCCAAAGCCGAGATGAAGCCGTCGCCCAACTTCGTGCGAACGAGGTATTCATGGACTCACTTCGAACTGCAAAAACTCGTCTGGAGTCCGGTTTGATCGCAATGGATCCGCATACGGGGCAAGTGCGAGCCTGGGTCGGCGGTCGTGATTTCGTTGCTGACAAGTTTGATCACGTAGCGCAAGCTCGGAGGCAACCCGGCTCAACCTTCAAACCGTTTGCCTACACAGCCGCGTTCGACAATGGCTATTCGCCGAGTTACCACGTCCTCGACGCCCCCTTCACTTGGCAAGGATGGAGACCGCGGAACTCAGGTGGGACATCGGGAGGTTACGTATCGCTTCAACAGGGACTCGCGTATTCGAAGAACATTGTAGCTGCTCGCGTAACGCAATTAGTCGGGCCCGCAGAGGTCGCCAGATATGCGCAGCGTCTCGGCATCCGCAGCCCACTGGACGTGACTCCATACGACCCGAACGACACACCGGTCTACCCGAATTCGATTGCACTCGGAGTTATGGACGTCTCGCTGTACGAGATGGCGTCAGCCTACTCAACACTTGCAGACGGCGGTATTTATCACGAACCCTCTTTTGTCGCCCGAATTGAAGACCGATACGGAAACACGGTTGTGGAATTCACACCAACGGGGCGCGAGGTTTTGAATCCATCGACGGCCTACACAACAGTAAACGTGATGCGAGATGTCGTCCGCTTGGGAACTGCGCGTAGCCTCCGCGGCAGCTTCGACATCGGCAACATTGACCTTGCTGGAAAGACTGGAACGACACAGGAGAGCGCCGACGGGTGGTTCATGAGCATGCACCCGGACCTTGTCGTAGGATCTTGGGTTGGCTTCAACGACCGGCAGATCAAGTTTCGGTCAAGCTATTGGGGGCAGGGTGCGCACACCGGGATGCTCGTCGTCGGCGAGTTTCTAGAACGTTTGGACAACGACGCGCCGGAGTCACTTAGACTTGCCTCGGACCATCGCTTTGAGGAACCCGAGGATTACAAACCGCCCTCACGCCGTGGATATGCTAGCGGCGGTGGGGATAGTGGTGTTCGACGGAGAAGAGGAACACAAAGTGACGGAACCGGTGGAGATAGACCTGCGCGCGATCTACTGGACCGGTGGAGGCAGCGCGAGTCCAGCCAAGGCGAGAGCGGTGGCGGTGAGAGTGGCGCCGAAGGCGGCGATGCAGGTCGCATCGGCTGGTAAAGACTTTCGTCAGCTAATTGTCGAGGGCTGTCGAATATTCGATCCAAACACGGCAGCCCTCGTTTTCAAGCCTGGATGCAGCTAGCAGAGCATCTGCTCTGCTCTCAAAGGCGCCGAATACCGCTGCTCCAGACCCTGATAAGGAAGCGTAGCCCGCTCCCGCTTCCGCAAGCGATTCCTTAGCTCGAACGATGGCGGGTTCGCGGTCAAGAGCCCCGGCTTCAAAATCGTTGACAAGATTCGTATTCCACAAAGCCAGGTCGTTTGTCAAGACGACCTCGGCAAGGCCAGGTCTGTGCGAGTCGCTTGGAATGACATCGCGGTATGCCTCAGCTGTAGAAATGAACACGGGCGGAACGGCAACCACTAAATCGAATCGCAACCGATAGGGCTCTGCATCCAGTTTTGTTAACGGCGACAGGACATCGCCTCTGCCTTCAGCCAAAGCCGCGACGCCTTTCAGAAAAAACGGTACGTCAGAGCCCAGTTGGGCGGCCAGTGCGAACAACTCTGATGCCGACAAGTCTAGTACCATCATTTCTGAAAGCAGCAACAAGGTTGCAGCAGCATCCGAAGATCCGCTCCCTAACCCCGCCCCAAATGGTACGCGTTTATCCAAATGGATGGCAAAATCTAGGTCAGTACCCGTTTCCGCTTCCAACAACTTTGCTGCACGAACAACCAGGTTGGTTTCATCCGTTGGGAGCGTGTTATCCGAACATGTGAAGACGAAGTCGCTGGATGGAGTCGCAAGTAGCCGATCAGACCAGCCGATGGGTACCATCACCGTCTCAATGTCATGAAAGCGGTCTGGCCGCTTGCGCAAGACGTGAAGCCCCAGATTCACTTTTGCGGGAGCGAGTCGCTCTTTAGATTCAGTCATGAACGATGAAGTGAAAAGGGTGCTACGGGGCTGGGAGTCAACAAAATGCATGAACACGTCGTTTGGTGCCCCGAAAGGGTGACCGTACCTTTGTGGCTCGCATTTTACGATCTCCGGCTGGATGATAGTCCCTCAACCAACTGCATTCCTCCTCCACAAGTTTGCAGTCCTTGCTTTCGTAAGTGTGCTCTTGCCTGCTGCCTTTGCTCAGTCGATTAATGTAGATGACGTTCGGGCAAGCATTCTCCAACAGCAGAACCCAACCGCTTTAACGTCATCCGGCGACGTAGCGCCGTTGGAAGGCCGCATCGATCCGAACGCGTACCTCGTTGGGCCTGGAGATGGTTTCGACCTCTCGATCGGAGGCCGGAATTCGCAGTCGCGCAGAATTAGAGTATCTGCGGATGGCAGACTCGTTATTCCCGATGTAGGGAGCTTCGACGTCGCTGATAGAACTTTGCGATCTGTACAGAATGAGGTTCGCTCCTCAATTCGGCAACATTACCGCTACGTGGATTCTGACATCGTGCTTGGTGATCCACGTCAGTTCTATGTACACGTTTCAGGCGCAGTTATCATCCCTGGTCGTCACGTTATGACGCCGATCGCCCGTGTTGACGACGCACTAGTAGCGGCCATGGCAGGGGCGAGTCCTCAACAATTTCGTGGCCTGACACCTAGTCGCAAGATGCTTCTGGCGCGCGCGCAAGGCGACTTTGAGACCACGACGCTGAGCGAATTGGGGCAGTTGACGCCAACGAGACTCCTTACTCCCCATTCTGATTACATCCCAGCCTTCCGAAACGTCCTCGTAACACATCTCGACGGAACAGTTGATCGTGTCGACATGCTGAGGTACTACGCGACCGGATCTATAGACTCCAACCCCTACCTGCGGGACGGCGATGCCGTTTCCCTGCAGTTCTTCGACCCTACGCAGAGCAGCGTTCGTGTCTCCGGTGCGGTGGCGGAACCTGGCGCCTACGATTATCGCCCCGACGATACAGCGCTCGCGCTCCTGCTCATTGCATATGGTCCGGACGCTGAGGCTCAAATCGAAGAAGTGCGTCTCATGCGCTCAAGTGGTCGTACGCCTCAAGTTCTGACGTTGCGGGCTTCCGAGCTTGCGACGACGCCCCTTGAACCCGGAGATCAGCTTTACGTTCTACCTCGCAATGCGAACGTGGGCACGGTGGGCGTCGTCGGCGCGACCTACTTTCCTACGTCTTATCCCATTCGTATTGGCGAGACGACGCTTCGCGATCTTGTGGACATGGCCGGAGGGTTCTTACCCGATGCCTTGATCCGTGGCGCCTACCTCGAACGCGAGCCGACGATGATGGACGAGGAATCGGCGACTGAAAATCGTGATCTCGCGCTTGAGCCTACCCTAAGGATTGATGTCCAAGAGAGTGCAATTGCCGACGCCGCTTTCAATCTCACGCGGCTTTCCACACTATCGTACGTCGAGAAGCGATATTTGACTCGCGAATTCCTTAGCAAGCAAAGGCTTTCCATCGATTTCGAATCCGCGCTTCGCGAAGGCGCTCCACCCATATATTTGAGAGATGGCGACCGCGTTGTCGTCCCGTTCGACCTTGGGAGCGTCTATGTTTTCGGCCAGGTATTTCGCCCCGGGCATGTCCCCTTTGTTGAAGGACGAACGTTTGAAGATTACATCGCCTATGCGGGTGGACGAAGCCAAGGGGCGACGGATTCGTACGTACTCGTTGCGTCGGGCGGCTTGATACCAGCCGATCAGGCGGCCACCATTTCCTCCGGCGACCTCGTGTTTGTAAACAGACAGTTTATCGCTGAAGATCGGTTTACCCAACAGGCGGTTATCCAGGAACGAAGCATGGATTTGCAGGAAAGCCGAGCCGAGAGTGACTCGACTTTCCGAATAATCTCTACGGCCTTAGCTGCCATCTCAACTGTCGTTACCGTCGTTCTGTTGTTTCAGAAATAGCAACTGTGGTCTTGCTCGGGCATTGCGCCGCGACACCCTATGGAATCCGAACATGTGCTGACTATGGATGAGAAGGTTGAAAACGGACGACATCCGTATCGGGAATTTTCTGCCGAAGAGGAACGGCTCGGTGCTGATACGTTCTGGTGGGCGATGCGCTCACTTTTCCGCGGGAAGTGGGTGATCATGCTCACAACGCTCGCGGCAATTATCGGCTCCGTTCTAATTAGCCTCTCCCTTCCAGTATGGTACAAGGCTGAAACCCGCCTGCTCCTTCCGGAGGGAGGTGGCTCGTCGATCCTTGGCATGCTGGAGAGCGCTGTACCAGGTGCGGCTTCCATCCTTGACGGGTCTGGCGGTGAGTACACGCGGTACCTATCGATCCTAACCAGTCGGACGATGCTGGACCGTACTGTGGAGCGGTTTGAACTCGAGACTGTGTACGAGACGATCGACAGCGCTGACCCTCGAGCAGACGCCATCAAGGAGCTTCTTGAGAATCTGGACTATGTCGTCGCGCTGGATTTCGACTACTTGTCAGTAGGAGTATTTGACCGCGACCCGCAGCGGGCGGCGAACATTGCCAACTATATGGTGGCCGAGCTCAACCGTGAGAACATCGTCCTTACGGCGGCCAATGCCCGGCAAACGCGTGAATTCATCGAAACGCGACTGACGGAGGTCCAGAGTTCACTTGATTCAGCCCAAATCGCGATGCAGGCTTTTCAAGAGCGAAACGGAGTTCTAGATGTTGAACAACAAGGCGCTGCTTTTTTCGAGGCGATGGCCAACATTCGCACGGAGATTGTCCAGCTAGAAGTCCAGTATGGTGCGCTCAGTCGACAGTTCGGGGAAGAAAATGCACAGACGAGCGCTGCCCGCGATCAATTGAGCGCAGCCCAGGCTTCCCTAAACCATTTCATGCGTGGCGAAGATGAGTTGATGCCCGTAGCGCTCCGAAATCTCCCTGAGGTTGGTCGGCAGTACGCACGTCTGTATCAGGAAATAGTGATACAGGCAAAAATCATGGAGGCAATCCACCCCCTACTTGAGCAGGCGCGATTCTCGGAAGAGAATGAGGCTCTTGCCGTCCAAGTACTCGATCCGGCGATTCCACCAATAAGGAAGGCAAAACCAAAGCGTTCGATTATTGTCATCGCGGCTACGCTTTCAATTTTCATGCTCATATGCATATTTATCCTATCAAGGGCGTGGTGGCGGGCCAATCACGGCTGGATTACACAACGACTTTCGCAAGATTCGTCGGTGAGCTGAAACGGGATACGACGTGAATCCTGACAACTTGCGCGAAGGCACCTCACAGGAGATAGAGGGGCAAAGCGAGCCTCGCGCTGAAGTTTCGACCCTCAACGATTCCGAAAGCGCCGCTGCCCGGATTTCGAGGAACGCGGCGGCTCTCGCGGCCGCACGTGGAATTACAGTAATTGCTGGGCTTCTGATCGCGTCTTATCTGACGCGCATTCTAACGCCACAATACTTTGGGATTCTGGGCTTCGGCACAGCCCTCCTTTCATATTTCTCGCTTCTTGTCAAGTTTGGTTTTGACACGCTCGGCGCGCGCGAAGCCGCACGTCGGACCGAAGAAATACCGACGTTAGCGTCCCGCATTACGTCGATGAAGCTGTTCCTTTGCGTGCCAGGCTACATCGCGTTCCTCGTCGTCGTGGTGTTACTGCCGAAGGACATCCTGGTGAAGCAGGTCCTCGCCGTTCAGGGCCTACTGCTTTTCGGATTGGCGATGTCGGTAGAATGGGTCTATCTGGGCGTTCAGCGGATGGGCGTCCTCGCGGTTCGAAATGTGGCAGCATCGCTGATGCACCTTGGAGCGATTCTTCTGTTCGTTCGCAACCCCTCCGATGTTCTCGTGGCCGCCGGGGTTTCTGTGACAGCCGTTCTGATTGCGAACAGTTGGATCCTCATCCGCTACACTCGAGAATTTTCACCACTAGCGTTGAGGATTGAGCCCCGAGCGTGGCTACCTCTCCTAAAACCCGCCATCCCCATTGCGGCCTCCTCATTTATGATCGCCGTTTACTATTCGCTCGATCAAGTGATGATAGGGCTCATGCGCGGCGAAACAGAGGTTGGATTCTATACCGCCGGATACCTTCTGCTGGGAGCAACGTTGGTACCCGCGCAGATTATCAATCAGGCGTTCTTCTCAAGCCTGTCAACCACCTTCGGGCATATCGACCAAATGCGTGAGCGCGCCGCGCTTTTTGCTCGATCGATGGCAGCGTTCGGGTTTCCTGTTGCCGTTGCGGGCGTTGCCTTAGCCGGACCATTGCTTGTGACCTTTGCAGGTGACGCGTACTCGCCGGGGATTCGCGCATTTAGCTTGCTCATGGTCAATGCTGGCTTCGTGTACGTGAACATGACGTTTGGCCAGCCTCTCATTGCCTGGAATAGACAGAATGCTTACTTCTGGGCGGTTGGGTTGGGAGCCGTCGCCAACGTCATACTTAACGTGATTCTCATCCCGCTCTACGGGATCGACGGTGCGGCGGTGGCAACGGTTCTCAGTGAATGCGCAGTGCTGGTCGGCCTCGTCTACCTGCATTGGAAAACCGTCCATGCCCTGTACCTCTCCACGTGGATGCGCGCCGCCATTTCTGCCGCGATTGGGGTCGGAGGTGTAATTGTTGGACTTCAGGCGGTAGGCTTCAGTCCTTTGGTGGCCGGCCTTGTTTCCATCTTTACCTACACACTCGCCGCCTGGGCTTTAAAAGTTGTCGACCCAAAAGCAGTTCTTGAAATCATTAGAACTGGACACAATCCGTAACTGGCGCGACCGACTCTGGTTCAATGCGCCGAGCACTTAACACACGCGGTCGTTGCTCACATCATTTTGGCAAAAATCGCTCACCTCACAACGTAGACTAAGGAATGGCGCGACGGTATGATTTCTTAGTCGTGGGTGCAGGTCTCACTGGCGCAGTTCTGGCTGAGCGACTGGCCAGCCAACTCGACCGGCGGGTTCTCGTCATCGATCGGCGCCGTCATATCGCTGGAAATGCACACGACTGCCTTGACGAGCACGGGGTGATGATCCATCAATATGGGCCCCACTTGTTCCACACGAACAGCCCTCAGGTTTGGAACTACTTGTCCGCGTTTACGGAATGGCATCCATACGAGCACCGCGTTCTCGCTGAAATCGATGGCCAGCGCGTTCCCGTACCGTTCAATCTGACGTGCTTGCACACACTATTTCCAGAAGCCCAGGCAACACGGCTTGAGCACTTGCTGGTCTCGACGTATGGAATGGAGAAGAAGGTGCCGATCCTCAAACTCAGGGAAGACGCGAAATCGAATGTCGTGCATTCCAAACAGGAGGCGAAGGATTTGCAATGGCTCGCGGACTTCATCTACGACAATGTTTTCTACGGCTACACAACCAAGCAGTGGGGACTGACTCCCGAAGAACTGGGCCCAACCATTTCCGGGCGCGTCCCGGTTCATATTTCGCGAGACGATCGCTATTTCCAGGACACGTACCAAGCTCTTCCGAAGAAGGGCTACTCGGCACTCGTGGAGTCGATACTCAACCACGAGAATATTGACGTCGAAACTGATCTCAGCTTCTCCGACGCTGAATCAACCGTTTCCTTCGACGACCTGATCTATACAGGTCCCATCGACGAGTTCTTCGACTATACGCACGGCGAACTTCCCTACCGGAGTTTGAGATTCGAATTCGAGCATTTTAACGAGCCCTACTATCAATCAGCTACTCAGGTAAACTTCCCAAACGCGCACGACTACACCCGAATAACAGAGTTCAAGCACGCAACAGGTCAGCAAACTCCTGGGACGACGGTCGCTCGTGAATATCCTCAGGCTCACATCCGTGAGGTGAACGAACCCTACTACCCGATTCCGCTAGATGCCAATCAACGTCTCTACGAGAAATACGCGCGTGAAGTGGGCATGGCCGGAGCACACGTAACCTTCGCTGGCCGTCTCGCCGACTACAAGTACTATAACATGGATCAAGCGGTTGGAAGAGCTCTGGCTGTGTTTCGCAAGCAGTTCGCGGACTAACATATCGGCATGACGTTCTCCACTTACATTCCCCGCTCTTGGAGTTTGCATAGGCCAATTAATACGTTCAGGTCGCTAGGTAAGCAGCTCGACGCCAATTAATGAATCAAGCCACCCTAACATCTCTCCCCGCCCTTCGTTGGGGAAACGCAGCGCTGATCGCTTTGCTTCTGGGTTCCATTGGCATTGTTGGAGTCGTGGTAGTGAAGGCACCAGGGTTAGTCATCTTGCTGCCCGTTGTAGTCGTCGCGGCAAGTGTCGCCTCTTTTTTGTTTACAAAGCCTCGACTCAATTTTATTGTCTGGCTTGGCGGCCTCGCTCTTCTCTTCTCGTCTGAGCCCGGTTTTCAGCTCCACGAGGTTTTATATGGTCTCTATTTTTATTCCTACCTGGCCCACTGGTACGGTCGCCGACTGTTCCTGTACAAGAGCCCCTTCATTCGGGGGTCCGTCGATCTGGCAATTGCTGCTTGGCTTGTTCTAGGATTGGGGTTGGGAATATCCCTTGGATTGCTGTTTGGTGCGGATTTCCTCCGTTTGCGCGGCGAAGCGATTGCATTGACAATGCTCGCGATCTACTTCCCTATAAGAGATTTCTGCGAACGTGATAAACATGGTCTCGTCATTATTCTTGCGATCATTGCTTGGATAGGCATTTGGATCACAGTTGACAACCTTCTAACCGCGCGCCGAACGTTCGCGGCAGCAACCATGCTATGGGAGATCGCAGACGTCAGGACATCTGGTAGGGAGTTGCTATTGACTTTCCCGGGGATCATTCTCCTTTCTGTACTCCCAACGCTCAAAAGGCACTCGCTTCGGATATTGGTGACGTGCATTTTGGGAATCTTGATTGCTGGCCTAGTGCTGACAAAGTCTCGAACGTTTTGGGTCGAGTACCTCGTGGCAGTGGCGATCTTAATTGCGATCAGCCCTGGACTTGAAAGACGGCGGTTGATGTTGTGGTGTGCCGCTGGAGCGTCTCTGCTTTTTTTGTTCAGTGTCCTATTCCTTTCTTCCTATTTCGATTTGTTGATCACAGGTATCTCCTCTCGTTTTGCCACGATTGGCTCTGCCTCAACGGACATGTCATTACTGAATCGATTCGTGGAAACCGAAACCGTTTGGCACCACATTAAGAGCAACCCAATACTAGGGTACGGTTTCGGCAAAACGTATACGCTGTATGATATCACGCTAATGGGAACACAAACGAGAAGCTATAGCCACGTTGGGCTTGTCGCCGTTGTGTACAAGTTTGGATTGTGGGGTGCCCTGATCGTAGGATTTACGTGGGTGAGGAGCTTGCTAGTCGTATTTCAATCCAGTCGACTAAGAAGTGCAACTCTGCTTGACCGCGCCGTATTGCGCGGGATTCTTGCGTGTTCATTTAGCATGGTTATACCTGCACTCACTACAAGCGTCTTCTTCGAGGACGAAAAACTGGCCGCCTTTACGATTATCACAGCGCTCGGAATGGGATTGTGTTATCGGAAAAGCAACCCAACCAGCCTTCCTCGTGCCAGTGCATAGTGACAGTCCTGATTCTAGTGCCAATAGCGGTCCTCCAGGCTCTACAACGCATGAGAAAGCGTTGACATGGAGAAATAAGGCACGAAGTAATCTGATTTCACTCGGTATCTCTAAGGGCGTATCTGCAGTAGTATCACTCTTGCTGGCAGCATATTTAACGCGAGCACTTGGCCCAGGTAATTACGGAATTTTGGGATTCGGCACCGCGCTTCTTTCCTACTTCATTTTGTTTGGAAGGTTAGGAATCCCAACGTTGGCAACACGTGAGATAGCCCGAGAACCTGATCTGGCATCTAAACTTACTGGCCAGTTCCTTGGGATGCAGTTGACGCTCTGTCTCATTGGAATTGCCATGTACGTCCCTCTGGTTTTGGCACTCCCCAAGCCAGGAACGTTCAAGATAGTATTGCTCATTCAGGGCATAGGGCTATTGGCACACGCTGGATCTTTGGAATGGCTGTTTCTTGGCCTCGAACGGACAAAGCAGCTGGCAATCACGTATGTGTTTGTGTCTTTACTACACCTCGCATCTGTACTACTGTTAGTAAGGGCTCCAGACGACGTCGCTTGGGCAGCACTTGCTTCTGTTGCAAGCCTAATGATTGGAAATGGATGGTTGGTAGTCCTTGCATACAGGAAATTTGGTTCCATCAAGCTCAGTATCGATATCGAGGCCTGGAAGGCTCACTTGAGACCTGCATTGCCAATTGCAGCTAGCACGTTTTTGATTGCGGTCTATTACAATCTTGATCAAGTCATGCTTGGCCTGATGAAAACAGACGTGGAAGTTGGCTGGTATGCAGCGGCGTATAAAGGAGTAACGGCTGCGTTAATGCCCGCAATGGTTATTGCGCAGTCGTTTTATCCAAGCCTATCGGTGGCGAAAGTTGATTTGGATATGATTCGAGATCGGATGGGCGGTTTCGTTAGAACGATGCTGCTAGTGGGGGCTCCAATCGCCATCTGCGGGTCAATACTGGGGCACGACATACTGGTGTTATTTGCTGGGAAGGAGTTCGAGCCCGCAACGTTTGCCTTTGTGCTGTTGATGGCAAACGTCGGCGTCGTCTACGCAAGCATGATCTTCGGACATCCGCTTCTCGCGTGGGATAGACAACTGAGCTATATGTATGTGGTGGGAGGTGGCGCCATTCTGAACGTTCTGCTCAATTTTATTCTTATTCCGCCGTACGGTATCAACGGTGCCGCATGGGCGACGGCTTCATCAGAGGGAATCGTTCTGGTGGGTGTTGCTTTCCACCATTTCCGCATTACGCGACATCTGTACAGTTCGCTGTTCGCGCGCTCCACTTTCTCTGTTCTCGTCGGGATAGCCGCGCCGCTGATGTTGTATCGTGCGGACCTACTCCCTCTTTGGGGTGTACTGCTTATCCTGCCCGCTTCCTACGGGGTAGCTGCAATAGCGACCGGCCTTCTACCAAGGGCTAGCATCACAGCGTTTCTAAGTAGGAATCCAGGCCACTAGGTTGATGTCTACGACCCCCGTAAAACTCTACAACGCAATTAAGCCGATTCTGGGGGTGCGTTCTCGCCGGCTGGCGCACGCAGTCAGGCGAAAGCTCTACGGTGACACTTCCCAACTTGGTGAAGCACTGTTTGCACAGGGTCTAGTCGAAAGTCATTGGCCAAGGTTTGTGGTAGAAGTTGGCGCAAACGACGGAATTACAGCCTCAAATAGTCGACTCTTCGTAAAAGCTGGTTGGAGTGCATTGCTGATTGAGCCGAATCCAAGATTATTCCCGACGCTCGTCTCGAATTGTCAGGCTTTCCCACACGTTCGCTGTCTGCAATTCGCCTGCTCCGACAAGGATGGCCAGGCGACACTTCAGATATTCGATGATGATGAGACCGGAATGTTGTCCTCGATCCAAGCGGAGGGAGCGATTGCCAGAAACGGAATACGGTCAGTTGGCGAAGCTGTTGAGGTAGAAGTTCGGACGCTTACATCCATTCTCGATGAAGAGGCAGTGGTCCACGACTTTTCTCTGCTCTCAATTGATACAGAAGGCCACGACCTTGAAGTGATCGAAGGTTTGGAATTTGATCGCTATCAACCTCGTTGCATCATTACTGAAATACACGCTGACAGTGAAGACCAGAAGCGATCGATCCTCCGTACCAATGGATATGACATGGTAGCGGAAATCGGAGTAAATACGATCTGGCTTCATGGAAGGCAGTAATAACTCCGCAGCGGACCTCGTCATATTTGAGCCGTATTCCGGGGGTCACCGGGCGGAATACGTACTCCATCTTCTTAATGCGTGGAAGAGTGCCGGTCGAGAAGAAAGAATTGTTTTGGCCGGCCCAGGGGTCTTGCTTCGCGACCTTGACGCTCTTTCACCGGGAATAGCCAACGACCCGACAAATCGGTTGAGTTCCTTTGAACTTCCTGAGCACAGCCATCATGGCTCTACTCTGCAGCTTAGCATAACTAACTGGCAGCTGCTCAAGCAGGTGATCGCTCGTTTTCAGCCGATACAGGTTTTCGCCATGTATCTCGATCATCTTCAGCTGGCACTAGCCCTTGGCAATCGTTTTAAACAGAATGTCACTATATCAGGAATCCTGTTCCGTGCCTCTATTCACGACAAAACGATTAGCGCCAACTCACTTAGAGAAAAAGTTGTGCATGGGGGCAAAGCTGTTTTATTGAGGGGAATGGCAATGAACGATGATCTCGGGTTCGTCTTCTCCCTCAATCCGCTAGCCGTACCGTCCCTTCGCAAACTTGGGCTAAACGCGGTGAGCATCCCGGACCCAGTAGACGCCACCGAAACCGGCGCTACAAAAGAGGATGTCAGAAAAGCCTTCGATATCGAACCGGAAAGAAAGCTGTTCCTCCTCTTTGGTGTGCTGGATAGACGTAAGGGAATTTATCAGCTGTTGGACTCGCTCAAACTGCTTACGCCAGCCGAGTCAAAATCCATAGCAGTGCTGTTTGCAGGTCCTATTTCCGATGCGGCTAAACCGGTCGTTCGCGAAAATGTAGCTTTCCTTAGAGAAAACAGTGAATTGCAACTGGTTGTCCATGACGCGCGGATTCCCGTCGGAGACGTTCAATCGATTATTGGGGCCGCGGACGTGGTCTTGGCACCCTATGTAGGGCACATGGGGTCGAGCGCTGTACTTGTTCGTGCAGCGGCGGCAGGAACACCTGTGCTGAGTACCGATTCCGATCTCATGGGCTCGAATGTCAAGGATTATTCTTTGGGTCTGGCTGTGGACGCATCTCGTCCAGCGGAGATCGCTCGCGGAGTTCGGCGCTTCCTTTCTGACTCATCAGCGGGATTTGTCGAGGATACCGCTCGGAAGTGGGCATTGACTCAAACGCCCGCGGCCTTCGCCCAGGCTATTCTAGGAAATCTTTACCCACAGCCAAATTAGGGCCGGATATCCTAAACGCATCCGTAACGGGCCGAGCGTCAGTACCGTTGTATCCATTGCTAAAGGCCGTGCCGCGCAATCCGGCGTGAAGTGATTGAGATGATTGGAGGGTGGATGAAGACGATTTCCTCGACCCAGAAGAACTCGAACTTCGATTGACGGGCCGAGCCGCCTCCGCACTTTGAAGATGGTACCTTTTCAAGTACTCAGAATAAGGGGACGGGAAGAGTCATAGCGTTGGAAAATCAATGATCACGACCTCTGTCGAATTTCAACCAGAAAGCGAAGATCAATTTGTCGGATTTCGGGACCGCATGCACCGCCTTGCCCACGCCATTGTTTGGGCGCAGCGCCACATAAGGGGGAAGCTCTATGAACCCGATGTGGCACTTGCCGCAAAACTGTTACGGCCGAATGATGTAGCGCTCGATGTAGGTGCCCATTCAGGTACGTGGACCGTGGCTCTATCAAAACTCCTGAATGGAGGTCACATATATTCCATTGAAGCGCTCCCGTATTACGCTGACGTCCTTCGATTGACCCTCTCAATCCTGGGACGGCACAACGTTACGGTACTCAACAAAGCGGCGAACGACACCGGAGAAGCCGTAGCCCTCGTGTGGAAGGGCGTTGACGGAGAGCGACTCACTGGACTTACACATATTGCCAGTTCAGACGAGCAAACAGAGGGCACTGCAAACGTTGCGGGTTTGTGTCTGGATACACTTCTCCCATCAATCGAGCCCCGCCGGATTCGGTTCATCAAAATGGATGTGGAAGGGGCTGAGCTTCTGGCCTTGCGTGGAGCCCAAGCTATTCTGGAAGTCCATCGACCTGCACTCTATCTCGAAGCGTGGGCATCTCACACAGAGCGCTATGGATACAGTCTTGCCGAACTGTTTGCTTTCCTGGAAGGCCTCGGATACCACGCATACATGGCTGGATACGGAGCAACTCCCACGCCCATAACTGCTTCAGGCTATTCGGGTGAGGGCGACCTATGGTTTCTTACGGAGAACGATGCCGACCTTCTGACGAATTAGCCTACCCTCTGCCTGTGTGCCCAAACCCGCCCGCTCCACGCTCCGTCTCTTCTAGCGAATCAACTTGCTCAAACTGAATTGGGACATAGCGAGCTACCACAAGTTGAGCGATGCGCTCGCCGCGCGTGATGATGAACGGTTCTGCTCCGTGGTTGATCAGAATCACCTTGCACTCGCCTCGGTAATCCGCGTCAATAGTGCCCGGAGAATTGAGGACGGTAACGCCATGCTTTGCGGCTAAGCCGCTACGAGGACGAACCTGGCCTTCCGAACCTCGAGGAAGCGCAATCTGGAGCCCTGTTGGCACCATAGCATACTCAGCCGGAAGAAGTGTAAGCGGCTCGTCTTCCGGCACCGCGGCTCGGAGATCAAGCCCGGCGCTGTCATCTGTGGAATGGGAAGGGAGTTCGAGTCCCTCCCCGTGCGGAAGGACGTGAACGGGTACGGAGATGATTTCTGGCATTGCCAAAATTAATAGGGGCGTCCCGATGTTATCGGGACGCCCCTGCGAGATTCCTGAGAAGAGCTCGTCTACTCGACGTCTCCCATCAACTTCTTGACAAATGGGCTGGCCAGGAGGGCGATAACGCCACCACCGCCAACGAGCATCGCCACGAACCAGAAGAGCTCGGTCGGAGGCAGGTTTTCGATCTGGCCTGCCATAAGACCAGCGAAAAGATTACCGAGGGCAGCAGCTACGAACCAGATGCCCATCATTTGGCTTACGCGGCTTCGCGGCGCGAGCTTCGTCATTGAGCTAAGTCCGACTGGGCTGAGACACAACTCCCCGACCGTATGTAGGAAGTACGTTACAATCAGCCATGAAGGCGAAAGAGGATTGTCTGGCGTGGCGTTAGCCGAGCCCCAGGACAACACAAAGAAGCCGGCTGCTAAGCCTAGCAGACCAAGCCCAAACTTGACTGGAATGCTCGGATTACTATTCCGCCTGGCCAACCATATCCACAATGATCCGAAGATGGGTGCGAAGATGACGATGAAAAGCGGGTTGATCAGCTGGAGCGTCGATGCCGGGATAACCGTCCCGAACATGTCGCGGTTTGTGAGATCGCGTGCAAAAAGATTCAACGATGAGCCTGCTTGCTCAAACCCACTCCAGAAGAGCGCCGCGAGGACAAACAGCCAGAAGATGACACCCAGCCGCTTCTTCTCCTCAAGCGAATGGCCACCCGCCAAAATTATGTACGCGAAGTAACACATCGTGATAATCACGACGAGAACACCCAGGCTTCCAGCCAACTGCTCCAACGAAAGGCCGATCGTACCTCGCGACATAAGGAAGCCAAAGAGGACCATCGCAGCCGCGACGGCTGCAGCGATGCCATAGAACTTCCGCTCGGCCGTCCGCACAGCCTCCGGGGGCTGATCCGTCTGGAGTTCGCCGGCACCTAACAGGTGCCGTACACCGAGCTTGTACTGAAGCAGGCCGAGAAGCATTCCGATTCCTGCCAGCGAGAAGCCCATGTGCCAGTTGTATCCTTCGCCGACGATGCCGCAGAGGAAGGGCCCCATTATGGCACCGATGTTAATCCCCATGTAGAAGATGGAAAAACCGGCATCACGCCGTGCACCGCCTTCTGGGTAGAGGTCACCTACGATGGCCGACACATTCGGCTTTAGAAGACCCGTTCCGAGCACGACAAGTATTAGCCCAAGGAAGAAAGTCGGCTGGTCAGGCAATCCAACGAGTGGAGCAGCCATCGTAAAGTGGCCCGCGGCAATAATGCAACCGCCGACGAAAACGGACTTCCGGCCGCCCCAGAGGTTATCCGCTACCCAGCCTCCAGGCAGCGACAGCACATAGACGAAGAATGTATAGAGCCCGTAAATGGCAGTCGCGTGCCCATCGGCAAACCCAAAGCCAGGGTTGTCGATTGCAAGCGGCGCAGTCATGAAGAGCACCAGCAGCGCTCGCATGCCGTAATAAGAAAAACGCTCCCACATCTCGGTGAAGAAGAGCGTTGAGAGGCCGCGAGGGTGGCCAAACCATTCGGTGCCTCCGCTTGGCATTCCTGTGCCAGAGGCTCGTACAGAATCCGTTTCCATATGCTTTACGTGGTGGTTAGGAGGGTGATGGCACCGCAGTCAACGACCCGTTACTATGCAAACAACAGGTTGAAGTCGAGCGAAGATAAGGGAGAAAGTATTGGGCGCACGTCTCATCCGAGGCGTCCAGTTGCTGGTTAGCCGACGGATATGCTAAAAACGTAACACTACACGCGGTTGGAAAGCAGTTCAGAAGCGATCGCATGGGGTCCGCGATCATCATCGTCGAGAGCAGCGAGGAAAGAATCCAGTTGGCTCGCGCGTCCATCTGACCAGAAGCTTTCACGCCACCTTGCCTCGACGATTCGCTGCACGCGGCGGCGGAGCCGCATGTTGCGGGACACCTGCCAGCTATTCGTCAGATGAGATCGATGATCACTGAGGGCTTCCAGAAGCTCATCAAGGCCTTCCCCATTTAGTGCCGAGGTCTTTACGACGCCTACCTCCCATCCGTCTTCTGCTGCTTTGCGCAAATGGAGCATTTGCCTTAACGCTTGGACCATCAGGCCTGCCTCCGGATGGTCGGATTTGTTAACGGCAAACACGTGAGCAATCTCCATCAGTCCCGCTTTCATGGCCTGTACGGCATCTCCGGATTCCGGAACGAGAACTACCAGAACTGTGTCGGCGGTTTCTGCCACGTCTAGTTCACCTTGCCCAACGCCCACCGTTTCGATAAGGATTATTTCATAGCCTGCCGCGTCGAGGACATCGCACGCAACCTCCGTTGCCTCTGACAACCCACCCGTTGCTCCTCGCGCCGCCAACGACCGAATGAACACACCGCCATCCGAAGTCCGCTCGTCCATCCGGACGCGATCGCCCAATAGCGCACCGCCAGTAAAGGGACTCGACGGATCCACTGCAACCACGGCGACCTTTTTGTTCTGCTTGCGAAACTGGGCGATTAATCGATTCGTCAGGGTTGATTTTCCGGCACCGGGGGGACCCGTAATTCCAATTCGCCATGCATCTCCCGTGTTCGGGTAAAGCGCGTCCGCGAGCTCTGCCGAATCGTTTCCCCCATTCTCCACCACCGTGATCGCCCGAGCGATGGCTCGGCGATCACCAATAAGCACGCTCTCAGCGAGAGCTTTTGTGGAGGCAAGACTGGGCATGGGATGCAGATTCTCTACAAGCTAGCAACTTGAGTAGAGGCGTTGCATGTAACGTCCTCGCAGAAGCGCCTCGTTCACATTCGCCCGTTCTCCCACACTTGGCAGATTCAGGACTTCTAATTTCAACTGAATCGAGTCTAAGCCAAAAAGATGTCTGAGCCGACAGTACGCCTCCAACTCACAACGGACCAGAAACATGGGCAACGAACCCACACATGCGGAGATCTTCGTCCTGATGACGTCGGCACCGACGTGGTACTTAAGGGTTGGGTGGATACGCAACGGAACCTCGGCGGGCTCGTTTTCGCGGACCTCCGCGACAGATACGGCCTGACCCAGATTGTCTTTGCTGACGAGGTAAGTGCCGAATCCTACACCGTCGCCGAGAGGCTCCGAGGCGAAGATGTGATTTCCGTCACGGGCATCGTTCGTGAGCGCGAGAGCAAGAATCACGAACTCCCAACGGGCCTGATTGAAGTGTATGTAACGTCTATCGAGGTGTTGAATACCGCCGAGCCGTTACCGTTCATGGTGAGCTCGCACGAAGACCGCCAGCAGAATACGGGCGATGATTTGAGGCTCAAGTACCGCTACCTCGACCTCCGTCGACCCGCACTGCAAAACAACATTCTGCTCCGCCACAGGCTGTATCAGGCAACACGACGATACATGGACGGCCAGAGCTTCGTGGAGGTCGAGACGCCGGTATTGATGAAGTCGACACCGGAAGGCGCTCGGGACTATCTGGTGCCTTCACGAGTGCATCCGGGCCAATTTTACGCGCTCCCGCAGAGCCCGCAGACCTACAAACAGATCCTAATGATCGCGGGGTTGGATCGCTATTTCCAGATCGTGAAGTGCTTCCGTGACGAAGATCTTCGCGCAGACCGGCAGCCAGAGTTCACCCAGATTGATGTCGAGATGACGTTCGCGACGGAAGAACTTGTCTACGAAATGACGGAGGGCTTGATCGCTTCGATCTGGAAAGACACGCGGGGCATCGACATCCCAACGCCGTTCCCCCGCATGCCGTATTCCGAGGCCATCCGCCGATTTGGGTCAGACAAACCCGATCTACGCTTTGGGATGGAGCTGACAAATGTATCGGAGGCATTGAGCGGCTCCGGCTTCCGCGTTTTCGATTCGACATTTGAGAGTGGTGGCGCGGTCGTGGCAATTCGTGTAGAAGGTCAGGGCGATCTCGGACGCGGCAAGCTCGACAAACTCACGAAGGACATCGTCCAGAAGCGCATCGGGGCGCCGGGACTCTTCTACATCAAGCTGCCCGCAGACGGAAGCAACTTTACCAGCTCCGTCAAAGAGGAAGTGCTTGCTCGTTCGTATGTCCAAAACGTGATCGATGCGACAGAAGCGAAAGCAGGCGATCTCGTGCTCATGCTCGCGGGTCCGCAGCCAAAAGTTTTTGAGCAGATGGGAACGCTGCGCTTGCACGTGGCGGCGGATTCCGGGCTCATCCCCGTTTGCAAAGACGGCCCATGGGAATTTCTTTGGGTGACGGATTTTCCACTCTTCGAGTACGACGAGGAGGATGCCCGCTTCTACGCGATGCACCATCCGTTCACGTCACCCAAACCGGAGGACTTTCCCGTTCTAGAGAACGACCCGGGCGCGGTTCGGGCTCGGGCCTACGACCTCGTCCTCAACGGCTCCGAGATGGGGGGGGGCTCCATTCGCATCCATCAGCGCGACGTGCAGAGTCAGATGTTCCGCCATTTGGGCATCGAAGACGAAGAGGCGGAAGAACGCTTTGGCTTCCTGCTCAATGCGTTCCGGTACGGCGCGCCTCCGCACGGCGGTATCGCGCTAGGGCTGGATAGGTTGGTGATGATGCTCACCGGGGCATCTTCGCTACGCGACGTAATCGCCTTCCCTAAAACGCAGGCGGCAACGGAACCCATGTCCAATACACCGGACGTGGTGAACGACGATCAGTTACGTGATCTGCACATAAGAACAGTGATGCCCGACATCAAGAGGACGTAGGCTCAAATATCGTCGGCGTGGAACTTCAGCACTGTTAGTTGGCCACTGATGTCGCTGCCGTAAACATAGCCTCCGGGCGTGGGCACTGTCGCGCCCCACGTCCCGCGAAATCCGGACTCGTCGTCCTCCGGTGTGGTGTCGTAGTCCGCCACTTGCGTCGGGTGCGTCGGGTCGCTGATGTCTACGACGATAATTCCGCCGGTATAGTGCGAGAGGAAGGCGTAATGCCCCTGAACGTGAACGTTGTGGGCAATTCGGTTTTCGCCAAGCCACTCGCCAACCAGTTCCACATTCCCAGGGTCCGAGATATCCCAGACCTTCACCGTCTTGTCGGTCGTCTCCTCCGTAGTGATGAGGTAGTTGTCGTCATCTGTGGGCCAAATATTGTGGACGTAACCGCCGTCAGGTACGGGGATGCGCTGCGTCATCACGGGGTTCACCTTGTCGGACACGTCCCAAACGGAAAACGTTGGGCTCCGCCCTTCGGCCACATAGACTACATCGCCACGGGCGTGGATGTCATGAACATCGGGCACATCGAAGGAGCCGACGATACTTGGATGGTCGGGGTTGGAGACATCAACGATTTCAATGCCGTTCCCCGCCGAATTCAGAACGTAGAGGTAGCCCGTTTCCATGTCCACATCCAGATTGTGGGACGATACGACCTCTCCTGTAAGCACAGATACGAGTTCAACGCCATTCGGTAAACCGCTCAAGTCGATGATCTGCAGGCCTTCGTTCGTTCCTAGATTCTCCGTAACCGTGTAGGCGTAGTGCCCGCGTACCACAACGTCGCGGTGGAACCACACGTCGTCTTCCGTTGGACCGTCAACGTGCCCCACGATTTCCATCGAAGGAACTGCCACGACCGCAAAGCCATCCAGCACGCCCATGATGGCATATTCGGAGCCATCGGGAGCCGTATACGCCCACACGTCCGAGCCTCCGACCCGCTGAGCGTCGTCGTCTCCGAACGAAGTGGTTGGAAACTGGTGAGTCCCGATCAGTTCGAGGTTTTGGGCACTCGTCAGTGGCGCAGCAAGAACTAGCGCCGCAAAAAGCAGGGGAAGGCGGTACATAGCGGAATCAAGTCGATTGAATTGATGAACGTACAACATAACGCGATCACCCCACTATCGGACGCTCTTGACGTTTTCGTTACGCCTCCACATGCGCGAGTTGACTAGCCAGTTCGAATCGGCCTAGTTTTGACATTCTGAGCCAGTCGCTCTGACTCCGTAGCTCAGTTGGTAGAGCAACTGGCTTTTAACCAGTGGGTCGTAGGTTCGAATCCTACCGGAGTCACGATAACCTGAACTACCATTCAGGCAATCCGACCTCGCACGGGCCTGCGCCGCAAACGCTGCGCGTTCGCCCTACCGGAGTCACTGTTCTTGAAGATCTTTTCCTTGCCCGGGTGGTGAAATTGGTAGACACGCCATCTTGAGGGGGTGGTGCGAGAAATCGCGTGCTGGTTCGATTCCAGTCCCGGGCACAAGAAGAGGCCCTCTAAGTTGCTAATATTAGCTTCTTAGAGGGCTTTTCTTATTTAATAGGTAAGGGTTGGGGTAAGGGTATTTGCTCCAAAAGCCTCCCCAGCCCGTTTTTGTTCGAGACCCAGGTTGTAGGATTACATACCTGATGGAC
>JBBKWZ010000164.1:0-27954 GCA_037969195.1 Rubricoccaceae bacterium | reverse complement strand
ACCCAACGCTACGCCCATCTCGCCCCAGCCTCCATGACCAATGGAATGAACCAGGCACTTGGCGGAATCTCACTTGGAGACGCTAAGGCTCTGCCAGTAAAAGGCGACAGAGCCGTGCCTATTGAGCCGCTAGAAATATTGGCTATCGAGTAGGGCTTGCGGACGATGTCCGCACAATGTCCGCACACTGTGTCCGTGGATGTCCCTCAGTGGCCGAAAATGGCCTTTACCGCACTTGGACTGATTGGGCTATTCCAACAAACAGAAACGCCCTTTATCACACGATAAAGAGCGTTTTTGGGGTGTACCCCCGGAAGGACTCGAACCTTCGACACCCTGATTAAGAGTCAGGTGCTCTAACCAACTGAGCTACGGAGGCGTACGGCAAATTACAGAGCGCAGATCTTAGCGCCTAGAAAGCGGACGTGAAAACGAACCAGAGGCGCCGAGCGGACTCGAACCGCTGTAGAGGGTTTTGCAGACCCTTGCCTAGCCACTCGGCCACGGCGCCATGGGACACGGAAGATACGGATGGAGTAACAGTCGTCGTAGATACAAAGTCTTGCTTACCTGATGGCGACGGCTATGGTATCGTGGTGTTCGCGGATAAGCGAACGGAGATATGGGCTGATAGTGTAAACGCTCTCGAAACCGGCTGCTTTTGCGGCGGCATCTTCTTCGTCCAGCGGGATATCCGCGCTCTCGGCAAAGTGCTTAATGTCGCGGTAGAAACCGAGCGTGAACACGTCCACGGATGCACCATCGCTCTTGACGAAGATCAAGTTCTGGGGTCGATTGATGTGTTGGAGATAGACGTTCTCCATTTTCCGTTGTTCATAGAGTTCGTCGTGCCTGCCCGGGAGAGCCTCAAACATCTCGACATGAAATAATCCGGCCTCGTCAAACGCTTCCTGAACAACTTCCAGCGGCGGGCCATAAGCAAACAGATCCTCTTGGAATGCAACTATATCATTGAATTGATGCTGGAAATCATCGCGCTGAACAACGCGGGCGTCAGTTCGATCAGGGCTGTGGAACGCTTCATAGCTCTCCATCGGAAAGAGAAGCATCAGATCCCAGTGGTCTCCTTGGCTGTGGCGCATCCAGAATGGTCGATGGCGTTCGCTGTCCGCGATGACCTCCATCTGCCTTTTATAAAGATCAATCAGGTTAAGTAGCTCACCGGGAGCGGCTCGGACCGTTGTCACTTTGTAGAGATAAGGAAGCTCCAGCGTCTGGGCCGAGGCCGACCACATACTGATCATCAATACGCAAACAAGAGCTAATCGGTACATGGGCTGGAGGAAGAGTTTCACTGTGCGTGCCCGGCAGGTCGAAAGCATCGCGTTCGAGGCGGGGGCACGGGTGAGGCCGGATGACTTAGTTGTCCCACGAGACTTCGTGCGCCCGCCAGGTCGAAAGCATCGCTCTCGATGCGAAGGCATGAGTGAGGCGGCTGATTGAGTTGTCCCACCAGACTTCGTGCGCCCGGCAGGACTCGAACCTGCGACCTGCGGTTTAGAAGACCGCCGCTCTATCCAGCTGAGCTACGAGCGCAGTACCGGGTGGTTTGTCGGGGCGGCCGGATTCGAACCGACGACCTACTGCTCCCAAAGCAGTCGCGCTACCGGGCTGCGCTACGCCCCGAATGTGTTCAATATACCGCCGCATGGACCACGCCAAGGCTCTCCGCGCTATCTTCGCGACATGAACGGTCCTACACCTGAACAGCTTGCTGCCGACAAGCGAACATTGCGCGTCATATGGCTCTCCATCTCCATGGGAGTTGTCATTCTTTGCGCGATCATGACGTTCTTACTTCGCTCGGGTTCAGGTGGATCGCTTGCCGACAACAGTTTGATATTTGGTCTAAACGCCGTAATCAATGTCGTCGCCCTGATCACGGGATTCTCGATCCAGAAGAAGCTGGATGCGACAGTTCCAACTCTGGAGAGCTACGCAGATGCAATAGCACTCATTCGAACGCGATGCATCATTTCTATTGCCGCCGTCGAAGCCTCCGCCATGTTCGCGGCCATCGCGATGTTTTTAACAGGGGAATTTCTAAACCTCGCCTTCGTCATTCCTTTTTTCGCCTTCGCTTGGCTTTTCTTTCCCTCAGAAGCCCGCTTTGCCTACTGGTTCGCTGGGACGGAGCTGGAGGATTGAAATGAAAGAGGCGGCCCCACATCAGTGGCGCCGCCTCAGCATGGGGTGTTGCGCAATGTCGGTCAGCCTGCCTTGGCAGCTTTCAGTTCATCCTGAACCTGACCAACTTCCACCATCTTGGAACGGAACTCGTGGTGGCCGTTGCTCTTCTTA
This sequence comes from Rubricoccaceae bacterium, assembly GCA_037969195.1. Taxonomy (GTDB): domain Bacteria; phylum Bacteroidota; class Rhodothermia; order Rhodothermales; family Rubricoccaceae; genus JAHEJB01. The sequence continues at coordinate 25,632 of JBBKWZ010000164.1, read as the reverse complement.
GCGGCAACGATCACTTTTGCCATCTGCTTGACGTCGCCGGCGGCACCACGATTGGTACGTTGGTTTTTCGATACTTTCTTTGCCATCGTCGTAGGGGCTAGATGCGCGCGTGGAGCGCGCTTCGATTACTTGATTTCGCGGTGGAGAGTGTGCTTACGGAGCTTCGCGTTGTACTTCTTGAGCTCCATCCGCTCGGTAGTGTTCCGGCGGTTCTTCGTCGTTGAATAGCGCGAGGTGCCGGGAGCCTCAGTGCACTCGAGGATTACCTGGATTCGTACGTCTTTGCCTTTTGCCATCGGAGTCGTAATTCAAATAGAAGGGAAACCGGTCAGATGCTTACGCCGCTTGCGCGTGCGTCCTTGAGCACGGCGCTGATTCCTTTCTTGTTGATAGTTTTCAGCGTCTGAGCAGACACTCGAAGTGTAACCCAGCGATCTTCTTCAGGAATGAAAAAGCGCTTCTTCTGAAGGTTTACGTTGAACCGCCGCCGCACCTTGTTGTGAGCGTGCGAAACGTGATTGCCCGACATCGGGCCCTTTCCTGTTAGCTGATCTTTGCGAGACATTGTCGTTACTCGACTTTCGCCTGAAGCGAATTATCGGATTTGTGCGCATGCAATTCGAATAGCCCGAAAAACTACGAATAGACGCGGTGCACATTCCATCAATTGGAGCCCAGAAAGTGTGAGGCTACCGCGAAAAGCAAGAGGCCCCAACACGGAATCCGCGCCGGAGCCTCTTGGGGTTTATCGTCCGATAAGGACTAGAATAGGCCGAAACGGATCTGAATGTTGTGATTGAAACGGCCCAGCTGGCCTGCGGTACGCCCGTCTTCGATACCAAAATAGGCGTATTCAAGATCGACGAACCTGAGGTTAACGCTAGCTCCGAAGGAAGGATACCCCTGGCTATAGCCGGAGTAGAGCGAAAACATTCCACCGAGCTGAGCGCCAATCCCCATACGGAAATGCGCGCCTGCTGTCTGTTCGTACTCGGATGTGGAAGCACTTACGTAGTCGGTGGCGAATGTGACGGCATTAACAACCGTTTGCGCGCGCAGCGGGATAGGCACGCGATATGCGGCACCAATTCGATAGGTCGGTTTCGATTGGCGCGCATTGAATCGTTCTTCGAGAGCTGCGATTTCTGCCTCGTCGTTCGGGCCGTCATTCCCAGTAAGGTCGATTCGACTGCGGTACTTGTAATTGAATCCTCCTCCGACGACCCTATAGAAGGCCGCTCCTACGTCCACGTTCGGTACAATATCCTGCCCATGGATACCTAGATCGAGTGCCACGCTTGAACCGTTCAACACGTAGAGGTGCTCCTCATCCGCGTCTAACTGCTCAAGAAGGGCACCCTTGGCGGTCACGTATCGTCGGGTATAACTGGCTGTCGCTCCTACCGCTAGCGGAGAACCAGGAATCCCGAAAGCTCCATTTACCGGCAAGATGATATCCACTTGGTCGAACACATCAAGCCGCGGTACACCAACACCAGCGTCAGTGAATTGCATGCGGAACGAATTAGTAGCAAACAAGCCGACGCCAATTGCCTCGTTGTCGGAGATCCTCATCTGGACGGCCGGACCGTAGACCATCGCCTTTGATGTCGACTGCGTACTGCCCAGCTCGAGAGCCCGGTCGTACAATTCCACGAGGCGGTCATAGTCGTTTTCTCGAATCTCTTCGAGCCCTTCTTCCACAGCTGGATTCAGTTCATCGCGAACAAACCTATACTCTTCAAGAATACGGCTGCTCACGCCAGCGCCGACACCTACAAATGTGATCCGTGGGCGAGATAAATCCAAACGCGCCAAATGAGCCGGGTTGTAGAAGAAGGCCGTTTCATCCATAGGTACCGCACCTACGGCCCCACCCATTGCACGAACCTGAAGTCCGGCGACAGTGGGGCGGGAATCCTGCTGTAGAGAACCAAATTCCTGTGCTGCGACACCAATTGTCGAGCTGACGCACAGAAGAGCCAGTATCGGGAATCGGTAGCACATGTTACCGGGGGTGGAAGGTTGGCGGAGAAAGGAAGGCGGGAGAGTGAAACCCTCTCCCGCCAAGTTTTTGTTATTGACCCCCGTTACAGTGTTCGCCAAGATCTTCTTCAATGGCCTCGTACGCGTTTAGAACGTGCTGTACGAGTTCATGAGAAGCGGTGCCGCCACCCAGAACCTGATCGCGAAGATCCAGAGAGGTAATCGACTCGCCGAGATCCTTAATCGCTTCTTGCACCTGAAGACGAAGGGCCTCCGGATCGTCAGCGCAAACGCCTACATAGTCGCCGCGATTGTGCTCAACCTGATACCAAGATGTAACCTGAGGCACATCTTCAACAATAAAGAAATACGCCTCAAGGAAACGGGCGACCGCGTTAACAACTAATGCCGTTGCGATTTCGTCGTCGTTCAGGCCGAGCCCACGCATTGAGGCAAGCGCGGCTTCGCTGTCGTAAATGAGTTCTCCGTCGACAATTCCCTCACAAAGGCTGACGGCGCGCAGCTCATCTGGCATGATGCTGAGGTCGATGCCGTTCGCATCTTGGCCGTTCAACAAACCGATGACATTCTGGATAAGCTCTCGGTCAGAGTAGAGCTCGACGTACTCCACATAATCGCGCGGATTGAACGGATGAGCATCCGGATCGTCTTCGTACCGACAGACGCCGCCGGCATTCTGATAAGAAGACCCGGACGTGACACCTGGATTTTCCTCAATCGTCGTGAGAAAAAGGGCAATGCGATCTATGTCGAGAACATCAATCCCGTCGCGATCGAGATAGGCTGAACCCAACTCAACACGTACGGATGCGTTATCCGGCGCCTGAGCCATCGCTGACTCAAGCAGATTAATAGCTGTTTCGATGTCGCCGGATTGACGTGCGATGCGGGCATCAATCAGGAGCGCGTTGACGTCGGAAGAAACGTCGCTGCCATCACATGCGGCAAACAGAAGGGGTGTGGCCAGAAACAGAAGAGCTGCCCCGAGATACTTGCGAAGTGAGATTGTCATTTTGCTGCGGAAGGGAACGGGGTTGGCGGACCCCAATTGCGAAACGGTACGCGCGGGTTATCGGCCGGAATCGCAGCCTCCTTAAACAATATCTCCCTACCCTAACTACCCTTAGCCTGCGCCGCGCACGACGTGGGCGGGCTGAACCGATCCAGCTCTTTTGGCCGGATAGACCGCTGCCAACACACATAGGCCCGTTGCCACAAGCAGGATCAGACCGATATCGGAAAACCGAACGGCGATGGGGTAGGCATCGATGATAAACGACTCCGCCTGGGCCAGCTTCACAATTCCGGTGTACTTCTGGAGCAACGACAATCCAAGGCCAAGTCCCAAACCTATCCCAGCACCGAGACCACCTACCAGCAACCCCTCAAGCAAGAATATCCGCTGCACATCTTTCTTGGTTGCGCCCATAGCCTGCAGCGCCCCCAAGTCGCGCCGTTTTTCGATAACAATCATCGTGAGCGCTCCCACAATATTGAAGGCTGCAACAACGACGATGAGAATAAGGATGGCGCTCGCAGCCCATTTCTCCAGCTTCATAACTGCGTAAAGTGAGGGTTGGAGATCGTACCACGTTCGGACGCGGAATTGACTGGGATCCAGAACCCGTTCGAGGTGAGCCTTCACCTTGTCCGACGCGTCTACATCATCCAGCCGTAGGTCGATTCCGCTAACTGAACCCCGCATCCTGAAAAGCCGCTGTGCCTCTTCAATATCTACGAAAACGTGGTTCTCGTCATAGGCCGGATCGAGTTCGTACGTTCCACGGAGGTTGAAAACCTGTTGATCGGGAAGGCCGAAGGGGTACTGAACAATCATCCTTTCCAGTGCTGGCGCCGAGAGCAAAGCGACCCGACTCCCATCGTCGCCAGTTGGACCCGGAAAGAGTCCCATCTGAGATGTAACCCCTGCGCCCATAACGATTCCGGCACCCGTCGGTCGCCGCACAACATCGAACGATCCCATCATCACTGCTCTCGCAACTGAGCCGTCCACCAATGAGCCGTCCACACCGCGGACGATGACCACCCGGTTCAATTCACCAGCACCGGGGCTGGTGAGCAACGCCTTTCCCTCAACAAACGGAGTCGCCGAGACGACATGGGGATCTAGCCTAGCCACATTCGCAAGAGAGTCCGGGTTCGTGAGTCCGCGCCCTTCCACGGCTTCTATCCTGACATGCGGATCGTAGGAAACCAAGAGATCGCGTACCAAATCATAGAAGCCGTTCATCACACTCAAAACAACGATCAGAGCAGCAACACCGAGCGCAACACCGCCCACGGAGATGCCGCTCACCGCCGAAATTAGTGTCAGTCGGCGGCGGCTGACGAGGTAACGACGAGCAATGAGGAGGCGATAGTCCACTGGTGCGAATTACCTGTCACGATCTGCCAAGAACTGAATAGGGACGAACATTCTGCCTTTCATTGGCGCACTCTCCTCCCTTTCTTGGACACTCGAAGATACCTTGCCAGCATGCGTGCCATTGCACTCGTCATTCTCTCCTTGTGCGCCGCTGCGACGGCGATTTCCCAACCGGACGAGATCTTCCCGGAAGCAGTGGCAGATTCGACAATGGCGTTGTATGGAACTGGTGGAGGGCTCTCGATTCAGCTCAACGAGTCCGGTTTTGGACTCGGCGGATTGTACCGCGCCAAAGTGGGAGCAAGCGCATCTGGAATCATTGAGATCAACTTGGCCGTCGCAAAAGACCCCCGCGAGCAACAGTTCTTCGTCGGGCTGTTTGGAGACACGGTGACCCCTTTCAAGCGGAACTACATGCTGCTTGCTCCTCTCCACGTCGGGGTAGAACAGCGCGTGTTGTCAGGCCAGATCGAGGACAACTTTCGACCCTACGTACAGGTATCTGCCGGTCCAACGTTTGGCTATCAATGGCCCTACTTCGCCGACATGAACAACAACGGTTTGCGCGAAGCCGACGAAGCCCTGAACGGACTGCTTGGCGGTATTGGAGACGGCCAGTTCAGACTCGGTGCTGGCGGAACAGTAGCACTTGGTGCGTATTTCGGGAGAGGCCGTCGAACAACGCAGGGCGTTCGCATTGGCTACACTGGATCGTACTTCTTCAAAGATGTTGAACTGCTGGAGCCCGATCCCGCGATTGAATCGCCGTCTCGACGATTTATTGGAAGCGCTGTAGTCAGCTTCCATCTTATTCGTTTGCTCGACTGACGACGCAACCACGATGATGCCGCCGAGTTAGCAGTGGTCCAAACCGTAGAATAATGCCAGTTACGTCGCCAACCGGGCAACCATTTGGTTACGAATATTGAGGACATCAAGTCTAATTGAGCACTTGGTTCTCCAGTTGGACAGGATTGTACGGCACGCCAAAAAGCCCATTATGTACCGCACAATTAGCAGCCTAGCATTCGCTGTTCTTCTACTGAATGGGGCCCTTGCGAGAGCACAAGGTGAGATTTTTGCAAACCTTCCGGAATCGAATCATTCCATTGGCGCTGCATCTCTTCCCGCAGGGTTCTACCTCGAGAACGCGGTCCCAGGAACGACCTTCCAGCAACCGGTTGCCGTTGCTGCCCTCCCTGACGGTCGTCTATTCGTTGCAGAGAAAGCTGGCGTGGTACACGTCGTCGAGAACGGCATTCGTCTCGCAACTCCCTTCCTCGACTTGCAAGATGAGGTGCTCAGCCAAGGCGACCGAGGATTATTGGGCTTCACCATCGACCCAGACTTCGCGACAAACGGCCGAGTTTATCTGTACTACGCCGTGGACCATGACGGAACCGGAGACCGGGACCGCTTCGACGCATTCGGCCGCGTATCGAGTTACACGGCAAGCGTATTGGATCCAAATGCGGCCAACCTATTGTCGCGCAACGTGTTGGTAGGAGAAACTTTCGCTACGGGAATTCCGGCGTGCTTCTACTCCCACAATGGCGGCACCCTCGCGTTCGGAAGTGACGGAACACTGCTCATTTCTACTGGCGACAGCGCGAGCTACAACGAAGTTGATGCCGGTGGACTCTATCCCAACTGCTTCGGGCCAGGCCGTCTTGACCCAAGTGAAGACATCGGCGCGTTCCGAACCCTGCGCATTCAAAGTTTAGGTGGGAAGATCCTCCGTATCGATCCGATCAGCGGAAATGGCCTCAGCTCCAATCCGTTCTATACTGGTGACCCAACCGAAAACGCGTCCAAAGTTTGGGCGTATGGACTGAGGAATCCCTTCCGCTTCGGCGTTCGCAGCAACGGAAGCACAAATCCGAACGATGGACGACCCGGCTCCGTGTACATCGGCGAAGTAGGCTGGGTTACTTGGGAAGAACAACAGGTCTCGACCAGCGGCGAAAACTTTGCCTGGCCATGCTACGAAGGCCCATTTCCTCAACCTGGGTACCAAGTTGCCCTACCAGCTACGAACGGGTGCATCGAAATGCCTGCGCGAACAGACCCACAGGCGTACTGGAGTCATGCAGATCCAAACCAATCCAATCCTCCCGGCCAGATTGGCTATAGCGCTCTCGGAGGAGCCTTTTATAGGGGTTTGGTATATCCAGCGGAGTACCGTGACGCCTATTTCTACGGCGATTTCGCGTTCGGATGGATGGCTTTCGCCCACGTTGACGCAGACGACAATTTCCTGAACCACAACCTCTTTGGAGAGAACCTCGGCTTCCCCGTTCAGATCACCTACGACCCTTATCAAGAACACTTACTTCTTGTAGAGATTGGAAGCGGGAGCGTATACCGCCTTGGCTACAACAGCCCTACATCCAACGAGTCGCCCGTCGCTGTTATATCGGCAACGCCCACTTCAGGTACGGCACCATTCATTGTCAACTTTGAAGGTGATGCATCCTTTGATCCAGAGGGTTTGCCGCTCAGGTATGCCTGGGAGTTTGGAGACGGGAACGGTTCCACTCTGCCTAACCCGACTTACTTCTATGAAGAGCCTGGCCTGTATCTCGTTACACTTACCGTAACCGATCCCTCGAATTTGACGGGTTCGGCAGACATCACCATTACCGCCGGAAGCGGAAGCGGCGCTCCGCAGGCAACCATCATTCGTCCGGATGAAGCCTACGCGGCATCCCCAGGTGATGACGTCGATCTTGTCGCTCTGGCCTATGACCCCGATCAAGACGCGTCCACGCTCGGGTATCACTGGAGTGTCGCGCAGGTCCACAATGGCCATGAGCACCCCAATTTTCTCGAGTCCGATGAGCAATCTCCTACGTTCACCGTTCCGGGCCACGGTGTAGCAGGCGAGGCTGTTCACTACCGGATCTATCTTACCGTCACTGACGATACGGGCCTTACTTCGAGCGACGAACTCGGACTTAGGGTGTCGTCCGACGAAGAGTTCGATGTAACAAACGTCGGAACGCCCATCACGCTAAAAAGCCAGCTCCCGGGTGGCAACAACCAGGGTATTGGCGTGATTCATGACGGCATTTTCCCACCGGTTGGCGATGAAAGTTCGCTTGGCCAGTTTGATACATTCACGGACGACGCTGGCGGGGGGCGGACGGAAGACTGGATCGGATACGAGTATTCCGAGCCACTTCTTTTCTCTAGGGTCACCTTCCAAGAAGGCCGCTATTTCCACGATGGCGGCTGGTTTGAAACACTTCGAGTTGAAGTTCGCAGCGAAGGCACGTGGACGGAAGCCCAGTTCTTGACGTCATTCTCGGAGTACCGGGGCAATGACGGTGCGACGTACAACACCTATGAGCTGCAATTCCGCGCCCTCGAAGGTGACGCGATCCGGATCTACGGAGAACCAGGCGGATCCGCTCGCTTTATCTCCGTAGGAGAACTGCGCACCTTCTCCCTCACGGAGCCATCGATCGCTCAAGGCCTTCCCTTGGGCTGGATCGCGACGGATATAGGGCCGGTCTCGGCGGCAGGCAACACAACGGTGACCGGAGATACGTTCATAATAACAGGCAACGGTGACCTCTGGGGCGATACCGATTCCTTCCAGTTCGCTTGCATGACCCAACAGGGTGACGTCTCAATTACGGCTCGGCTTGACGCGGTTGATGCAAGCCACCCGTGGGCCAAGGTCGGACTTATGATCCGTTCATCTCTCGATACCCAATCGCCCTACGTGATGTTGGCCGGAACGCCGGAAAACGGCCAGTTAGTCCAATTCCGCCCACTCGCCGCGGACACAACTTCAGGGCTCAATGCTACCGATCATGAAGGTGCCATTTGGTTTCGTCTTCAGCGAGAAGGTGATGTATTCACCGGTTTAATTTCTGACAACGGCACATCCTGGACTGTTCTCGGAACGATTACGGTTGTTTTGGGCGACTCCGTACTTATAGGTCTCGCCGCAACATCAACGGACGTTAATGGCAATGGTGACTTGGCCGCAGGCACGTTCAGCAACGTTTCTATTGGCTCCGTACAACCGACCGATCCAAATAGTTTTCCTGATCTGGAGGATCTCGCAATCGAGCGGGTCTTCCCGAACCCGTTCAACGGATCCACTACCGTTCGGCTGAAAACAACGGAACTTGGGAGTTACTCCATCGAAGTCTACGATCTACTCGGGCGCCTCGTGCAGAAGAACATCACTTTGTCAGGTGGCGACGAGACAGTCGACGTACCGGTTGAGCTATCCGGCATGGCAAGTGGGCCCTATCTCGTTCGAGCCGTTGGACCGGGCTTCATCACAACGAGCACACACCGGATTTCGCTCGTCCGCTAGTCAATTTGTTGGCGGTGGTTCAAGGGCCTGACGGGCCTAACGCGCTCTGGGGAATTCGAGCGTGGTGCACATTGGCGCGGAGCATATCGGGTGTGCTATGTTTTTAGCATAGTCACTGACCTGTTCCCGCTCATGCGTCCAGCTTTCCTCGCCATTGTTGCCCTCTCCTTCGGGCCTATCGCGTCTTCTCAGCCTATTCATGACGGCCGACTATTTGATGAGGGGAGGACGCTTGCCGAACGAAGTGCGAGTGCGCCAGAGGCGCTTGACAAGCTGCACAGCTATGTCGGCCAGTGGGACGTAGATATCACACGATATCCAACCGACTCAACGACGTTATCGACTGTTGGACAGGCCGATGTGTCGTTGATGAATCGCGGATGGTCGTACATGGAACGGCTGCATGTGGGGGATTATGATCGAGAGGGCAACAGCAATGACGCAATGGCCTTTCTGGTCTATAACCCCGCATCCAACAGGTTTGAACTCGGCGAATCGAGTAACTACTCAGAAAGCATGACGCTGTACGATGGAGCGTTTAACGCCAACCAGCTCGTTCTCACGACGGCGGGTAGACGACGTGGCAGTGGAACGTTGACGTTTTACCGGCTGACGTACACGTTTGCCTCAGACGACGTGCTTGCCGTCCTTCTCGAGGAGTCAGTGAATGATCGCCAGACGTGGCGTCCGACTTTGCGAAAGGACTATTCCCGCCGCGATCATTCGGATGATTTCATGCGCGTCCGTGATGATTATGGAACGGCCTCCTCATCGCAACCTGTGGAAGCGCGCCAATTTGATTTTCTTCTTGGCGAATGGACCGCTAACCATAATATGTTGCTCGGCGGCAACTGGGTTCAGTATCCGACCACGACTACAGCCGTATTTGCCTTAGACGGCCGCGCCATTCTCGAGCACAGCTGGTTCAGTCTGGACCCCAGCCATGCGGAAGCTGCGACGTCCATCCTTCGCCTCTACAACCGTGCAGAACGTCGCTGGGAATCCCTCTATCTGAACAACCGGAGCAATTCTTTGCTGCACTTCGGAGGCAATTGGGAGGGTGACCGCATGGTGCTCCACAACTTCAACACGAACCTGAGAGACACCATCTCGCGGTGGATATTCCAAACGGTCGAAGCCGACCGCTACCAGTGGTTCGCGGAATCGAGCACTGATCGCGGTGCCACATTCAACGAAACATGGACGATTGACGTAGTGCGGAAGTAGGCCAATGTGGCCGGAAAGAGCCGGCGATGCCCAACGACACTGAAATCGTTTCGGCCGACAGCTTCAGCCGTGATCCCGGACCAATCGACCGGACAACCAAAGCGCAAAATTGACGGGGCTCCGAAGACCACGGTCCAGATAAGGAGAATGGCCAAATCTATCAGCCCCAGTTGCAGAGGCCAGCCACGCCGTCGAAATCCTGAGCGTCGACTAAAAGAACAATCAACATTCCTATCAGAAGTGATGAGACGGACGCAGTTCGATTCATCGTGGCCTCAAATGACAGGGAGCACCCCGCACGTTGCAGGGCGCTCCTTCATTATCGCCTGACTTGATTCAGCCGCCTGTTGCAGCTGACCATGGTGGCACGACGTCGTTGGCACGTGCGTAGGCAATGAGTTGCCCAAGGTGCTCGTGAATGTGCGTCGCGATGAATATGCAAAAACCGCGCTTTGTCATGGTCTGGCCAAACACATTCATTTCATCGTCCATGCTGCCTTCCGACACGCCGGCAAGCGCTGCACGAACATGGGCGAAGGACGCATCCATGGCGGCCATTACGGTCTCCCGATCCGACGTTGCCTCATAGGCTTCCACCCCAACCGGACCTTCAGGTCCCATTGTCACGGGGAAATCAGAAGGAGGCATAACGCCCAGCATTGACGGAATCATATAGTTGGCACCGGCAATATGCATGAACACCTGGCTCGTCGAACGGACTCCGTCCGAAGGGCTGTAGGCCCACTGCTCGTCGCTCATTGCTGACGCAAGCGCAGTCACTTTCTCTTGGGCGCCATCGACCAAGCCTATGACTTCAGCGTTGGCGGAATGCATCGCATGGTCCATCTCCTGGGCCGAGGCTGGCGTGGCGCATATGGCCAGACTCGCAGCAAGGCAGAGTGCGAGTGTAAATGTGGGTCGATAGGTCATGGTTGTACTCGTATGAGTGTTTGACGGTGGGAAGGGCATTGGCTTTAAGCATACGAAATTCGAAATGAATGCCAACGATGATTCACGGCAACCTGCTGCAACAGAGTGCGATATCAACCATTCGTGACTTCTTGACGCCGACTCGAGAAGCCTGTGCGTCATGTAGCACGTGCGAACCGGCGTGCTATCGCTTTCCGCGCACGCTACGCGCAATCACGTAGCCAACCGATAGAAATGTTACACCCACGAACACAACAAGTGCTGCGAGGAACGGCCCATTGGCTAACCTTGGTGGATCGAGTTGATTGGCACTCACCACCAAACCATGTACGAAGGCCACGAACAACGCCATAAAGGTTGCGAACCACCATCCGAACGGCACGACGACATTAGACTGTAGCTCTTTCGCGCCGTGTTTTGCCGTCCACTTGGCCCGAATGCCGGGCAGAACACTGATTACAAAAGCAAGAATCAGTGGAAGACCTATTCCAAACACGAGGATGTATGGAAAGTAGAAGCTCCGCGCCATGTGTGATCTCGCGTATCCGTCGCCTCGAAACTGGCTAGCAATGACCTCCGGCATGGACGGCACTGTAATCAGGTAAAGCGCTGCGCAAGCGATGAGTGAGAACGCGAGCACGACTTTCGGAATCCGGTTCTTCATCGTATAAAAGTAGCTGAGTTGCTTCTGTCGGCCTACGCAGCTGCGTATTTGAGTTGAACTAGGCCGTTATCAAACGTCATCATGTCCACGAGACGCAACTCGCTGGAGGGTTGATTGCCTGGAAACAGTGGGATACCAGCACCCAACAAGACCGGAATGATGGTGATGATGTACGCATCGATGAGGCCGTGCTCGCGAAAACCTGCAATGAGTTTCCCGCCACCGACGTGCCAGATGTCTTTTTCTGACTTGCCTTTGACATCGTCCACAAAGGTCTTCAGATCGCTTGAAACGAACTCCACATTGGGATGATCGCCGTCCGGAGGATTTGACGTTACCACGTACGTCCGCTTTCCGGGATACGGCCAATCGCCAAACGTGAGAACCTGATCGTAGGTCGTCCTGCCCATGATGAGGGCGCCAATGGATTCGTAAAATCCGCTATACCCGAAGTCAGCGTCCCCTTCAACGGGCTCGATATCATTCAGCCATCCCACGCTGCCATTCCGGTCAGCGATGAAGCCATCCAGGCTCATAGCGATGTAGACAACGACACGACGCGTTCCCTCGTGGGTCACGAGCACGTCTGACGGCACAAGCTCCACGCGGCGCTTTGTGCTAGCCGACTGGTTGTCGAATTGTTCAAGGCAGAATCCATTTAGATGACGTGCAAAATTAAACGCCCCGACCTAACCAATCTCACCGCACGATGACAGAACCGTTTCTTACGCCACGTCGATATTCTGCTCCTTGATGAGCACGTCAAAATATTGTCGATCTGAAGGCCTCTTATCTAAGTTGGCCGCGAAGTCATCGCGGCAGCCCGTGTTGCAAAAGCCAACGACAAAGCCTCTGTACTCCGTCAACGCGTCTTTCGAAATGCGATCCCCCGAACGCGGGCAATAGTTGTTGATGGGATTAGCCATGGCGTTGCATTCGTTCAGGCTCCCAGCAAGTTCTCCGCATGTGCCATCATTTCCGGCGTGTCGACATCCTGCCAGAAGCCATCACCGATGTCGAGCGCGTGCATACGGCCCGATGCAGCGAGATGACGGACGCCGTCCGATAGCGAGGCATCGCCGTCGCGATTATCGAGGTCTTGCAGCGCGTCCATTAAACCAGCTGTGCACACAAAAACGCCGGTATCGACAGCGTTGTAGTCCGCCAGCTTCTTGTCGATGGCGACAATCTTGTCATGTTCTACGACCGCCTTCGTAGCATCGTCCATATCGAAGATGGATTTCAGCTTGTAATCGACCAGCAGCGCGGCGTGGCCCGGATCAGGGTCGTAGCTGCCGGCCAGCTCCATCACCTCATCTCCGAACACGTGATCTGCCATGGTGAGAATGAAGTCGCCTTCAACAAACGGACGAGCCGCAAGAACTGACAGGCCATTCTGCTTTTCGTAGCGATCGTTCATCGCGAAAACCAACTCAAGCGCACCATCATAAACCGCTTCGATGCTGGCTTGCATTGTCTCGGCGTGATGGCCGAGCACGATCACGACGCGACTACACCCTGCCTTCGCAAGGCTATCGAGTGTCCGCAAAATTAGCGGCTTTCCTGCAACTGGCGTCATCGGTTTGAGGTCAGTTGAATCGACAACACCTTGCAAGCGCGAGCCAAAGCCCGCGGCTAGAACAACGCCCGTACGGTCGCTAGCGCTCATGCAGGCTCGCCCGCAAAGCTCTCCGAAAGGTGTGTGACCGGCTCTTCGCCCATCATCACGCGTAGCGTGTTCTTCAAGCGGAAGTGCTGAATGAAGATGTCGTGCTCCTGCACGTGGCCTTCCTCAACGTGTGGGCCCTTGAAGTAGAAGGACAGCCACTCCTGGATGCCTGAACGGCCAGCGCGCTGCGCGAGATCGAGGAAAAGGGCAAGGTCCAGCACAATTGGTGCGGCGAGAATGGAGTCACGGCAGAGGAAGTCCACCTTGATCTGCATCGGATAGCCCAGCCAGCCGAAGATGTCAATGTTATCCCAGCCTTCCTTGGCGTCACCGCGCGGCGGGTAGTAGTTGATGCGCACTTTGTGGTAGAGTTCTTTGTAGAGGTCGGGATAGACTTCCGGCTGAAGAATCGTATCCAGAACGCCCACCTTGGTGACTTCCTTGGCCTTGAAGCTTTCTGGATCGTCGAGGACTTCCCCATCGCGGTTGCCGAGGATGTTCGTGGAGAACCAACCCGCGATGCCGAGCATCCGCGCTTTGAAGCCCGGTGCCAGGATCGTCTTCATGAGCGTCTGGCCCGTTTTGAAATCCTTACCGGCAATGGCGACGCCCTTTTCACGAGCGAGCTGCTCCAACGCCCGACAATCGGCCGAGAGATTCGGCGCGCCATTCGCGTAGGCAACGCCTTCCATTATGGCCGCGTAAGCATACAACTGGGATGGCGCGATGGCGGGGTCGTTGTTCAGGAGGCCTTCCTCAAACGCCTCAATCGTCTCGTGGCAAGCAGACGGACGTGTATAGACCTCCGTGGAACCACACCACACCATGACGGCGCGGGAGGCGCCCGTTTCTGCCATGCGATTGCGGATGTCAGCGCGAAGGCCTTCCGCGAGCTCCTTCTTCGTCGCGCCTTTCTTCACATTCGGACCGTCAAGGTTTTTGACGTAAGCCTTGTCAAATGCGGCCGACATCGGCTTTATCGTCCTCATGAAGCCCTCGATAGGGGCGAGATCCTTCTCGTTCAAGACAGAAGCGCGCGACGCGGCATCGAATGCGTCAGCATCGTAAACATCCCAACCACCAAATTCGATGTCTTGGAGTGGCGCCAAGTCGCAGAAGTCGCGAATGAGAGGGCTCCGGTTCTCTGAGCGCTGTCCCAGCCGTATCGCCTGCATCTGCGTCAGCGATCCGATCGGCTTGGCGCCGTGGTTGCGGATGCGTTCAACGCCCGCGATAAACGTAGTGGCGACGGCACCGAGGCCGGGCGTAAGAACAAGCAGTTTGCCCTCATGTGGAGAAACAGCCATGGGATCAAGAAATTGATTGAGGTAGGATTGAAAAAAGCGTGTGTGCCCGATCAGTTCGCGCACACATCAGATCGTAAGCTAGGCCGCGGCCCGCGCGCCGCGCGCAGAGATGTCGTTGAAATTGGATAGCTCCGAGAGCAGTTTGCGGTTGCGACGCACCTGCATCATGCGCAGAAAAACCAGCGCAGCGTTCAGGAAGCCAATTTCAAACAGGAAGAAGTAAAGCGGATTCTTGGCCAGACAGGCAACGAAGATGGCAATGGTCCTGTAGTTGGAGCTCAGAATGGACCACGTCTTTACCGCGCTACGATTCACTTCCCGATACGCCGCGCTAACCCTAGCCCCATCGCCAGAGTCCTTTAGGACTTCAAGTCTCGCGTTGAGGGGAGAGTCGCTGACTGCGACCGTCGTCTGCACGCTAATGTTCACAAAGAGCATATGGCCGAGAAACCGACTGAAGCCAGTCTTTCCAACTTGCGCAGCCCGAACGTCATTCGGCGAAACAGGCCGCGCAGATTCCTTACCAAAGACCCAATAATCGTACAACTGCCTCTGGTACTCATACGTCGTCGCCTGAACCAAATGGCTGACGCCCGCAGCGACAGTGAACCACCAGACCCAGTTTCCAAATGCATCGGCTGCGGCCAGTGTGAGCCCGATGTAAACCAGCGCAAACGAAAGGTGATCTACGAGACCGTCCAGGGCTTTGCCCATGTCGGACGTCTTACCAGTCAGGCGGGCGAGCTGGCCATCGGCACCATCCATGATATGCCAGCCTAGCATCATCACGAAGCCTACCACGGCCATCTCCCACCGCGCATACTGGTTGTATGCAAGAGCCGCTGCCATACCAAACACGATTCCGCCCAGCGAGACCATATTGGGATGGATTCCAGTCTTCGCGAAAACGGTAACGAGGAGACGACTGATCGGATGAATGAAGTAGAGGTTCGTGACCTCCTCTATTTCAGTCGTGCGTTTTACCTGAGTTGGATCACCAGCCATTTGGGCCTGCATAGAATCAATTCGGCAAAGGTAACCCGTTCGATCCAGCGCTTACCTCACGCATAGAGGCTCAGTGGGATTGGGGCGCACTCTTGACAGAGTCATTACGTCACGACGCGGTGGCAGCATCCCCAGCAATGACGGGCGCGGCAACCCTTCGTTGAACGTATTGGATAGCGATGTACACGCCGACGAATATGAAGAGGTAGTAGCTGAGTAGTCGCCAGGCCAGAAGCGTAGGCGCCACGGCTGGTTGAGGCATGATCGGCGGCCCAAAGAAAAGCAGATAGAGGCCTTCCATTGCCCCAGCCCCTCCGGGCGTTGGCAAGAACAAGGCTGCCAGTTGGAGTGCGGCTGCTCGGAGAAACACGAGCGTTTTGTCAAGGACTGGATAGACGCTCCAGATAAGGAACACGGGGAGCAGATAGCGGCTGATCCACGGCACCAGACTTATTGCGAAGCCTTTTATGTAGAACATCGCCGATTGCGAACGCAGTATCAGCGCGCGCTCTTTCATTTCGCTCATCACACGCAACGCACGCGTGCGATAACGTCGAATCCATCTGAAACTAAATACTGTTGCAACGATGACAGCCAGAAACCTTGGATTAATCAACGTGCTGTACGTCAGGACGGAAACCCACACTATGAAGACCACAAATGCCGTCATCATGGATGCGAAGCCCACCGTGCCCATCGTATCCGGAAAGATGTCCATGTAAAACCCAAGGATCACCAACGTGGGCATAAGAAACGCGGCCCAGAATTGGTCTATTAGCATCGAGAATAGAAAAATGGATGTGGCCTCGCCCAGCGGAATCCCCTGATCTTTAGAAACAAACACGGCTGCAAAAGGCCCACCACCGATGGTCGATGGGGTGACATACGAAAAGAAATCCCACGCCATCTGGCTCCGAATTCCTTCGTACACGGACAACTGACCATGAGAGAAGTAGTTGAGCCGCCAGCCTCCGAAATAGATGCGCGTGAAAACCGTAGCCAACGCCGCCAGAAGGAGCCATAGATTCAGCTCACTTAGAAGCTCCGCGAATGTGCGGAGATCGAACGTGTAATAGCTGATTATGACCAAGACTGCTACGCTAAGCAACAGTGGCCAAATGATGTTCTTTATGGACACCTTCCGGTCATCACCCGTTTCAATCATGGGCTCTGCAGCGCGCGTGCGTTCATCAGGAACGGCGTTGAGTATCGGGTCGGATGAAGTAGGCGGAGCCAAACGGCAACCTTTGGGATCGTATGCGATCGTCGAACTTACAGCCCGACGGCTGCCGTTCCTTTCGTACGGGCAAGTTCTACCGGATCAGTTTCCGAATTCAAACCACACGTCTCTCGTGCGGCCATTCCCGGCGCTGAATCCTAGGATTTCTCCACTGTCGTCGCGTTTGAACTCGACCTCGGCGATCGGGAATCCTCCGGAGAAGCGTTCGCCCGTAGTGTGGGTTAGCGCGATGTCATCCCAACGCCGGTGCTGCAAAACGAGTTTGCTGTCTTCCTCCACAACCCGGTAAAAGGTCTCTAGTTCTTCGGAGAAATACGAGCCAACGTACTCCGCAAAATTAATTGTGGCTGGCTCATTATCGAGCCGGACGGCTACGTGGTCTCCATTCTGGCTTAGCGTGATAGTCGGTACGTTTCCGTCGTCTTCACGGTTAAACGTTACGGAGGCCTCCACGACGTGAAGCTCGAATTTCGTGCCCAAAACGTGGAACAGCTCGAATTCAGGTTGTCCGGTCGCTTGGGCGTAGAACTGATCGCCATCGCGACGGAAGGTGAGGATGAAACCGGGGACTTCTTCCATCTCGTACCGCCCAATAAAGGCGTCAAAGTCCTCAGAGTTGAACGCCTCGTCACCTGCGATCTCCGTCTGAGTCGCAGCGTCGTCCGTCTCCTCATCTTCGGATTCCAGGAGATCGCCAAAGAACGCGGTTGCGATCTTTGCACCAGCATTTCCGGGTACTCCCGGGAAGTTGCTGAGGATGATCATTCCGGAGTTGTGGTCCGGGAGGTAGCCAAAGTTGGAACGATGCGCCGTATCCGCGCCCCCGTGCTGGTAACGTCGAACGCCACGGAACTCATCGATGAACAAGCCGAATCCGTAGCCCGTCGTGTCACCAGTCGTAAGTACATAGGGCGTCGTCATTTGTTCGATGACGCGCCGCCCTCCGACCGTCGCGGTGTGGTAGTTCTCCATCCATTTCGCCAGGTCGCCTATCGTCGTGTAGATGCCACCTGCGCCCATTGCGCCACCAAGGTCAGCCGCGTTCTTCCATCCGCCCTCCTCGCTCGCAACGTAGCCCTGCGTTGCACCTGGGATTATCTGGTCATTCGATGCCCGAACGGTCGTCGTCGTCATCCCCAGAGGCACAAACACGTTTTCTCGCATGAAATCCGGGAAGGACTGGCCTGAAACTCGGGCGACGATCTCTGCCAGCAGGGCGAACGCCGAATTGTTGTAATTCCACTCCGAGCCGGGAGAGTTCTGCAATTCCGGCTGCCGCTGGATGAGTTCAACTATTTCCTCTCGCTCAATTCCGTCTCCGATATCCAGACGTCGGCCACCCATTGCCAGGGCATTTAGGAATTCCCGATAGCCGCTGGTATGGGTGAGGAGATGCCGGACGGTGACGGTCTCGCCCAGGTCAGGAAGCTCCTCGATATACTCGCGGACATCGTCGTCCAAGTCGAGCTCGCCACGCTCTGCAAGGAGCGTAATCGCAAACGCTGTGAACTGCTTCGAGGTGGAACCGATATTAGTCGGCGTGTCAACCGTAAACGGGATTTCGTACGTGAGGTTGGCCATGCCGTACGCTTCCGAGAAGACGAGTTCGCGGTCTCGTACAATGCCCACAACAACCCCTGGCGACGTCTCGTGGTCGAACGCACTCATCAGCTGGTCCACAACGGCCGCGGGCTCTGTGGCGATGGGCTCAATACGGTCGACAACCACGGAGTAATCGCCTTCCTCTTCTTCGAATGGAGTTATGACGATGCGGTACTCGCCTGCGGTTTCCGCCTCAAACTGGAAGGTGTCCGCTCCGCGCCCTGAGACATCCACCTGTTCGATCAGCTCGCCATCCGGTCCAGAAATAGTAACGACGACATCAACAGAGACCTGATTCGCCCATCCGGCAACGAACTGTTCGGCGGCGAGTTGGAGCGTGTAGGCGTCTTCCTGGTCGTGAACCAGCGAGCCAGCAACAGACTGCCCGACGGCGAGTTCGGTGACATTCTGTGCCACAGCCGACTGAGCAAAGACAAAAACAAGGGCAAGGAGTAACGCGCGCATCATGGAGTGAGAGAAGGTGAGAATCGTTGGACCTACGACAGCCTGCTCCGTCGGTTACGAGTGAACCGGTTCTACACAGAGAGCCGCTCCAAATCCCAGACTGTCACATCCAGCCGCCTCGCAAAGTGAAGTAGTGGGGGGTCGCTTGGGATTGAAACACCCATCGGTTCCAGCATCGTATTTGTGAGGATCCTCGCCTCGGCTCTTTGTAGCGGCCACGGCGGGTGATGAACCTCGGCGCGGAATAGCGCGCCCTTCGGATCCCCCGCGTACAGGCAATAGCGCTCCGTCAACCAGTGCTCAAGGGTGCCCGGTTTGGCCAGGTACGTGTCCGAGGTTGGTGCGTAGTCGGCACCGAATTCTGGTGTGTGGAGCCCCTGAGTTCTCATCGATGAGTAGTGAACGGCGTCTGCGGACAACTCAATACCCATTCGCGCACGGAAGTACGGCAAATGGAAATACTTCCGCGCGGCCCACACTGCCAAGGGGTTGGCGGCATCCAGACTGAAGAACCAAACACCCGGCTTGCCCTCGGCCTCCACATACGTCCGCACGTTGATCTCTGGGAATCGGGAAATCCGCGGAATGGATGGAACGAAGCGCGGCCGGACATCCAGCAAGAACGGAACAACGCCAATCCAGGCCGAGCCGTCGAACTCCTGCAATGTCAGTCTGGAAGGAATGAGCGGTCTAAGCGTCTTCGCCGGAATCCGCCAATGCGCAAATAACAAATGGCTCCACGTCTGCGCCCATCGCCACGGGTTATCGGGAACAGGCCATGGCCTGTGACTGGTTTGCCTAAACGACGGGTGAGAGACCATGGAGTCGGCTACCGAATTCGCGTCGCGATAACCGTTGTGATGGCGACAGCGATGCGCGTTTCGACGTCGGATTCGACAGCGAACACCTCTACACTCGAGACCTTCAACGTCCGACCGTTCCGAAGCACTGTTGCTCGGGCGATCAATTGCGCACCAACGGCTTTCTCCAGCAAGTTGATTTTGAACTCAACGGTCAGTGGCTGCTCGTCCTCCGCCATGAGCGAATATGCCGCAAAACCTCCCGCATTGTCGGCGAGTGTTGCTGTGACGCCGGCATGAAAGAACCCGTGTTGCTGGGTCAACAGCGGTGAAAACGGCACGGAAATCTCGCAGGAGCCTTCGCTCACGACGTCGAGCCGGGCTGCCAAATGCTTCATGAACGGCTGTCCATCGAAGCCCTCCTGAACGCGCCGCTGAAAGTCATTCATGGAGCCTAGTGGGTTTCCGTCAAAATGTCCATCAGAACGTTTGGCGGCCGAGCAATTATGACGCGCCCATCAACAATAACGATTGGTCGCTGAAGAACGACGGGGTGCGCCATCACAAAGCGTTTCAAGTCGAAAATGTCCACTTCCTCTACGTTAAGGCCGCCTTGAATCCACTCATCTTCGTCCATTCTGATGAGATCGGTATGCTGGCCGTTGTAGTCACCGAATATCGTATCGACGAGTTCAGAAGATAGATCTCCGTCTATATACCGAATGGTCTCCTAATTATAGCCCCTGTCGGAGAACTGCTTCTACAGGTCCGTGCATTTTGAACAAGTGTCGTTGTAGATGAAAATCATTGGTTACACGTCAGAGCCATCTGCGCACGCGTTCGCGGTACGATTCGAAGGCTTCGCCAAACGTGCCAGCCAGGTAGGCCTCCTCTCTTTCAATGAAAACCTTCCACAGCACCCACAGCGCCAACGGCAACATCAACATAGGCCATAACGAGTTGACCCATATGGAGAATCCGACGTAAGCAACCGACAGTCCAGCGTACATCGGATTCCGACTAAAGCGATAGGGGCCGTGAGTGACGAGTTTCGTTGCCGGCCGAAATGGAATTACTCCCGTTCTTGCGCGCACAAACGTGAGAAGGCCCCAGAGCATAAATGCGCTTCCGAGTGCAATCAGTAACCACGGAAGTACAGACCAAGCGACGCCAAAATCAGACGGAAGCAATGGAAGAGGCACTAGTGCGTCCAGAGCAAACCCTGTCAGGAATGCCACAATGAAAATTAACGGGGGTGGTATATGGATTTGTGGAACTGATGTCGGCGTGGACTCCATCACGTAATCTGTTTGCGGAAGCCGCTGATGGGTTTCAACTCTGCTGCCTTGAAAAGGCCGTCTTCGTCGCAGTCGAGTTGTCCAAGGAATTCTCCGATTTCGGCGTCTTCTTTCAGCCTCAAGAGATAAAGCAAAGCGACTGATTGTAGCGGGCCCGGGAGAGAATCAACCAAGTCGAATCGATCGGAAAACTCTTCGAGTGGCTTCCCAAGCTCGGCGATCGCGGTTTCCGGATCATCAGAATACACGATGAGCAAGGTGTCGAACTTCTGCTTGCTTCTTAGCGCGTCCCCCCTTACAAAGCGGGATAGACGCCGGGCAAAGAGACTGATGTCTTCCAGATCTTCGCCGTGCAAGTTTTTCGCGTACTTACGGCTCCCTGCGACAACCGAGCGGTGTGCCTCGCCCGGCACCAACGCTTCGGCCATCCGCATGGGTTTTGCTAGCGGCGACAACATTTCCCGGATTCCGCCTACATCGCCTCTCCAAAGCCCGAACGTCACCAAACAAAAAAACAGGGAAAGAAAGCCAGCCAGCATCCAATTGCCCGTTCCGGAGGCCAACCCGATGCCTATCGTGGCAAAGGCAAAAACCGCGTTTTTCAGATCCTTTAGGGTCGTCCGGAATCGCACGGCCGCCACGATTCCAGCAAGAGCGAAAGCCAGCGCTATGTCGCCCTGAACAACACGAACAACCGCTGCGACCACAATTGGCAGCAGTATAAGTATCTGGACAAATGTTTGGTCGTACCCCTCCTGCCTCTTCGTAACCATGTAGATCCAGGCAATCGGCGGTGTAAAAACCAGCGTGCCCAGAATCGCCATTACAGAAAGAATTCCGTACCTGAGCAGCGATTCATCGGCGGGCGCCTCCATGCTAGAAGACGTACCTCCGATCGCCTGGTCAAACTGCTGGAGGGCGTCGCCTCCTATACCTGAAACGTGGACATACGGCCGAATTGCCGGAATCGCCACCCACACCACGGTAAGCACCGCGCTCACGAGAATGAAATATCCCACGAGCTTAACGATGGGCGAGCGTAGAACTTCTGGCATGTAGGATTGCAATATGATCTTCTGCAAGATAAAGTGCTTATCTCGTCGCTCCGATGTGCTTCTCGCCTCGCAGCTTTGCGAGCTCAATCTGCGATTGCCGCTCTGCGAAGCGTTGCTTGCGCTCTTCGGAATGCCCGTCGTAGCAGTGCGGGCAACTGACGCCTTTGACATACGTCGCCGATTCTTTTTCTTCATCAGTGATCGGCATACGGCAGGCGAAGCACTGATCGTAGGATCCCTGTTCCAGGCCGTGTTTGACCGAGACTCGCTGGTCGAACACAAAGCATTCGCCTTCCCAAAGGCTCTCACTCTTTGGAACCGTTTCGAGGTATTTCAGGATGCCACCCTTTAGATGAAAGACGTTGTCGAACCCCTCGGACTTTAGAAATGCCGTCGACTTCTCGCAGCGGATTCCGCCCGTGCAGAACATGGCAACTTTTGTTCTCTCACGGTCGGCGAACTGCTCGCGGAGCCAATCGGGTAGCTCGCGGAAGCTCTTCGTTTGTGGGTCAATGGCGCCTTTAAAAGTGCCGATGGCCACCTCGTAGTCGTTGCGCGCATCAACCAGGACAACGTCCGGGTCGGAAATGAGTGCATTCCACTTTTCGGGATCCACGTATGTGCCGACGGTTTCGTTGGGGTCAACTTCCAGCATGCCCATCGTTACGATCTCGCGTTTCAGGCGGACCTTCATCCGGTAGAATGGCGGTTCGTCGGCTAACGATTCCTTGTGCTCCAGGTCTGCAAAACGCTCGTCCGATCTCAAAAAATTGAGCACACTCTTGATGCCTTCCGGAGATCCGGCAATCGTTCCGTTAATGCCCTCCTCCGCGAGCAAAATCGTGCCCATGACACCGTTCTCCTTGCAGCACGCGAGGAGAGGCTGTTGGATGTCTTCGAAGTCCGGAAGCGATGCGAATTTGTAAAGGGCGGCTACTAGAATTGACATATCAAGTATCACGCGCCGAAAATTGTTCAGCGGCAATGCAACAGCAGATTTGTACTTGGCGGAATACTACAAGGTAGAAGGATCGACCGCATTCGTGAGATAGGCTACGACAAATAGAATAACTAGCATGATGGACCAGAGTGCGACCGCAATCCATGTCGCCTTTTTTGCACGCTCCCCCTCATACCACGACCGAGGGCGAACGCCTTGCGCCAAAAACGTCGCAACGCCGGCGAGGTTGATGCAAACAACGTTGGCCAGCACGAGTGAGGCCGCACCAAATGCCAGCGAAAAATATCCTGCGCCGAGAAGCATTCCGCAAACAACGAGCGGAGGGACGAGAGCCACGGCGACCATGACCCCAATGACAGCGCCTGACAGGCCTCGTGTGTACGCAAACGTTCCTGCCGAACCCGCGGCGAGACCCAGCACCAGATCACCAAAATCAAGGTTGGTACGGCTAATAATGGCGTGCACCGACGGGTCGATTGTGAGAACGAAACCTGCAAGAATTGAGATTGCAATGACGCCGGACAGACCCACCAGATTGGCGGTGAGAGCACGACGAAGCAATTCCAGATCGCCGAGCGTAGCCGCTAGCGACATACCCACGTTCGGACCCAGCAGCGGCGCAATAACCATAGCACCGATTATTACGGGAACATCATCCCGAATGAGACCCACAGCCGCAACAATCGCCGAAAGCACTGACATGGCGAAAAATGCCCTGTTGAGGACGACCGAGTCCGAAACATCTCCATACAATTCTTCCCTGCTCACCCGCCCAGCCTTTTTCGCCTCCTCCTCCTCAGAGCTTCCGTTTGACGATTCTTCGGCGTCTTGCTCGGCGGGCCGTGGCATAACCGCTTCTACAGGCAACAGAACCATGCGAAACCCCTGCGACCCTGCGTATTCCTCCCCGAATCTGTCCATTATGACTTCGGTCTCTTCAGCGGGAAGAACGAGGTGAAGCACGATGCGATTGTCATCCGCATCGTCCCGCCATGTCCCGATCAGCTCTTTGTCCTCGAGGATCGCGTCCACATCGGCGCGTTCATCTTCTGGAATAAAGACCTGGAGATATCGTAACGCCATGCTCGGCAGTAGTTGGTAATGTTGAGTGAAGCTACAATTTCTTCAAGAGTGGTCGGCCAGCATCTCATGCGGCCTCAGCCCAATATCCGTAGCGGCAATAAGTCCTTCTCGCAGGAGCAGCAACGTGGTTAGCACGTCTTCTGCTTCTTACTCGATCGCGACGATCGTACTCTTCGTTGGGTGAACGATCGGATGGCGCGTGTCCGTAGCCAAATTGAGACATAGCGGCCAGGAAGTGACGTCTAATAGGCGATATGGGTGCCCATTAAAACCCCGAGACCACTCGGCTAATCCGACCTCGCCCGGCTGCCCATCCAACCGTCGGACTGGAGAATGCCGTCGTCCAATATTCGTAGTCGTCGAACGTCATCCACGTTACTCCGTTGTCGGTGGAGAAAGCCGAGCCGCTTGGTGAGACCGCAACGATAGTCGGCGTCGGTGCGCCGGGAACAATGCTGGCGCCGTAAACACGACCGCCAAGAGCAACACCACCGGTCGAGTGCCACGTTGCGCCACCGTCGGAAGTCATGGCGACGTTGTTCATCTCGCGCGTGCTCGGGCCCCCTAGCGTGATGCCGTTCTCCTCATCCCAGAAAAGAACCGACGTGATACCCTCGTCGCCGGCGGTGCTTTCGATAGGCGTGATGGCCTCAGTCCACGTTTCGCCGTAATCCGTCGTTCGGATGACACGTGTGTCTACCGACGACGCTCCTGTTCCGAACCACCCAAGGCCACCCGACTGCGCCTCTGTGCAGGTCCCGGACGCTGCGAACGAGCCCTCACCATCCCGAGCATCCGGGACGCTCTCTGGATCGACTCGCTGCCATGATGCGCCACCATCCATCGTGCGGATTAGCGTGAACTCGCCTTCGTAGCTGTCGCTGAACGCAAACCCCCGCTCCCGATCCCAAAAGGAGAAGCAGTCGAAGAACGCGTTGGCATCTTCGTTTTGGAACGAGAGCCGCCAGGAATCACCGCCATCCGTCGTGTGGTAGATCCGAGAGTCCCGCCCGTTGCCTATCGAAAGAATGAAGGCCTCGTCGGCGGAGAACGCGTGGACATCGCGGAATTGCAGCGAATCCGGCCACGGGCCATCAAACATCGTCCAGCTTGCTCCGCCATCTGTCGTCCGACCAACTTTGCCGGGTGTGCCAGAAACCCACACCGTGCTCGCGTCCACAACGGAGAGTCCGATGAACAGCGCTGTGGAGTCCTCGTATTGCACCTCCCAGGCGGGTTTAGTCATTTCAACCAAATCCCTCGTCGAACTACAACCAGACGCGATGCCAATGCAAACGAACAGGATGGCGACTTGACGGCTCATAGAAATAGCGATGACACACTGCTAGCTACGAGCCAGGCCTGTCACTGTCAAGGCGAAGCAGGCTCAGTCAATCTAGAAGCCAAACACGCGGTTCACTGTAAACCCGAGCCGCATGTCGCCGCTGAAAAAGTCTTCCGCGTTCTGACCAAGCGTCTGTTGTTCCACAGCGTAGGGAGACGCGCTCAGAAAAAGCTGAAAGACGTGCCCGCCTGTATCGAGTGCAACCCCAACCGACATCGCGATTGACGTTCCATCGGAACGGTCGCTGAGCAC
>JBBKWZ010000163.1:0-9493 GCA_037969195.1 Rubricoccaceae bacterium | reverse complement strand
TTTTGCGCGACGCTCTTCTTGCCATCGCGCATGATGGCGGCGATAAACTTGGCAACGGTTACGTCGCCATAAATCGGATCGGGTGTTGGAATCCGTTTGTCTGCTTGCTTTCTGCGCATGAGCCTGTAACTAGGACCTGTGGTCGGGATCAGGGCGGCGCTTAACCGCGCGCTTCAATTAATTCTTCGGACGTTTGGCGCCGTACTTGGAACGGCTTTGGCGGCGATCTGCAACCCCAGCTGTATCCAATGCGCCACGGACAATGTGGTACTTCACACCCGGAAGGTCCTTGGCACCGCCACCGCGGACGAGCACGATGGAGTGCTCCTGCAGGTTGTGACCTTCGCCCGGAATGTATGCAATTATCTCATAGCCATTGGTGAGGCGGACTTTCGCCACTTTTCGCAAAGCCGAGTTCGGCTTTTTAGGCGTCGTGGTATAAACCCGAGTACATACGCCTCTGCGCTGGGGATTTCCCTGCAGTGCGATCGACTTGGATGATTTCCGCTTGACCGAACGGCCCTTGCGAACAAGTTGTTGAATTGTAGGCACGTGATAACGCGAGTTTATGGGTTGAGCCGCGTCGCCAGATTGAACCATCTGACGAACGCCCAGAACCGCAAGATACGGAGGTCGTGCCCTCAACCTCAACCTTGACCCTTCATCAAAATCCGGCGAAGAGGCCTATTTGAGCCGTTTCGGTGTAAAGCTTCAGCGAACGGCGGCTAATGTTATGTATCAGTAGACCAGTTTATAACTTCCCGCCAATGCTGAGCCTGCCCCCGTCGTACTTGGCGCTCTCGGTCCTACGTGAGCGCGTCGCCAGTTCTGTCGTGCTCAGTACCTAGAGGCTCGCCGTCAGAGTCGAGCGCTCCATCTCCACCCACATCTGCACTCCCATTTGATGCCGTATGATCAACTGCGGAAGCATCAACCCGCGGCACATTATCGTTCGGGTTGTTAACCGGCAGGCCTTCCGCATCAACTGGGCGATCATAGATTGGACGCTTAAAGGGACGTTCACCGAGAATCTCTTTCAGATCATTCTCGTTGAGTGCTTCTCTCTCAATCAAGGCTTCTGCCAGCGTACGGAATACCTCGTCCTTCTCAACCAGAATCTGCTGCGCTCGCAGATGGATGTCATCAATGATGCGCTTGACTTCTGCGTCAATTAACTCCGCGGTCTTGTCGGAGTACGGTTTATAGAACTGCATCTCCTGTCTTTTCGCCACATTGAAGTTGATGTGGCCAACAGATTCACTCATCCCAAACTGAACAACCATCGCGTAGGCCACTCCTGTTATGAGTTCCAGGTCACTCTGGGCACCGGTTGAGAGGTGATCAAAGATGATTTCCTCCGCCGCTCGCCCGCCCATCGCCATCGTCATTCGGTCCAGGAACGTCTGCTCAGTTATTATATATCGTTCATCTGGTAGCATCTGAGCGAACCCAAGCGCAGCCATTCCCCGTGGGATGATAGAGACCTTTATAACGGGGTCTGTGTGCTCCAAGAACCACCCGATGGTGGCATGCCCAGCCTCGTGGTAGGCCACGATTTGTTTTTCTTCGGGCGAGATCAGTTTGTTCTTTTTCTCAAGCCCTCCGATCACACGATCAATGGCTTTCTCAAAATCAATCGCCTCAATAAAGTCCTTGCCATCTCTAGCCGCAAGCAATGCTGCTTCGTTGCAGACGTTGGCGATTTCGGCACCTGCAAAGCCAGGTGTCATGTTGGCCAGCAGCTCCATATCCATCCCTTCCGCGATCGTCAGATTACGCGTGTGAACCCTGAAGATTGCAGCTCGCTGGACGCGGTCCGGGCGGTCAATCATAATCTGCCGATCGAAGCGACCAGGCCGGAGTAGAGCCGAGTCCAATACGTCCGGTCTATTGGTGGCAGCCATGATGATCACGCCCTTGTCGGTATTGAATCCATCCATCTCGACGAGGAGCTGGTTGAGCGTGTTCTCCCGCTCGTCGTTCCCACCTACAATTGCCCCTTTCCCCCGAGTGCGCCCAATGGCGTCGATCTCATCGATAAAAATGATGCATGGCGCCTTTTCTTTCGCCTGCTTGAATAAGTCGCGAACGCGCGCGGCGCCGACGCCAACAAACATCTCTACGAAATCGGAGCCTGAAAGCGAGAAAAATGGCACGCCAGCTTCGCCAGCGACCGCCTTCGCAAGGAGCGTCTTGCCTGTTCCCGGAGGTCCTACTAGTAGAACGCCCTTGGGAAGCTTGCCGCCCAGCCGGGTAAACTTCTTCGGGTTCTGGAGAAATTCGACGACTTCCTCCACTTCATCCTTCGCCTCATCTAGCCCGGCGACGTCCTTAAAGGACAATTGCTGGCCGTCCATCGCATCGAATAGCACAGCTTTGTTCTTCCCAATGTTGAGAACTTGCTGACCCGGACCACCCATTCGCTTTAGGATAAACAACCAAAACACCACAATCAGCCCAAGGAAAAACAGCCACGAAATCAGATTGCCAATCCACGTGTCGGTGAACTGTGCACTGAAATCAATTGGCGTGAGGTTTTCGGCCACACGGCGCGCGTTCACCTCCGTAAGAAATTGCGTGAGGTCATGGTCGGTAGGCTTGGTCGTAGAGAATCGGCGTTGCGCTTTCGCCGGGTCGTCCTGACGGAAGGAACGCGGTGGTTCTGCGGCCTCGACGTGTCCCTCTTCGATGGATTCCGGCGTATAAAAACCGCGAACATCCACGTCGTCAGAAATCACCATCTCGGCGACGTATCCGGCCTCAACCTGCTCCAGGAACTCAGAGTAATCAACTTCCCTGCCGCCGCCTGTCCAGAAGAAAGTCTGGAGCGCCAAGAGGCCCAGCAATACAAAGACGAGGACGTAAAACCCACTTAGTGAAAAGCGGGGCCGCTTCCCATTTGGTCGTGAGTCGGGCTTTTTATCACCGTCACGTGGGTTGAGGAAGTCGCGCTCGGGCTGCGCCATAGACTAGATTTTACGCGTTAATCGCGGCCAACCAAGGCCACGTCCGGAAAGACGAGGCCAACAGCGGCCCTGGCAGGCAAGTTCCGTCTCCACCCAGCCTTCGTCATTCGGGTGGCGTGAGAGCCTCCAGGTCCTCAATCGCAAGGAGAGTCATCCCATCCATTGAGACAACTACGAGATCGCGACCGACGCCGGTGGCGGGAAGCAGCGAACGTGCAGCCTCAGCATCCTCTTCAGAAGCGAACTGGCCTATTAGTAAAGAGTAAACTGCTCTTCCGTTGTTTTGCGTTTCGGAGGCGCCAGCCCGAAATCCACCATCGCTAAAATTACGAAGCATCGAAATCGCCGCTAGAGAGCTGGGTACGGACGCAACTTTCCACGTGAAGCCACCGATTTCTGGATTTAGCGGCACCGTTCCTCGAACTCCATAATCCCCGTCCAGTTCGGGCTCTTCCGGCTCATTTACGCCTGATTCGCCGACAGAAGGATCATCGCCAGCAATACCGTCGCCGTAGCCGCGAAGCAACCCCTGTCTTAACGCATGAGCACGCTGAGCGTATTGCGTCCCGGCGTAGCGAGACTCAATGATTTGGTAAAGGTCAACAAGTTTTAGGTACGGCCCAAAGTCTTCCTCCAAGGCTTCCTGGCTCGAAGCAACTTCAGTTGTATCTGCGTTCGCACCCTCCAAGCTCTCAGTTAGAGAATCCAGGGGGATGATCTCATCGGCGGCGCTATCGAAGGATGTGAATGTCGTCGAAGGAATCTTTAGCGAGTCGACATGACTTGGCTCGCTATCGTGCAAACTCAAGGCAAGCGAATCGTTGGCTAAGGCGTCATCCTGGCCGTCCGGAGATTCGGATGCGAGATCCGCTATCGCAGTCTCCGGCAATTCGTTGACTGTCGGTTTGATTTGTGGCGTCGGCGTCAGCCCCATCATGTCAGGATCCGTCTCCATTTCATCGGCTGCACTGTCCAATGATTCCTCTCCCGGTTCAAGTGGCAGTGCCGGAACCTCACTTGACGGAACTGGAGAGCCTTGGGGGAATTCTTGCGCTTCATCAAGCAATTGCTCAGGAACGAGCTCACCCGGAATACCTCTCTCCAAATCCATTCCGACATCCCTCGCCCATTCGGAGAAAATGACCGCTGACGCTAACAATGCCCGTGGTGAAACGTCATCATCGGATGCCCGCGCCCCCAGAGCCAGCATTTGTCCAAGCGCGCCTTCATATGCACGTTGGCGCCATTGTTGGTACGCTCTACTATAGGCTTCTTCGGCGAGCTCATGTGTGTTCACGATCGTGCTTTCTTCGAGCGGCGGCAATCCGAGCCGTTCGCGCGCCTGGGCGGCCTGAGGGGACCGCGGGTCCTCGTCGGCGACCTGCCTATAAAGCTCTTCGGCTTCTGAATTCTCGCCTTGAATACCGAGCACCTCCGCCAGAGCATATTTGGCACGGGTCACTACAGGCAATCCAACATCATCTCCGATGACAAGCCGATACCAGTGCGCGGCGGAATCTGGCTTGGCCAACGAGAGGAAAAACACGTTGCCAAGCTCGTATCGTAGTTCCGCGCGATCACCTCGAAGCCTGGCTTGGGCTTCCTCCGTTCGGGGAACGTTGGAAATATCGAGGGGCGTAGGGCCTGTTGAAGCCCCCTGTCCGTTCAGTCCCTGGTCTCCTCCTTCTTCGGGGCCACGCCCGGCTATTACAGCAGATTGAAGCGCCTGGATACGGCGCCAGTTCGGTGCGAGGGGCCTATCGCCCCAGATTCGCTCGAATGCGAGCATCGCATCCTGAGTTCGGGCTGGATCTCTATAGTTGAGAAACCCTACTTCGATACCCGTGGAACCCGGGTCACCGCCCAGGCCGGCACGCGATCCGTCGGACTCGGCCGGGAACTCACCCGTCCGCGTAATAGGCGTGTTCCCAAACCCTTGCTCGGCTCTTCGTGCAGCGAGTAAACGCTGATCCTCTTCCCATTGAATCAATCTCTGTCTTTCAATACTGGCGATGGCTTCTCGGAATTGCTCCGAACTAAGACTCCCGAGATAAAGCAAGGAATCAGCTTCTGCCAGCTCAGAGGCTATAGACGCGTAAGTGCGATATACGTCTGCATTCCGGCGTACATCCCTCAAAGCGACTCGCGTCACCAACTCCTCTCGTCCCGGCTCGATCCGAACGTTGGTCGCGGCTGTGTCAAAGTAGGCCGCCGCACGGACATAGTTGTTGGCGTCATCGCGGAAATACTCGGCGTAGCGATAGTAGACCTCGCCCCGAACATTATTCGACCTGAAGTCCTCATCGTAAAGCAGCATTTCAAATCGCTCCTGCGCATCCGAGGGGCGATTCGCCGCAGCGAGAAGGCGGGCGTAGGCAAGTTCGACCTCTGCCCGGTTCTGGAAATTCTTGTCATCGCGCCGCATCCGCCTGATCTGCTCCAAAGCAAACTCCGTGTCCCCTGCGTCGACACCCAGAACCAATGCCTCGCTAAGTTTTGAGGCATAACTCAACTCGTAAATAGGGCGATGCCGACCTACCTCTCGGTATGCTTCGGCTGCCTCGGCGTACCTACCGTCTGCCTCCAAGACCTGGCCGAGAAGGAACTGCGCCCGACCGGAAAGGTCGTTTTGTTCGGTCGTGGGAATACCCAAGCGGAGAGCCGCGGCCGCATCGGACCACTTTCGCTGCTGAACGTAAAGCTCGCCGAGGGCCAGGTACAACTTGGAACTCCACTTCGTTTCGATACCCGGCCGGGCCAATCCCTCTTGGAGAATTGAGACGGCTTCGTCATATCGCTCGCCAGCCACCAGTGTGCGACCAAGCCAGAATCGAGATTCGTCAACCAGCTCGGGCTGATCGCGTTCAAGGGCGGCAAGAATCGTCTCACGGAATTTGGCTTCCGCACCTACAACGTTGTTCTGATAGAAATAGGCCTTTCCAATCAGTAACAGTGCGTCGTCTGCCCACTTAGAATCGGGGCGTTCCCGTAACAGATCAGCACTCTTTTCGATGGCCTGCTCAAACTGCCCACCGGATGTTGGCGCTCCCGGTTGCGTGGCCGGGAAGACCGAGATGAACCGACTTCGGTCTATCTGGCGCTCGGATCGCTCAATGGCTTCCTCGCCAACGTCAAAGGCTCTGCGCGCGTTATAAAACGTGTTGTAGTAAGCGCGGAAGTTGTTGTAGCGGTTCCCTATAAATGTCCCCTGCCGACATCCCGGCAGAAGAACGACGAGAATCAGGACGGCACACAGCCCTGTGGAAACCCTGAATGCGCGGTGCATGAATGGAAGTGCAATGCAGAATAGTGGGTACGCGTATCAAGCTCGATATGCCAGAGACTAATTGCTCGATATGCCAGAGACTAATTGGAAACGTGCCGAATGATACGGAATTGCCCTTTCGCGTGGCGAGGCCTTTTATATCGCCCTGCGATATTCTGACGATCTGGAGAACTCCCGCCAATAGCTGATCTCAGCCTACGTCATGCTCGCCGCCTAAGGTGCTGACATGGACCATATTCGTGAGGCCCTTAACAGGCAAAGGTAGCCCAGCCGTCACAACAATCCGATCTCCAGGTGACGCGAGGCCGCGCCTCAGTAAGCCAAGATGAACGGCGCTAATGCCATCGTCGGTATGCTCCTGGACCGGGATGGCGATACCCTCCGTCCCCCAGATCAATGCGAGCTTTCCGACAACCCGCGGATCATCAGTAAAAGCGTAGATCGGCATTTCAGGGCGGTGGCGGGCGATAGCTCGAGCGGTCGCCCCAGAGTGCGTAAGGCAGCACAATGCATTGGCCTCCACATCCTCTGCAAGTTTTACAGCGGTGAAGGAGATCGCTTCCGTAATCCGTTGATCAGTATGGATGCCTTCATTCGCCGCTTCCTGTCCGCCGAGTCCACGCCGTTGCCCTTCAACGCTACGGATAATTTCATCCATCACCTCAACCGCGCGCACGGGATACTTACCTGCCGCCGTTTCGCCAGACAGCATGACCGCGTCGGATCCATCCAGCACTGCGTTGGCCACGTCGCTGGCTTCCGCACGGGTCGGACGAGGGTTGTCGATCATGCTCTCCAGCATTTGTGTGGCCGTGATGCACGGTGTGGATTCCTGTAAACATTTCCGGATGAGCTGTTTCTGAACGATTGGGACGTTTTGCATTGGGATCTCAATCCCGAGATCCCCACGCGCCACCATAATTGCATCGGCACTTGCGACAATGTTGTCGAAGTCATCGACAGCCTCCGGCTTCTCGATTTTGGCGATGACTCCGACGTTTTTCCCACTCTCCCTGATTTTGGCAGTGAGTTCCTCGACGTCCGCGGCAGATCTCACAAACGAAAGCCCCACAAAGTCAACGTCATGTGCCAATCCAAACTCCAAGTCGACGAGATCCTTCTCGGTCAACGACGGGCTGGAAGAACGGATTTGCGGCAGATTGACGCCCTTGCGGGAACGCAGTACACCACCGACCACCACTTCCGTCTTGACTTCATCGCCGTCAACACCAACCACCAGGAGCTCAATATTTCCATCGTCTACGAGAATGCGCCCCCCAATATCAACGGCGCTAGCAAGAGGCGGATAGGAGACGAAAACTTTCTTCCGCGTGCTGAAATCCATGAACTCGGCCGTAAGTCGTAACGTCTGTCCTTTGTGGAGCAGCACCCCGCCCTTCTTGATTTCGCCGATGCGAATCTTCGGCCCTTGCAAGTCCTGCAGGATGGGAACGACGCGACCCGCCGAAGCCGCCTCTTCGCGGACGAGGTTGATGAGTTGCTTATGATCGTCGTGGCTGCCGTGCGAAAAATTAAGCCGGGCTACATCCATTCCCGCGGCGATCAACGCCCGGATGGCTTCGCGAGATGACGTCGCTGGACCAAGGGTGCAGACGATTTTTGTGCGGCGGCGAGGTCGGTCAGGCATCAAGGATGAAGGCGAAAAACTGCCCCAAGATACGGGGCTCCGATGCACGTCAACGTCGAGCGCATGCGTTCGTCATAATTCCGAAACAGTGGAAAAACGACGCTCACGATACGTTCGGCGCCCCTAACCTCGCCCACCTCTAAAACTCAGCGATTGTCGAACTAACTCGCCGTAGGTTTATTGACCCGTACCGCCGATCTGCACGCAAACGAGCCCCGAATTGTCCACATTCCGAATCCTGCCGGTAATCCTGGGACTCGTTGCTGCGATCTCCGGGAACGCCCAGGACGTGCTGCTCGATTCGACGAACGTCACGATTACCGGAGAACACAGCGTCGCAGACTCAGCCTCGTCTGATCCGCGGACAACTACATTTCCTCTGGCGTGGCTGCATCCCGCTAAGGAGCCACAGCTTTTCCGCACCTATGCTGTTGTCGGATTAGGTGTGGGCTTTGCGGTTAGCGAACTCTCCCGGCGTACTCAGGATGATCGCCGACTAACTGGCCCGTTCACAGTGGAGAACGACTGGTCGTACGCCCGGTGGGCCGACAAATTCGGACACGTCTACTTCACGCACTTTATGTCGCAGGGCTTCGCTGCGGCTTACCGGTGGGCTGGCCATGACGAGCAAAACGCAGCACTGTTGGGTGCCGCATCGGGTTTTACGGGGATGCTGTACTACGAAGTGCTCGATGGCTACGGTCGCTTTGAAAGCTTCTCGCCCATCGACGTGGCGGCCAATGCAGTTGGAGCGAGCCTGTTTGCGGGGCGCGCCTTCGTACCCGAGCTGGAGCACATCCATCTGAAAATGAGCTACCTGTCGTCGGGCGATGACTGCGATTATACATGCGACTACGAGGGGCAGACGGCGTGGGTCACTGTGAACCCAAACGGCCTGGCACCAGAGTCTGCGCAACGCTACCTCCCACCCTGGCTGAACCTCGCAGTAGGCTATGGTGCCCGCAACGGCAGCACTCGATTCGGTTATGACGATAGCGCCGTGTATGTAGGCCTCGATTTTGAACCGGCCGGGTTGCCGATCGAAGGAAAGGTGTGGGAGGCCATCGTGCCCTGGCTTCAACTCGTCCACTTTCCTGCACCCGCGCTGCGCCTGTCGCCGGATTTAGGGTTTGAGACGCTGGCGTTTTGAGATTCGTCCGTGTCGGTATGGCGGTTGCGCTAGAGAATCAGCGTTATCCGCTGCGTTGACGCACCGGCTCTTACCAAATACACCCCGGCAGGTAGACTCGTCAAGTTGATCTGCCCGTTCGTTCTTGTTCTGAGAACCACGCGCCCCAGCACATCAATGATCTCGACTTCGTCGGCATCTGTTTCAATGGTGATGAAGTCCCGTGCCGGGTTGGGGTAGACGACGAGGTGTTCGGAAGTTGGATGTGGCGGCGCTTCTGGCTCGTTGGCAACCACCACCGGCTCCGTGCTGCGGTACACCCACTCAGGTTCGGGGCCTGCACGCCCCACGGCAACATAGAGATGCTCGTTCGGCCCAATCAGTATGTCATTCGTATGTATCCCTCCGCCATTCACCTCAGCTGGCAATTCACCTACGACGGACCACGTCAATCCGCCGTCGTC
>JBBKWZ010000162.1:0-8088 GCA_037969195.1 Rubricoccaceae bacterium | reverse complement strand
TGCCACGCCTCATCAAACGCTACGGAAGCCGCAAGCTCTACGACACGGAGAATAGCAGCTACGTCTCCCTTGAGGAGCTGGCAGGCTGGATCCGCGAAGGCCAGCAGCTACAGGTAGTCGACAACAAGTCAGGCGACGATGTAACGGCGACGATCCTCACCCAGATTATTTCTGAAGAGGGCCGCAAGGGCAAAAGCATTCTCTCAACAGGCTTCCTCCATGATCTCATCCGCATAGGAGAGACCACGCTGAAGGCTGGAGAAGAAGCGGTAGGCAAGGCGAAGGACGGCGCGACGGAATTCGTTCATCGTTCCATCAGCAAGCTGAAGCCGGCCGTTCCAATCAGCGATACGCGCGCCGAAATGGCGAGCCTACGCGACCGGCTCGATGCGCTGGAGGCAGCACTTGGAGACATCAAGGAGGAGCCTTCGGACGCCAACTAACCATTTTCGACAATACAAAAGCGCCTCACAGCGCATTCCAACCCCCCAAACCAAAACACACCATGACCAAGACTAAGCAGCTCCAAGAGGAGATCAAGAAAACCGCCGACGAAGCAATCTCGCTCGTCAAGACCACTACGGAATCAGCTCAGAAGGGCATTACGGACCTCACAGGGAACGTGACCGATTCAGCTCAAAAAATCTTCAACGCCGGTCTCGGCGCATTCGCCATTGCCGGTGACGAAGGTTCGAGCTTCTTCAACAAGCTCGTCAAGCGGGGCGAGAAGGTTGAGTTCAAGGGTTTCGGCACGGACCAGGTGAAGAAGATGCGCAAGCAGCTTGACACGAATACCGAGAAAGTATCGGAGGCCGTAAAGGGCCGCGTGAACGACGCCAAGTACATGGCCGAGGAAGCATCCGACAAGGTTGAGGATCGCATCCAGGACGCCGTAGCCGTCGTGATGAAGAAGATCGGCGTGCCTACGCGCGAAGAGATCTCTGAACTCACGGCAAGCGTTGAGCGCTTGACCAAGAAGATCGCGAAGCTCAAGACAGCGACCGCTGCAACAACCGGCGAACTCGTCATGGAAGCCGTCGGTGGCGGCTGGTACGAGATCAAGGTTGGCGACGTAGTCGTCGAGAAGGTCCAGGGCAAAGAAGACGCCCAGGTAGCCTTCGAGCGCATCAGCGCCCAGCAGGTCTAAGCACCCAAGTCATTGCAATGACGCCAGGCGGCGGGGGAGGCGTACTCCCCCGCCGCTTTCTTGTGGATTGTAATTGTGACCGCGGAGACGCGGGCTCGCAATGATCAGGGTGGAGCGGTTCAGCCAAAAGTTTGCGATTCACGCCGCATTCTGCACGGATCGTTCGTGAGGTGGAATGTCGTAGAAGGCTAACTTCCGTTGCCTCCTATGCAACACTAAAATCGATTACAGAATCCATGCGCCTCGTTCTATTTGGGCCCCCAGGAGCAGGGAAAGGCACGCAAGCCAAACTTCTTGCTGAGCATCGCAATCTCCTGCATCTCTCGACGGGCGACATGCTCCGCGCAGCCGTCAAGAACGGGACGCCTGTTGGCATCGAGGCCAACGGTTACATGACGGCGGGAGAACTAGTCCCGGATGATGTGGTGAACCGAATCGTGGCAGAGAAGCTTGGCGAAATCGGGTACAACGGGTTCGTCCTAGATGGATATCCGCGCACGATAGAACAGGCCGAGTTCATTCTCGATACGCTCAAGAAAAACGATGCACCACTGGATTGCGTTCTTCGCCTGAGGGTGCCCGGAGAGCATATTGTGCAACGCCTTTCCCGACGCCGAACGGACAAGGAAACGGGTGAGATTTACCATCTCGATTTCAACCCGCCACCTGCGAGTATTCCGCAGGACAGGCTTCAGCATCGATCAGATGACCAGCCCGAAGCCATCCTCAAACGATTGACGGAGTACCACACCAAGACCCTGCCCCTGGAGGATTTCTTTAAGCAGAACGCCCGCTTGGTGGAAGTCAACGGAATGGGCGAGTTGGACGAGGTCCGCGAGCGCGTAGAAGAAGCGTTGTCGGCCGTCGAAAGCGAAGCTTGAATCGTGGCAGAAGCATCGAATTCAGAAGAGGCGACGTCCTACCTGAAAGCACTGAAAGAGCGTGTTGAGCAAGGCCTCCTCACGCTAGATTTTCCTGCCGAACCTGCGGAGCTATACGCCCCAGTTCGCTACGTTTTGGAGGGTGGCGGCAAGCGTGTTCGGCCCCTTCTCACGTTGTTGGCTGCCGAGGCCTTCGGTGGTGACGACACTCTGAAGCAAGCTGTGCCTGCCGCTTTGGCCATGGAGGTTTTTCACAATTTCACGCTGGTCCACGACGACATCATGGATCACGCGGATGAACGACGAGGCCGGGCCACGGTACATGTTCGCTGGGATGAGCCAACAGCCATACTCAGCGGCGATCTGATGATGGGACTTGCCTACGATTTGCTGGCGCAGGTGGAAACAGATCGGACCGCCGAAGTCATTCGCATTTTCCACAAAATGGTCGCGCGGTTGTGCGAGGGTCAGGCAATGGACATGGCGTTCGAGAAGCGGTCAGATGTGAGCGTTTTCGAGTATGTAGACATGATCGAACGTAAGACGGCAGCTCTGCTTGAAGCCGCTCTCGAAATTGGCGCGCTGATAGGTGGGGCGGATGCAGAGGCACGCGAAAATATTGCCCATGCGGGACGTGATCTCGGACGCGCGTTTCAGATTCAGGACGACTTGCTGGATCTCACCGCAGACGACGCGAAGTGGGGCAAAACTATCGGCGGGGACCTGCTGGAAGGGAAGAAGACGTTTTTGCTTCTGCGCGCCCTGGAATGCGCAGAAGGTCAAGAGCATTCCTGGTTCGCGCGGATAGTCAAGAATGGTGGGCTCGATGCATCGGCTGTGCCGGAAGCGCGTGCGCGAATGGAGGTTTTGGGCGTGCTTCAAGAAGCAGGAGAAGCGGTCGAAGAGAACTACCGTGCTGGGTTAGCCAGGTTAGAATCTCTCCCCGTAAGTAGAGCCACAAACATGGTTCGCAGCATGGTCGACGGGCTGCTTCGACGAGCCCGCTAGCGAGAATTGTCTCTTCGGTTCCTGACCGACCCAACGCGTATTTTCCGCGAGCAATCTGCTGCCACCATATTCCATGCATGTCCGCGAAGTAACCGTTCGAAACCGCGCCGGAATTCATACGCGTCCGGCGTCGATGATCGTGCGTGAAGGCTCGCGGTTCAAATCCGAGTTCTTCATCCGCAAGGACGGATACGAGATCAACGGCAAAAGCATTATCGGCGTGATGACGCTTGCGGCAGAACAGGGTGCGACACTCGAATTGCTTTTTGACGGTCCTGACGAAGTTGAAGCGGCAGACGCAATGGCGGCCGTGTTCGAACGTGGATTCGGGGAGCCCGTCTGATCTCCATGCCTGTCTCTCTATTCCCCAACGAGCCGCAGAATAGTCGGCCGGACTCCCCGGCTGATGGCGAAGGCGGGATGATGGAATTCGGCGGAATCGGTGTCGCGCCGGGCATCGCAATCGGCCCCGTCTACCGTTACGAAGGAGAGGCGTTTCAGGCTGAATCCGAACTGTTGGAGTCGAGCGAGATAGAGAGCGAGATAAAGCGTCTGGATACAGCTATCACGCGCTCAGAGAGGGAGTTGCGGAAGATTGTAGCCGTTGCGCACGAGAAGCTCGGCGCCAGCTCAGGCGCCATATTCGACGCGCAGCTTCTCATGCTTCGCGACGCGTCGTTTTACGAAGTTGCTATCGATCTAATTCGGTCACAAAAGCACACGGCAGGCTATGCCGTGCAGTCCGTCCTGGACAGGCATCGTCAACGTATGGAGGCGGTAGGAAGTGCGTCCCTTCGCGAGCGCGCGGCTGACATCGTGGACGTTCAAAATCGTGTACTACGAAATCTGAGGCAAGAGAAGGCGCTTTCGAGAATCGACGCCGAACACATCGTGGTTGCCGAGAATCTCACGGCCGCGGATGTTCTTCTTTTTAGCCGTCGTGGAATTCTGGGCTGCGTGCTCGACTTTGGTGGACCAACGTCGCACGTCTCCATAATGGCGAGAGCGCTTGGGGTGCCTGCCGCTGTGTCGCTGCATGGGCTCTCGGAGATCGTTCATGCAGGCGATACGCTCATTCTCGACGGCTTCTCCGGGATCGTCATTCTCAATCCGGACGCCGAGACACTCGCGACTTATCAGGAGAAGCGAGCGCGTTACCTGGCGCTTTCCGCCGAAAGTGGAGCGATCGCCGCAGTTTCATCTGAGACGCAGGATGGCCGTCATATTCAGTTGCAGGCCAATCTGGAGTTTCGCGAGGAGCTTCCGCTCCTGCTTGAATACGGAGCGGAAGGTGTTGGGCTTTTCCGAACCGAGATGCTTTTTCTCACGCATGGGAGGGCTCTGAACGAGGAGCAACAGTTCGATATCTACCGGGATGTTGTACGCGCGGCTGCTCCTCATGCAGTAACGTTTCGGCTAATCGATCTTGGCGGGGACAAGCTCCTCCCCATGGCGCATCGTGAAGCCAATCCCTTCCTCGGATGGCGGGGTGTCCGCATTCTGCTCGACAAGCCCCATCTACTTCGTCCACAGCTTCGGGCGATACTTCGTGCGAGTGCGGAAGGCCCCGTGCGCATACTGATTCCTATGATTTCGGCAATCAGAGAGGTGAGCAAGATCAGGGCAGTCGTCGAGGAGGTGAAAGCCGAGCTCGCGGAAGAAGGCGTGCCACACGACAAGGACGTCCCCGTAGGGATAATGGTGGAGACGCCCGCCGTCGCATTGATGGCTGGTCGCTTCACAAAGGTCTCCGACTTCTTTTCGATCGGTACGAACGACTTGACGCAGTACACGTTGGCCGTGGATCGTGGAAATGACCTCGTAGCTGGGCTTTACAGCGAACTACATCCAGCAGTCTTGGCACTGATAAAGCGAACAGTGGATGCTGCACAGGCCGCTGGTATTCCCGTGAGTCTCTGCGGCGAGATGGCCGCCGACCCACGCGTGACGCCTCTACTGGTGGGCTTGGGTCTGGATACTCTCAGTGCCTCTCCGGCTTACCTCACACTCGTAAAACGCGTTGTTCGGGCGATGACGTACGAGGAAGCTCGTTCCTTCGCCGAGGATGCGCTGTCGCAGCCCGACGCCGCGGCAGTCGTGCAGCTGCTCAATCGCTGGATTCACGGGCACAACGCTGACCTCGCCGCCATGCTGGGCATCAATCCCGATTCCTGATTCAACAAAATCTGATACGATGACTCTCGCAGAAACACTGGAAAGACTGGATCCCGGCCACATGCACGCGGCCATTAAGGGCTTTCCTGATCACCTCGAGGAGGGGTGGCAGAAAGGCGCGGCGGCGGATGACTTCGGATTCAGTGCCGAGCAGTTCGATGGTGTGATCGTTTGCGGTATGGGCGGTTCCGCGATTGGTGGCGACCTCGTGCGGACGCTCATCGAACCTGAATGCACCATTCCGTTTCAGTGTATCCGCGGATACGATCTGCCCGGATGGATTGGAGAGAAGACGCTGGTTATCGTCTCGACGTACTCGGGGGGCACGGAGGAAACACTTTCTGCTTTCGTTCAGGCACTGGAGCGTAATTCCACGATCGCGGTGGTTACGTCCGGCGGTGAAGCGAGGGTTCTCGCCGAGAAGCACGGCCTCAAGTGGATTGAGATTTCGGGAGGGCTGCAGCCGCGCGCTGCGTTGGGCTACTCTTTTGGCGTGGTCCTCCGGATGGCGAAGGCTTTTGGACTCACCTCAGTCTCAGACGCCGACCTGGCCGAAACGCTGGAAGCGCTTCGCGAACGGGGCACCCACTATGCCCACATGGGCCCGAATCCATCGCTGGAGGTGGCGGATGCCCTGCACGGGAATCTGCCCGTCATTTATAGCGGCGTTGGGCTTCTGGAGGCTGTTAACCTCCGCTGGCGGACGCAAATCCACGAGAACGCTAAAACTTCAGCCGTTGGGCATCTCTTCCCTGAACTCGACCACAACGAGATCATGAGCTTCGAGGCCGCGCCACCCGAGATTGCCGGGCGAATGGTTGTGATAGTGCTCCGCGACCGCGACGACCACCCGCAGATTCAGCGCCGCATGGACATCACGCGAGAGATCGTCCAACCCTACGTAGGCGCGTGGTACGACATGGAATCGGAGGGCGAGAGCCGCCTCGCACGTATGTGCTCGCTCATCCAGCTCGGCGACTGGGCCAGCTTCTGGCTCGCCATGCGCCAGCGCGTAGATCCATCACCCGTAGGCAGCATCCAGCGGTTGAAGGGGATGCTGGCGGAAAAAGCTGCCTAGTCTGAAAGAAGGCGCATGCGTACGTTGATGCCGCGCTTAACGATTTCCTGATGACGTTGACGAACGCCCGGCGTTCACTCGCAGCTGTTGGGTTCGTCCTGAGCCTTGCTTCGTATGGGTCCGCTCAGGCGCAAGTGATCTATGTTGATGCCGACGCGACGGGCGGAAACACAGGTGCGCTCTGGGCGGACGCCTATACGGATTTACAAAGTGCGCTGGCTTGGGCCACGGATGGTTGGGAGGTCTGGATTGCCGAGGGTACCTATTTGCCAACGGATGGCACAGACCGAGCGGTATCCTTCGTGCTTCCTGACGGAGTAGCACTTTACGGCGGATTTGATGGGACTGAAACCACCCGCGACGAACGGGACTGGACGGTCCATGAGTCAATTCTCAGCGGTGACATCGGTACGCCGGGCGACAACCTCGACAATAGCTACCATGTTGTAAACGCAATCGAAACCAGCACAACGGCGGTTCTCGACGGCCTCACCGTAGAGGAGGGGAAAGCAGACGCTTCGGGCGCGCCAAACGATCGAGGAGCTGGCATACTGATCCTTTCAGGCAGCCCGACGATTCGCAATACGACCGTGCGTTCAAACATTGCTGCAGGAGGTGGCGTGCAGCGCGGAGGTGGGGCCTACCTGGCAGGCGGCTCGCCTGTGATTGAGGACTGTGTTTTTGAAGAGAATGGTGCGTTTGGTGGTGGAATGTATATAGACGGAGGAGCCCCGATTATTCGCAGGACGCAATTCCGAGACAATGTGACAGCCGCAATCTATCTGGTCGGTGGAAGCACGGCTCTTATTGAAGACAGCGTATTTGAAGAGAATGTTGGCGTCGCAGTATTCGTGGATGCGAGCAGCCCGACGTTCCTGCGCGTGACATTTCGAGAGAATGCAACTCATGGGGCTCTACTCATTGAGGATGGCGCGGCACCAGTCTTCGAGGACTGCCTCTTTGAAAAAAACCAAAGCGTAAACGGCGGGGCGGGTGCGTCAATCGATAACGCCGATCCAATATTCGTTCGCACCACGTTTCGAGGCAATGAGTCGGTCTCCAGCACGGGTGGCGCAGTCAATGCCGACTTCTCGGAAGCAGTTTTCATCGACTGCCTTTTTGCGCAGAATGTCGCCGCTGGTTCTGCCGGTGCCATGTATGTACATAGTTCGGCAGTAACAATCATCGGCAACACCTTCGTAGGAAACCGGGCCAATGGCTCTAACCCCGGCGGCGGCGGTGGACTCATGTTCGATCTTCCGTCTCCGGGGGGAAACGCGTCGGTGATTGTGAATAGCGTTGTGGTCGGCAATTCAAGCAAGCGTGGGGGCGGTATGAGCCTCGTGGTGTTGGAGCCCGACAATGTCCACGTCGTCAACTCAACGATTGCTTACAATGAGGCATCAATGGAAGGCGGCGGGATCTACACGTTCAATGCAGGCACGACCCGCGTCGAGAACACTATTCTTTGGGGCGATAGTGCCCCCGCCGGCCGCGAGATCTTCCTAGCCCAGGGCGCGGGCCCGCAAGTGACCCGCTCGCTCGTCGCCGGCGGCTACGCGCCTGGCACGGACATCCTTGACGCCGATCCCATGTTCGTCCGCAACCCCGATCCCGGTCCGGATGTTACATGGGGAACGGACGACGACGACTACGGCGACCTACGACTCAGAAACGGCAGCCCCGCCGTGGATTACGGCTGGCAGTCCCTTCTTCCCGCCGATATCTGGGACCTCGACAACGACGGCAACACAAGCGAGCCGCTCCCCATCGACCTGAACGGCGACGCCAGAGTGCAG